>NZ_JBITEO010000017.1:0-159759 GCF_044455245.1 Streptomyces sp. NPDC051310
GCCCGGTTACATTCCGAACCCGGAAGCTAAGCCTTTCAGCGCCGATGGTACTGCAGGGGGGACCCTGTGGGAGAGTAGGACGCCGCCGAACAATTCTTGTGGGGAAGCCCCGCACCGTTATGGTGCGGGGCTTTTCCGCGTTCCGGGCGGGGTCGGGGTCGGGTACGGCTTTCGGCGAAGGGCCCTTCCGGGCAAGGCAGGTAAGAGGGGTTCAGGGAGCGGTGTCCTCGCCGTGTTGCCGGCGGGGGAGCCGGTTAGGCGAATCGGTTCGTTCGGGGTATGCTTTTCCCGTTGCCGCGAGGGAAACCTCAAAGCGACAAGCCGGCCCCTATAGCTCAGTCGGCAGAGCGTCTCCATGGTAAGGAGAAGGTCAACGGTTCGATTCCGTTTGGGGGCTCTGGAACGAAAGAAGACCCCCGCCCTAGTGGCGGGGGTCTTTTTCGTTGTGCGGGTGAGGGCCGACGGCCTTTCCGCTCAGTCGGTGTGCGGCTCCGGGACGCGCATCGCCAGGATCGCCATGTCGTCGGACGGCGGCTCGGCGGCGAAACGTTCGACCGCGCGCATCACGCGGGCGGTGACAGCGCCGGCCGTCAGGCCCGTACACGTGGTGAGGACGTCCATCAGGCCGTCGTCGCCGAGCATGCGGGAACCCTCGCGGCGTTCGGTGACGCCGTCGGTGACGCACAGCAGGACGTCGCCCGGGTCCAGGGTGACGGTCTCCTCGTACAGCTCCAGGTCGTCCATGACGCCCAGCAGCGGCTGCGGTTCGGCGGCCGGTTCGACCGTGCCGTCCGGGCGCAGGCGCAGCGGGAGCGGGTGGCCGGCACAGACGACCTTGAGGAGGGCGCTGCCGTCCTCCTGCGGCCACAGCTCGCCGTAGAGCAGGGTGAGGAAGCGGGAGCGGGCGCCCTCGTCGAGGATCGCCGCGTTCAGGCGCTCCAGGACCGCGGGGCCGCCGAATCCTTCGCGGGCCAGCAGGCGCAGGGCGTGGCGGGCGAGGCCGGTGACGGCCGCGGCTTCCGGCCCCGTACCGCAGACGTCGCCGATGGCGAAGCCGTACGCGTTGTCGCGGATCGGGAAGAGGTCGTAGAAGTCGCCGCCGACCTCGTTGCCCTCGCCGGCCGCGCGGTAGATGACGTCGACCTCGACGCCCGGGACCTGCGGGAGGCCCGGGGGCAGCAGGCTGCGCTGGAGCGACTGGCTGATGGCCGTGCGCTCGGAGTACAGGCGGGCGTTGTCGAGGGCGAGGGCGGCCCGGCGTGAGAGGTCCTCGGCGAGCTCCAGGATCTCCTGGCGGAAATGGTCGTCGGACGGCTTGCCGAGCGTCAGCATGCCGATGACGCGGTTACGGGCGACCAGGGGCAGGACGACCGTCTCGCCGCCCACCGCGGCGGCCGTCGCCAGCGACGTGCCGACGCCGGACGTCAGCGAGCCGGAGCCGTACCCCAGCTCGCGCATGGAGGTGCGCAGGGCAGCTTCGTGGGCGGCGTCGGAGGGGGCGGTCCAGACGCGGGCCCCGGGGGAGGGGACCGGCTCCGGCGGCGGGATCTTGGACAGCAGGGCCTTCAGGCCGTCGATGCGGTCCTCGTCCTCGTGGAGGACGTAGGAGAGGTACGGGTCGGACGACTGGTCGGCGATCGTGTAGACGGCGCACCAGGTGGCCAGCGTCGGCACGGTCATCTGGGCCATCAGGGCCAGGGTCTGGTCGCGGTCCAGGGTGCCGGCCAGCAGGTCGGAAGCCTCGACGAGGAAGCTGAGGGAGCCGCGGCGGAGGCGTTCGAGCTCGCCCAGGCGGGCGGACTCCACGGCGAGGGCGATGCGGTCGGCGGCGAACTGGAGCCGCAGGGCCTCCTCGTTCGAGTACCGTCCGGCGGCCTCCGCGGCGACGCCCAGCGAGCCCGTGAGGCGGCCCTCGACCTTGAGGGGGACGGTGACGACCGAGCGCATCCCGGTGCCGGTGAGGAGGGGCACGGCGCCATGGACGGCGGTGAGGTCCTCGTGGACGGCGGGCATGCGGGCGGAGGAGTACCGCCCGGTACCGGACTCGACGGGCACGCGGGCGAAGCGCTGGCGGGCCGAAGGGAGTCCGGTGGTGGCGCGGACCTCCAGCTCGGTCTCGTCGTCGGTGGCCAGCAGCAGGAAGGCGGCGTCGCCGTCGAGCATGTCGCGGGCGCGCTCGACGGTCCGCTGCAGCAGGCCGTCGAGGTCGTCCGGGGCGGGGGAGCCGATGAAGACCTCGAAGGGGTCGGAGCTGCGGCCCTCGGAGCCCGAGTCGGTCACGGGGGTGCGGGACGGCGACTGCAGCACGGCCCGCTCGTAGTCCCGTACGAGGAGGCAGACGGTGGACGGCTCGCCGTGGGTGTCGCGTACGCGCAGGTGGGAGGCGTAGACCGGGATGACGCGGCCGTCGGCGCAGCGGATGCCGTAGCTGCCCTCCCAGCGGGAGAGCCGCAGGGCCTCGGCGAGGCCGGTGCCGATGCCGGGGGTGTGGGGCCAGGCGGCGAAGTCGCCGAGCGGCTTGCCGGCGACCTGATCCGCGGCGTACCCGAAGAGGCGCTCGGCGTCCTCGTTCCAGGCGCTGATGGTGCCGTTGCGGTCGATCTGGGCGACGGCGACGCGGACGCGTTCGTCGGCCACGGGGAGGAGGTCGTCGGGGAGGGCGGGGCCGGCGGAGCGGGTGCCGACGGGGCGCTCCGGGAGGTCGAGCTGGAACCAGACCTGTTTGCGGGTGGGGGAGTACTCGACGCCCCAGCGGGAGGCGAGGGCGGCGCACAGCAGCAGTCCGCGGCCGTTCTCGCGCTCCGGGTGGACCTGCGCGCGGCCGGAGCCCTGGAGGGGCACCTCGCGCTCCGGGTAGCGGTCGGCGACCTCGACGCGTACGCCGTCCTCGGTGCGCAGGCACAGGACGTCGGCGGCGGTGCCGGCGTGGATCACCGCATTGGTGACGAGTTCGCTGGTGAGGACGACGGCGTCGTCGACGACATCGCCGTAACCCCAGCCCTGGAGGGTGTCCCGGACGAAGGCCCGGGCGGTCGCCACGGACCGCCCCACAGGCTCGAAGGTGGCGGCCGCCCGAGCGGTGATCACAGAACTCCTCGTACACGTCTCGACGCCCGGCTCTGCCATGGTCGGCCCTGCCCCTCCCCGGTGCCCGAGTGGTCGCGCTCCGCCGCACCGCCCCCAGCCGGGCGGACCGGGGCGGTTGGACAGCCGGATGCCAGGTTACTTACCTTCGCTGTCCGGGCGGGTGGTGGTCACCACCGTTTCCGTCCCCCGAGGGTGGGGACGTTATGCGAAGCTGCCGAACTGTTATGGCCTCGATCGCTCGTGGTGAAACACTGGGAGGGCTTCCGGCGGCGTCCCGGGCATTCCCTGCCCGAGCAGCCACGAGTGATGTCGGAGCAGTACGGTCGATCCCTGCGGGAGGGACACGGTGGAGTCTGGCGTGACGGCGCGGAGCGGAAGCACGCGCGCGAAGGGCGGGCGGTCCCGGAGCGGTGGGACGGTCGAGGTGGATGCCGCGGCCCTGGAGCGGCTGCTGACCGCCCTGGCGTCGATGCGGGACGGCAACTTCCGCAAGCGCCTGACCGTGACCGGTGACGGCGTGATGGCGGAGATCGCCGCCGTCTTCAACGAGGTCGCCGACCGCAAGCTGCACCTGACCGGGGAGCTGCAGCGGGTCCGGCGGATGGTCGGGCGCGAGGGCAAGCTGTCGGAGCGGCTGGAGGTCGGGGCCAGCGAGGGCGCCTGGGCGCAGGCCATCGAGGCGGCGAACGCCCTGGTCGACGATCTGACGCGGCCCGTGTCGGAGGTCGGGCGGGTGCTGTCCGCGGTCGCGGAGGGTGACCTGGAGCAGCGGATGGAGCTGCGCTCGGAGAGCCTGGACGGGACGGTGCGGCCGCTGCGCGGCGAGTTCCTCAAGGTCGCCCGTACGGTCAACAACCTGGTCGACCAGCTCTCGGCGTTCACCGACGAGGTGACCCGGGTGGCGCTGGAGGTCGGCACCGAGGGCAAGCTCGGCGGGCAGGCGCAGGTGCGCGGTATGTCCGGTTCCTGGAAGGATCTCCAGGATTCGGTGAACACCATGGCGTACCGGCTGACGGCCCAGGTGCGGGATATCGCCCTCGTGACGACGGCGGTCGCCAAGGGTGATCTGTCGCGGAAGGTCACCGTGCACGTGGCCGGTGAGATGCTCCAGCTGAAGAACACCGTGAACACGATGGTGGACCAGCTGTCGTCCTTCTCCTCCGAGGTCACGCGGGTGGCGCGCGAGGTGGGTACGGAGGGCGAGCTGGGCGGTCAGGCCGAGGTGCCGGGCGTGGCCGGGGTGTGGAAGGACCTCACCGACTCCGTCAACACGATGGCGGGCAACCTGACGTCCCAGGTGCGCGGCATCGCCGAGGTGACGACGGCGGTGGCCAACGGTGACCTGTCCCAGAAGGTGACGGTCAGCGCGCGGGGCGAGGTGGCGCAGCTCGCCGACACGATCAACCAGATGACCGAGACGCTGCGGACGTTCGCCGACGAGGTGACGCGTGTGGCGAGCGAGGTCGGTGCCGAGGGTCTGCTCGGCGGGCAGGCGCAGGTGCCGGGCGCGGCCGGTACGTGGAAGGACCTGACGGACTCGGTCAACACCGTGTTCCGGAACCTGACCACCCAGGTGCGGGACATCGCGCAGGTGACGACGGCGGTGGCGAACGGTGACCTGTCGCAGAAGGTCACCGTCGACGTGGCCGGGGAGATGCTGGAGCTGAAGAACACCGTCAACACGATGGTGGACCAGCTGTCGGCGTTCGGTTCGGAAGTGACGCGGGTGGCCCGCGAGGTGGGTGTCGAGGGCCGGCTGGGCGGCCAGGCCCATGTGCCGGGGGCCGCGGGGACCTGGAAGGACCTGACGGACTCGGTCAACACGGCGTTCCGCAACCTCACCGGTCAGGTGCGGGACATCGCGCAGGTGACGACGGCGGTGGCGAACGGCGATCTGACGCAGAAGGTCACCGTCGACGTCGCGGGCGAGATGCTGGAGCTGAAGAACACGGTCAACACGATGGTGGCGCAGCTGTCGTCGTTCGCCGACCAGGTGACGCGCATGGCGCGGGACGTGGGCACGGAGGGCCGGCTGGGCGGTCAGGCGCGCGTCGACGGTGTCTCGGGCACGTGGAAGGAGCTCACGGACTCCGTCAACTTCATGGCCGGGAACCTGACGTCGCAGGTGCGGCAGATCGCGCAGGTGACGACGGCGGTGGCGCGCGGTGACCTGTCGCAGAAGATCGACGTGGACGCGCGCGGCGAGATCCTGGAGCTGAAGAACACCATCAACACGATGGTCGACCAGCTGTCGGCGTTCGCCGAGCAGGTGACCCGGGTGGCCCGCGAGGTGGGCACCGACGGCCGGCTGGGCGGTCAGGCGCAGGTGCCGGGGGTCGCGGGTGTGTGGCGGGACCTGACGGATTCGGTGAACGGCATGGCGGGGAACCTGACCGCCCAGGTCCGCAACATCGCCCAGGTCGCGACGGCGGTGGCGCGCGGTGACCTGTCGCAGAAGATCGACGTGGATGCGCGCGGCGAGATCCTGGAGCTGAAGAACACCCTCAACACGATGGTGGACCAGCTGTCGAACTTCGCGGAGCAGGTGACCCGGGTGGCCCGTGAGGTGGGTACGGAGGGCATCCTGGGCGGCCAGGCGGAGGTGCAGGGCGTCTCCGGCACCTGGAAGGACCTGACGCAGTCCGTCAACTCGATGGCGAACAACCTCACCTCGCAGGTGCGGAACATCGCCGAGGTGACGACCGCGGTCGCCAAGGGCGACCTGTCGAAGAAGATCACGGTCGACGCGCGGGGCGAGATCCTCGACCTCGTCACCACCGTCAACACGATGGTGGACCAGCTGTCCAACTTCGCCGACGAGGTGACGCGGGTCGCCCGTGAGGTGGGTACGGAGGGCATCCTGGGCGGCCAGGCGCGGGTGCGGGGCGTCACCGGCATCTGGAAAGACCTGAGCGACAACGTCAACGTGATGGCCAACAACCTGACCTCGCAGGTGCGCAACATCTCGCGGGTGTCGTCGGCCGTCGCCAACGGCGATCTCACGAAGAAGGTGACGGTCGAGGCGCGCGGCGAGGTCGCGGAGCTCGCCGACACCGTCAACACCATGGTGACCACGCTGTCGTCGTTCGCCGACGAGGTCACGCGCGTGGCGCGCGAGGTGGGCACGGAGGGCGAGCTGGGCGGCCAGGCCCGGGTGCCGGGTGTGTCCGGTACGTGGAAGGACCTGACCGAGTCGGTGAACTCGATGGCGTCCAACCTGACGGGTCAGGTGCGCCAGATCGCCGCGGTCACCACGGCCATCGCCAAGGGCGACCTGACCAAGAAGATCGACATCGATGCGCAGGGCGAGATCCTGGAGCTGAAGAACACCATCAACACGATGGTCGACCAGCTCTCGTCGTTCGCCGAGGAGGTCACCCGGGTGGCCCGCGAGGTGGGCACCGAGGGCATCCTCGGCGGCCAGGCCCGGGTCCGGGACGTCGACGGCACCTGGCGCGACCTGACCGAGTCGGTGAACGAGATGGCCGGGAACCTGACACGGCAGGTGCGCGCGATCGCGGCCGTCGCCACGGCGGTGACCCGCGGCGACCTGAACCTGAAGATCGACGTCGACGCGGCGGGCGAGATCCAGGTCCTCCAGGACAACATCAACACGATGATCGCCAACCTGCGCGACACCACCCTCGCCAACGAGGAGCAGGACTGGCTCAAGGGCAACCTGGCCCGCATCTCCGGCCTGATGCAGGGCCGGCGCGACCTGGACGACGTCGCCTCGCTGATCATGAGCGAGCTGACCCCGGTGGTCTCGGCGCAGCACGGCGCGTTCTTCCTGGCGATGCCCACGGGCGGCGGGAACGAGATCGGGGCGGACGAGGACGGTTCGTACGTGCTGGTCATGCGCGGCAGCTACGGCTACTCGGCCGGGTCGATGCCCACGTCCTTCCGGCCGGGCGAGACGCTGATCGGTACGGCGGCCGAGGAGAAGCGGACGATCCAGGTCAACGTTCCGCCGGGCTACCTGAAGATCTCGTCCGGGCTCGGGGAGGCGGCCCCGGCGCATGTGATCGTGCTGCCGGTGCTCTTCGAGGGGAAGGTCCTCGGTGTGATCGAGCTGGCGTCGTTCCAGCCCTTCACGCAGATCCAGCGCGACTTCCTGAACCAGATCGCCGAGATGATCGCGACGAGCGTCAACACCATCAGCGTCAACACCAAGACCGAGGTGCTGCTGGAGCAGTCGCAGGAGCTGACGGAGCAGCTGCGGGAGCGTTCGGCGGAACTGGAGAGCCGGCAGAAGGCGCTGCAGGACTCCAACGCCGAACTGGAGGAGAAGGCCGAGCTGCTGGCGCAGCAGAACCGCGACATCGAGGTGAAGAACACCGAGATCGAGGAGGCCCGGCAGGTGCTGGAGGAGCGGGCCGAGCAGCTGGCCGTCTCCATGCGGTACAAGTCGGAGTTCCTGGCGAACATGTCGCACGAGCTGCGTACGCCGCTGAACTCGCTGCTCATCCTGGCGAAGCTGCTCGCGGACAACGCGGAGGGCAACCTGTCGCCGAAGCAGGTCGAGTTCGCCGAGACCATCCACGGTGCCGGTTCGGACCTGCTGCAGCTGATCAACGACATCCTCGACCTGTCGAAGGTCGAGGCGGGCAAGATGGACGTCAGCCCGACCCGGATCGCGCTGGTGCAGCTCGTCGACTACGTGGAGGCGACGTTCCGGCCGCTGACCGCCGAGAAGGGGCTGGACTTCTCCGTACGGGTGTCGCCGGAACTGCCGGCCACGCTCCACACCGACGAGCAGCGGCTGCTGCAGGTACTGCGCAACCTGCTGTCGAACGCGGTGAAGTTCACCGACAGCGGGGCGGTGGAGCTGGTGATCCGGCCGGCCAGGGCGGACGTGCCGCAGTCGATCCGCGAGCAGCTGTTGGAGGCGGGTTCGCTGAGCGAGCCGGACGGCGACCTGATCGCGTTCTCGGTGACCGACACGGGGATCGGCATCGCCGCCAGCAAGATGCGGGTGATCTTCGAGGCGTTCAAGCAGGCGGACGGTACGACGAGCCGCAAGTACGGCGGTACGGGACTGGGCCTGTCGATCAGCCGGGAGATCGCGAGGCTGCTGGGCGGCGAGATCCACGCGGCGAGCGAACCGGGCCGCGGCTCGACCTTCACGCTGTACCTGCCGCTGCACCCCAGCGAGCTGCCTCCGCACGGGTACGGGCACCAGGGCCCGAACGCGGAGCCCGGCGGCTCCGACGGCCAGGGGCCGGACGGGTACGGCGAGGCGGCGCAGGACGGGCGCTCGGGCGGCGGGGCGTTGTTCCGGCACCGCCGCAGGACGGCGGGCCGGGCGGAGCCGCGCGCGGCGCTGCCGGGTCAGACGGCGCAGCCGCAGGAGGCGCCCTCCGAGTCGCCCGCGGGACAGCAGGCGTCCGGGCCGGCGACGGGTGCGGCGTCCGGGGCGCAGGATTGGCCGGGTGCCGGTCAGGAGGCCGCGCACACGCCGGGGCACCGCTTCGCGTTCAACGGTGAGAAGGTGCTCATCGTCGACGACGACATCCGCAACGTCTTCGCGCTCACCAGCGTCCTGGAGCAGCACGGCCTGGCGGTGCTGTACGCCGAGAACGGCCGCGAGGGCATCGAGGTGCTGGAGCAGCACGACGACGCGGCGGTCGTCCTGATGGACATCATGATGCCGGAGATGGACGGGTACGCGACGACGACGGCGATCCGGCGGATGCCGCAGTTCGCCGGCCTGCCGATCATCGCGCTGACGGCGAAGGCGATGAAGGGCGACCGGGAGAAGGCCATCGAGTCCGGGGCTTCCGACTACGTGACGAAGCCGGTGGATCCCGATCATCTGCTCTCCGTGATGGAGCAGTGGATGCGCGGAGAGTGATCGGACGCCGCACGAATGACAACGACTTGCTGACTGACTGTGGTCGAAAGCGTGTGAGAGGGCGGTGTACGGGGAACCTTCTGGTCTCCCACCGCGTTTCTGCTACGTGCACAGTGACATCGCGGTGACAGGGTGTGGCGACAGGCGGGGTGCGGCTACCATGACCGGCACAAGGACGGACGGCGCAAGGGAGTCGTCCCCTGGGGCGGCGCCCGGCCAACTGCCGGGGCGAGGAGGACGGGCCATGGTGCAGAAGGCCAAGATCCTCCTGGTCGATGACCGACCGGAGAATCTGCTGGCGCTGGAGGCCATCCTCTCTGCGCTCGATCAGACGCTGGTCCGGGCATCGTCAGGGGAGGAAGCGCTCAAGGCGCTGCTGACGGACGACTTCGCGGTCATTCTGCTGGACGTCCAGATGCCGGGAATGGACGGTTTCGAGACCGCCGCGCACATCAAGCGTCGGGAACGGACACGGGACATCCCGATCATCTTCCTCACCGCGATCAACCACGGCCCCCACCACACCTTCCGTGGGTACGCGGCCGGGGCCGTCGACTACATCTCCAAGCCGTTCGACCCCTGGGTGCTGCGCGCGAAGGTCTCCGTCTTCGTCGAGCTGTACATGAAGAACTGCCAACTGCGCGAGCAGGCGGCGCTGCTGCGTCTCCAGCTCGAAGGCGGCCAGGGCGGCCAGGACGGCGCGGCCCGTGAGTCCGCCGGTCTGCTCGCCGAGCTCTCCGCGCGCCTCGCCGCGGTCGAGGAGCAGGCCGAGGCCCTCTCCAAGCAGCTCGACGACGAGTCGGCGGACGCCGCCGCCGTCGCCACCGCCGCGCACCTGGAGCGCAAACTCACCGGGCTGCGCCGGGCGCTGGACGCCCTGGAGCCCGGCAGCGGGGGCGGCTCGCCCGGTCTGCCCGCGCAGGGCTGACGCACTGTCCGCCTGACCGGCCGTCAGGGGATCCGCCGTGGGTACGGAGCACCGTCGGCGACTCTCCGTCACCGCGTCGTCGGCCACCCGTCCAGGGTCCCTCGTCGCGCAGCGTCCGCCGCGCGGCGGTCCGTTGCCCGGCCTTCCGTTGAGCAGTCGTCAGTTTGTGATGACCGTGCGGACGACACGAACGGGTGAAGCGGTAGGCACACGTGTCCACCGCGTCCCACACCGGTAATCTCACCCCCATGGCCTCACGTACGTCCGGCAAGGGTCCCCACGGCACGGCGGGCACCGCGAAGCCGCGCGCCGCCGGCCGTGCGACGGGCGCCGCCGGCGCCGCGAAGAAGGCGGCGCCCGCCAAGCCCCCCGTCAAGAGGGCCGCGCCCGCCGCCAGGAAGGCCGCGGCGAAGAAGGCCCCCGCCAAGAAGGCCGCCGCGCGGAAGGCGGCGGGAGCGAAGGGCGCAGCGAAGGCGGCGCCGTCCCCCACCGGGGGGCTGTACCGGCTGGTCCGCGCCCTGTGGCTCGGCCTCGCCCACGCGGTCGGCGCGATGTTCCGGAGCATAGGGCGCGGCGCCAAGGGGCTCGACCCCGCGCACCGCAAGGACGGCCTGGCGCTGCTTCTCCTCGGCATCGCCCTGATCGTCGCCGCCGGCACCTGGGCCAGCCTCCGCGGCCCGGTCGGCGACCTCGTCGAGATGCTCGTCACCGGTGCCTTCGGCCGGCTCGACCTCCTCGTACCGCTGCTGGTCGGCGCCGTCGCGGTCCGCCTCATCCTCCACCCCGAGAAACCGGAGGCCAACGGGCGGATCGTGATCGGCCTGTCCGCGCTCGTCATCGGCGTGCTGGGGCAGGTGCACATCGCGTGCGGCTCGCCCGGCCGGGACCAGGGCAGCGAGGCGGTGCGGGACGCGGGCGGCCTGATCGGCTGGGGCGCCTCCAAGCCGCTGGTCTTCATGATGGGCGAGGTCCTCGCGGTCCCCCTGCTGGTGCTGCTCACCGTCTTCGGGCTGCTCGTCGTCACGGCGACGCCCGTCTACGCCATCCCGCAGCGGCTGCGTGCGCTCGGGGTGCGCCTCGGGCTGCTCGCGCCCCCACCCGGGGCCGCCGGCCTCGCGGAGGACGACGAGCGCTACGACGAGCAGTGGCGGGAGGCGCTGCCCGCCCGGCCGCGGCGGCGCGGGCCGGTGCCGCCGGCCGGTGCGTACGACGCCTACGGCCCGGACGAGGCCGAGGAGGAGGCGCTCACCCGGCGCAGGCGGCCGCGGAAGGCGGCGGCCGTCCCCGAGCCGGACTTCGACCGGCCCCGGGACGCGGTCGACATCGCGGCGGCTGCCGCGGCCGCGCTCGACGGCGCCGTACTGAACGGCATGCCCCCCTCGCCGGTGGTCGCCGACCTGACCCGGGAGGTCACGGGCGACCGCAAGCGCGACGCGCGGGACGCCGGGGAGGCCGCCGCCCCCGCACCCGTACCGTCCGCGCGGGACGCCGTGAAGCCCGGCCGCGGGCCGGCGGCTGCCTCCGGCCAGGTCCCGGACCTCACCAAGGCCGCACCCGCGCGGGACGAGGGGCAGCCCCTGCCGCCGCGCGCCGAGCAGCTCCGGCTCGCCGGGGACATCACGTACGTCCTGCCCTCGCTCGACCTGCTGGAGCGGGGCGGCCCGGGCAAGACCCGCAGCGCCGCCAACGACGCGATCGTCGCCGCGCTGACCACCGTCTTCTCCGAGTTCAAGGTGGACGCGGCCGTCACCGGCTTCACCCGCGGGCCGACGGTCACGCGGTACGAGGTGGAGCTCGGCCCGGCCGTGAAGGTCGAGCGGATCACGGCGCTGGCCAAGAACATCGCGTACGCCGTCGCCAGCCCCGACGTACGGATCATCTCGCCGATCCCCGGCAAGTCGGCCGTCGGCATCGAGATCCCGAACACCGACCGCGAGATGGTCAAGGTCGGCGACGTCCTGCGCCTCGCCGACGCCGCCGAGGACGACCACCCGATGCTGGTCGCGCTCGGCAAGGACGTCGAGGGCGGCTACGTGATGGCCAACCTGGCGAAGATGCCGCACGTGCTCGTCGCCGGCGCCACCGGGTCCGGCAAGTCGTCGTGCATCAACTGCCTGATCACCTCGGTGATGATAAGGGCGACCCCCGAGGACGTACGGATGGTGCTGGTCGACCCCAAGCGGGTCGAACTCACCGCGTACGAGGGCATCCCGCACCTCATCACGCCCATCATCACCAACCCCAAGCGGGCGGCCGAGGCGCTCCAGTGGGTCGTGCGCGAGATGGACCTGCGCTACGACGACCTGGCGGCGTACGGCTTCCGGCACATCGACGACTTCAACGCCGCCGTCCGGGCCGGGAAGGTCAAGCAGCCCGAGGGCAGCGAGCGCGAGCTCCAGCCGTACCCGTATTTGCTGGTCATCGTCGACGAGCTCGCGGACCTCATGATGGTCGCGCCGCGGGACGTCGAGGACGCCATCGTCCGCATCACGCAGCTGGCCCGCGCGGCCGGCATCCACCTGGTGCTGGCCACCCAGCGGCCGTCCGTGGACGTCGTCACCGGCCTCATCAAGGCGAACGTGCCCTCGCGGCTCGCCTTCGCCACCTCGTCGCTGGCCGACAGCCGGGTCATCCTGGACCAGCCGGGCGCGGAGAAGCTCATCGGCAAGGGCGACGGCCTCTTCCTCCCGATGGGGGCGAACAAGCCCGTCCGCATGCAGGGCGCGTTCGTCACCGAGGAAGAGGTCCAGGCGGTCGTCCAGCACTGCAAGGACCAGATGGCGCCGGTCTTCCGCGACGACGTCACGGTGGGCTCCCAGAAGAAGAAGGAGATCGACGAGGACATCGGCGACGACCTCGACCTGCTGTGCCAGGCCGCCGAACTGGTCGTCACCACGCAGTTCGGTTCCACGTCGATGCTCCAGCGCAAGCTGCGTGTCGGCTTCGCCAAGGCCGGCCGGCTGATGGATCTGATGGAGTCGCGCAACATCGTCGGGCCGAGCGAGGGCTCCAAGGCACGTGACGTCCTTGTCAAACCGGATGAGCTGGATGGAGTACTCGCCGTGATCCGAGGGGAGTCGGAGACGTAGGGATTCGCCGTCCGAGTCCTGATGGAGTCTCACTCGTAAGGGGATCGTGAGCAACCGTTTCCCCGCGTCGTACGTCAAGTTGGGAAGAGGGGCGGACAATGGATCGACTGTCCGTCCCGTCCTCTGGGCGCACGGCCATTCCGATGGCGTACAAACTGCGTCCGCCCGGTTGCTTAACCCTTTCGTACCACCCATAGACTGAACCTCCAGCAGGTGGTTACACGCTCGAAAGGCGCCCTCGTGTCCATCGGCAAATCCCCCGAAGACGACCGGCCTTCGCCCCCTTCGTCCGTTCCGTCCGGACCCTCGGATACGCCCGAGAGCGCCGGGACGCCGACCCCTTCGGACGCTTCCGTCCCCGCGGGACCGGAGGCGGACCGCCCCTCGATCGGCCGTGTCCTCCAGCAGGCCCGCGTCGACGCGGGGCTGACCGTCGAGGAGGTCAGCACCGCCACGCGCGTGCGCATCCCGATCGTGCACGCCATCGAGGAGGACGACTTCTCCCGGTGCGGCGGCGACGTGTACGCCCGAGGGCACATCCGTACGCTCGCGCGTGCCGTCGGTCTCGACCCGGTCCGCCTGGTCGAGCAGTACGACGCCGAGCACGGCGGCCGGCCCTCGCCGACGCCCGCCGCGCCGCTCTTCGAGGCCGAACGCATCCGCCCGGAGCGGCGGCGCCCGAACTGGACCGCCGCGATGGTCGCCGCCATCGTCGCCGTGATCGGCTTCGTCGGCTTCACGATGTTCAACGGCGACGACGCCGACTCCACCACCACGCACGTCGCGGAAGGCCCGGCCCCCGCCCAGAAGCCGGCCCCGAAGCCGAAGCCGCCCAAGCCGGTCGTCCCGCCCGCGCCCTCCGAGAGCGCGATCGCGGCCGTCCCGAAGGACAAGGTGACCGTCAAGCTCACCGCGACCGACGACAAGAGCTGGATCTCCGCCAAGGCCAGCGACGGCAAGCTGCTCTTCGACGGACTCCTCATGGAGGGCGACTCCAAGACCTTCCAGGACGACGAGAAGATCGATCTCATCCTGGGCAACGCCGGGGCGATCGAGCTCTTCGTGAACGGCAAGAAGGTCGACGAGAAGTTCGAGGCCGGGCAGGTCGAGCGCCTGTCCTACACGAAGGGCGACCCCGAGGTGGGGTGACGCCGGCAGGACGGCGGGGCGGGCCCGGAGGGCGCTGCGGGCCGCCCGGCGGGCCTCGGGGGCGGGGCGTCGGAGCCCCCTAAAGGGTGGCGCCGGGGGCATGGCCGGGACGAAGTAGTCTTGAGTCCATGCCCGAACGCCGTACCGTCGCCCTTGTCACTCTTGGCTGCGCCCGTAACGAGGTGGACTCGGAGGAGCTCGCAGGCCGCTTGGCAGCGGACGGCTGGGAGCTCGTCCAGGACGCCGCCGACGCGGATGTCGCGGTCGTCAACACCTGTGGGTTCGTCGAGGCCGCCAAGAAGGACTCCGTCGACGCCCTGCTGGAAGCCAACGATCTGAAGGACCACGGCAGGACCCAGGCCGTCGTCGCCGTCGGCTGCATGGCCGAGCGGTACGGCAAGGAGCTCGCCGAGGCGCTGCCCGAGGCCGACGGCGTGCTCGGCTTCGACGACTACGCCGACATCTCCGGCCGCCTCCAGACCATCCTGAGCGGTGGCAGCGTGGAGGCGCACACGCCGCGCGACCGGCGCAAGCTGCTGCCGCTGAGCCCCGTGCAGCGCCAGGAGGCGGCCGCGGAGATCGCCCTGCCCGGTCACGCGCAGGAGCCCGCCCCCGCCCCCGAGGACCTGCCCGAGGGCCTCGCACCGGCCTCCGGCCCGCGCGCGCCGCTGCGCCGCCGGCTGGACCGCAGCCCGGTCGCCTCGGTGAAGCTCGCCTCCGGCTGCGACCGGCGCTGCTCCTTCTGCGCCATCCCGTCCTTCCGCGGCTCCTTCGTCTCGCGCCGGCCCTCGGACGTCCTCGGCGAGACCCGCTGGCTCGCCGAGCAGGGCGTCAAGGAGGTCATGCTGGTCTCCGAGAACAACACCTCCTACGGCAAGGACCTCGGTGACATCCGGCTGCTGGAGACCCTGCTGCCGGAGCTGGCGGCGGTCGACGGGATCGAGCGCGTACGCGTCAGCTACCTGCAGCCCGCCGAGATGCGTCCCGGGCTCATCGACGTCCTGACGTCCACGGAGAAGGTCGCGCCCTACTTCGACCTGTCCTTCCAGCACTCGGCGCCGGCCGTGCTGCGTGCCATGCGCCGCTTCGGTGACACCGACCGGTTCCTGGAGCTGCTGGAGACCATCCGCGGCAAGGCACCGCAGGCCGGTGTGCGCTCCAACTTCATCGTGGGCTTCCCCGGCGAGACCGAGGAGGACTTCGCCGAGCTGGAACGCTTCCTCACGCACGCCCGCCTCGACGCCATCGGCGTGTTCGGCTACTCGGACGAGGACGGCACGGAGGCCGCCACGTACGAGCACAAGCTCGACCAGGACGTCGTCGACGAGCGGCTCGCCCACCTCTCCCGGCTGGCCGAGGAGCTCACCGCGCAGCGCGCGGAGGAGCGGATCGGCGAGACCATGGAGGTACTGGTCGAGACGGTCGACGCGTCCCCCGAGGGTGACGGCGCCGTCGGCCGGGGCCCGCACCAGGCGCCCGAGACCGACGGCCAGGTCGTCTTCACCACGACCGAGGGCCTCGAGCCGGGCCGTATGGTCACGGCGAAGGTCGTCGGGACCGAGGGCGTCGACCTGATCGCCGAGTGTCTTTTCGAGGAGGCGGGCAGATGACCGGAGTCCCGGCATCCGCCGCGGGCGGTGCGGGCAGGCCGACGCCGCCCGGCGGCAAGCTGGGCGCTGCGGCCGTCAACCAGGCGAGCCTCTGGAACATCGCCAACATCCTCACCATGGTGCGGCTGGTACTGGTGCCCGCCTTCGTGCTGCTGATGCTCCAGGACGGCGGTTACGACCCGGCCTGGCGTGCCTGGGCGTGGGCGGCCTTCGCCGTCGCCATGATCACGGACGTGTTCGACGGCCATCTGGCCCGGGCGTACAACCTGGTCACCGACTTCGGCAAGATCGCCGATCCGATCGCCGACAAGGCGATCATGGCGGCCGGGCTGGTGTCCCTGTCGGCGCTGGGGGACCTGCCGTGGTGGGTCACGGGGGTGATCCTCTTCCGCGAGCTCGGCATCACGCTGATGCGGTTCTGGGTGATCCGGCACGGGGTCATCCCCGCCAGCCGCGGCGGCAAGGTGAAGACGCTGGCGCAGGGCGCGGCGGTCGGCATGTACGTGCTCATGCTGACGGGGCCGCTGGCGACCCTCCGCTTCTGGGTGATGGCGCTGGCCGTCGTGTTGACGGTCGTCACGGGTCTGGACTACGTGCGGCAAGCGGTGGTCCTGCGGCGCCGCGGCCTTGCGGCGGAGCGGGCACAGCTCGCCGCGGAACTGGCCGGGCAGGCCGCCGCCGAGGTCGCCGGAGGCGGTCCGGGCGGTGCCGGGGGAGCTGCTGCCGGGCCGGCGCAGGCCGGAGTGCCGCACTCCGGACCGGGATCGGAGGCCGCTGCGCGGTCCGAGACGGGCGCCGGGGCGGAGCGTGGACCGGAGGCGGGGCGATGAACCCTGCCGAGCGCGCGCTCACCCTGCTTGCGGAGCGTGACCAGACGGTGGCCGTGGCGGAGTCCCTCACGGGTGGACTGGTCGCCGCCGAGCTGACGTCGGTGCCGGGTGCCTCCCGGTGTTTCCGCGGGTCGGTCACGGCGTACGCCACCGAGCTGAAGCGGGACCTGCTGGGCGTCGAGGCGGACCTCCTGGAGGACCGGGGAGCGGTCGATCCGGACGTGGCGCTGCAGATGGCGGCGGGTGTGCGCACCCGGCTGCGGGCCGGCTGGGGGGTCGCGACCACGGGCGTCGCGGGGCCCGAGCCGCAGGACGGACAGCCGGTCGGGACGGTCTTCGTGGCCGTCTGCGGGCCGTCCGGCGGGCCGCTCGGAGATGGGAAAGTCGTCGCCCTGCGATTGAACGGCGACCGCGCGGAAATCCGTAGAGAGAGTGTACGGAGCGTGCTGGAACTGCTCGCGGACCAACTCTCGGAGAATGCGCGGGCACAGGATACGGAACAGAACGGGGGGAATTGATGTTTGCAGCCCTGAGTGAACACGACATCGCTCCCCGCACGGCCGCAGCGCGAGGCGGTACGGTGGGGCGTGAAGGATGCGGCTACGCGGTCCGAGGAGGGAGCCACCGATGATTCTGCTCCGTCGCCTGCTGGGTGACGTGCTGCGTCGGCAGCGCCAGCGCCAGGGCCGTACTCTGCGCGAAGTCTCCTCGTCCGCCCGAGTCTCGCTCGGCTATCTCTCCGAGGTGGAGCGGGGGCAGAAGGAGGCTTCCTCCGAGCTGCTCTCCGCGATCTGCGACGCGCTTGACGTACGGATGTCCGAGCTCATGCGAGAAGTGAGCGACGAGCTCTCGCTGGCGGAGCTGGCCGAATCGGCAGCGGCGAGTGAGCCGGTGCCGGCACCAGTGCGTCCGATGCTCAATTCTGTGTCCGTGACGTCGGTGGCGGGCGTGCCGACCGAGCGGGTGACCATCAAGGCGCCCGCGGAGGCGGTGGACGTCGTCGCCGCCTGAGCGCACGCTCAGTACTTTTCGGCTCGCGTTTTGAGCTGAGCCCCGGTCGGGTACCCGAGTGGCCGACCGGGGCTTTCGTTTACTCCGAATGCCCGTTTTAGGTCGTATGTGTCATGGTGGACGGGCGTGCGCACCGCCGCACGCCGGAACGGAGGATTCGGAATGACTGTCGTGAAGAGCTCCCTGCCCGATGACGACCTGAAGGTGGTCGGCGAGGCGCTGCAGGGCACGCTGGTGGACGTGGTCGACCTGTCCCTGGTGGCCAAGCAGGTGCACTGGAACGTGGTCGGGCCGCGCTTCCGCTCCATTCACCTTCAGCTCGACGAGGTGGTGGCCACGGCCCGCCAGCACGCCGATGTGGTGGCGGAGCGCGCCTCGGCGCTGGGCATCACCCCGGACGGGCGAGCCGCGACGGTGGCGTCCAGCAGCGCCGTCGGCAAGGTGCCGACGGGGTGGATCAAGGACGACGACGCGGTCCGGATCCTGGTGGACGGGCTCGGCGCGGTGATCCGGCGGATGCGTGAGCGGATCGAGGCGACGGACAAGCCCGACCCGGTGACCCAGGACCTGCTGATCGCCCTGACCGCGGACCTCGAGAAGCACGCGTGGATGTTCCAGGCGGAGAGCCGCCAGGCGGAAAACGCGTAGGCGGTCGGGGCCGCGCCCGACGGGTTCGGCGGAACTCGCCGTGGCGGACTCCGCGTTCGAGGAGCCTCCGGTGAAGGTGCTCGCGGTGCTCGCGGTGAAGCCGCTTCGGGTGGAGGTGCTCCCGGTGGAGGCGCTCTCGGCAGGGGTGCTCCCGGTGGGCGAGGGCGAGCCTGCGTTTGCGGAGGACCTACCCGCGCCGGGCGGGTCCGCCGGAAGTGGACCCGGTGAACGGCGTCCCAGCGGCGGTCTCCTGACGGAGCGGCTGCCGCACCCGCTCAGCCGGGCGCGCGGCCGGGGCGCCTCGATCGGCCGGCGCCGGCGGGCGCGCCGGTGGCGGCCCGCCGGGGAGCGCGCGGGGGCGGCCGGGCGTGCGCTGGAGGCGTGCACCGGTACGCCCTCCCGCCGGTTGATCGCGCCGGTCTAGCGTCGACCCGAGGAGGCGGCCATGGTACGGCGATGGCTCACGAGGCCGGTGCTCACCCGGGTGATACGCAGGGCCGGTGCGACGCGCGCGGTCCGCGTGACCGGTGCGGCCCATGCGGCGCGCGCAGCGCTCGGGCGGTCGACCGCTCCACGGTTGGCGTCCGGGTCGTTCGTCCCCGCGACCGGCGTCTGCCCGCGGGTGCCGCCCCGGACGGTACGGGCGGCCGGGTCCGGGCGGGCGATGAAGCTCGTGCGGCTGCTTCTCGGGATGGTCCTGGGCGCGGTGTGGTGCTGGGCGGCGCTGCGGCTGGCGCTGACGCCCGGGCGGGCCGGTCTGCTCGAAGGAACCGTGGTGGCGGGCGGGTGGGGCCTGAGCCTGCTGCCCGTCCACGTCGCCTCACCGCCACCGGCCCGCTCCCGGGTCGTGCGCACGGTCGTGCGCGGGGTGGCCCGGGCACGGCGGCGCCGCCGCTCGGACGCACGATCCGGTCTGTCGTCGGGCCGGCGTTGACGCGTACGCCCTGCGGCCCCGGGCACGGCGGCCGGACCGCCGAGGCCGTACACCGGCATCTCCGGGCCATACGACCGCATGTGACGACCGGTCACACAGCCTGCGGGCCCGCTTCGGGGCCCGGGCCCTCCTGGCAGCCGGGGCACCAGTAGGAGACCCGCTCGTGGCTGTCGTCCCAGCGGATCGGCGTGCCGCAGCGGTAGCAGGGCTGATGCCTGCGGCCGTAGACGTACAGCTTCCGGTCCGGGCGGGAACTGCCGGTGGTACGCCGGTCGAAGCGCTCCTTGTTGATGTCCAGCAGGCGGTGCGCGGTGGCCACCAGCCGCTCCGGAACGCCGGGCGGGAGCTCACCGACGGGGAGCCAGGGGGTGACGCGGGCCAGGAAGGCGAGCTCGCACTTGAAGACATTGCCGATGCCGGCGAGGTTGCGCTGGTCCAGCAGCGCTTCACCGAGGGGGCGCGCGGGGTCGGCGCACACGCGCCGTACGGCCTCCTCGAAGTCCCAGTCCGGCCCCAGGAGGTCCGGACCGAGATGACCGACGACGGTGTCCTCGTCCACCGTACGCAGGAGGTCCAGCACGGGCAGCCGGTAGCCCACCGCCGTGTGGTCGCTGGTGGCGAGGATGGCCCGGATCTGGTGGGCGGGGCCGCCGCGCCAGCGCTCACCGGACGCGTAGACGTTCCAGGAGCCGTCCATCCGCAGGTGGGAGTGGAGTGTGAGACCGCCCTCGACGCGGGTGAGCAGGTGTTTGCCGCGGGGAGTGACGTCGAGTACCTCCCGGCCGGTCAGGTCGGCGGTGGCCAGGCGCGGGACGCGCAGGTCGGAGCGCGTCAGGAGCCGGCCTGCCAGGACGGTGTGCAGGCGGCGGGCGGTCAGCCAGACGGTGTCTCCTTCGGGCATGCCTCCATGATGGGGGACCGGGCGGCGGACACGGCCTACGCCCGCAGGCGCAGGCCCCGCGGAGTGGCGTGGAAGCCCGCCGCTTCCAGGGCACGCGACAGCGGCGACGTCAGGGCCGCCGTGCCGTTGATCCGTTCCACGGTGACGGTGCCGAGGGATCCGGCGCGGGCAGCCCCCGCGAGCGCCTCGGCGGCGGCCGTGAGGACCGGATCGTCCGGCTCGGCGGACCAGGACAGCAGCGTCTTGCCGCCGCGCTCCATGTAGAGCGCGAGCTCGCCGTCGGCGAGCACCACCAGGGAGCCCGCCTTGCGGCCCGGCTTGTGCCCGGCACCGGTCGGCGGCTCCGGCCACGGCAGGGCCGCGCCGTACGCGTTGGCCGGGTCGGCGGCGGCCAGGACCACCGCGCGCGGGGTGGACTGCTCGGCGCGTTCCCGCGCGTTCGCCGCCGCGCGCAGCCGGTCCACCGCACCGTCCATCGCGAACTGCGCGGCGCCCAGCCCTTCCACGACGTAGCCGCGGCGCGCCTGCCCGCTGTCCTCGAAGGCGGACAGGACCCGGTACGTCGCCGAGAACCCGCCCTCCACGCCTTCCGCGGCGACCGCGCCGCGGGTGACCACGCCGTGCCGGTCGAGCAGGGTGCGGGCCAGGGCGTGGGCGCGGTGCGTCGGGTCCGGCTCGGCGGTCGGGAGCAGCGACCAGCGGCCGCTGACGGTCGGCGGACCGGACCGGGAGGCGGAGCGGGCGGCCGCGCCGAGCGTGCCGTACCGGCCGCGCGGGATGGTCCGTTTGGCGCGGTGCGCGGTGGAACCCGCCGTACGGCCCGAGCCGAGCAGGGCGCGCAGCGGCGCCAGGGTGTCGTTCGTCAGCCGGCCCGACCAGGCCAGGTCCCAGAGGGCGTCGGCGAGTTGCGGGTCGGTCGCCTCGGGGTGCGTGGTGGCGCGCACCTGGTCGGCGATCTGGCGGAAGAAGAGGCCGTAACCACCGGAGAGAGCCGCCAGGACCGATTCGTGGAGGGCCGTGAGCTCCAGGGGGTGGGGAGCCGGGAGCAGCAGGGGCGCCGCGTCGGCGAGATACAGGGAGACCCAGCCGTCCTTGCCGGGCAGGGCACCCGCGCCCGCCCACAGCACCTCGCCGGTGGTGGTGAGCTCGTCGAGGAGCGTGGGGCCGTATCCGGAGACGCGGGAGGGCAGGATCAGCTTCTCGAGGGCGGAGGCGGGGACGGGGGCGCCCTGCAACTGCTCGACGGCGCGCGCCAGTCCGTCGATGCCGCGCAGGCTGTTGCTGCCCAGGTGCTGCCACTGCGGCAGGAAGGTGGCCAGCGCGGCGGGCGGCACCGGCTCCAGCTCGTGGCGCAGGGCGGCCAGGGAGCGGCGGCGCAGCCTGCGCAGGACGGCCGCGTCGCACCACTCCTGGCCGATGCCCGAGGGGTGGAACTCCCCCTGGACGACACGGCCGGCTGCGGCCAGGCGGTGCAGGGCGCCGTCGGTGACGGCGGTGCCCAGGCCGAAGCGGGCGGCGGCCGCGGAGGAGGTGAACGGGCCGTGCGTGCGCGCGTACCGCGCGAGGAGGTCGCCCAGCGGGTCCTTGACCGGCTCGGTGAACGCCTCCGGAACACCGACCGGGAGGGCGGTGCCCAGGGCATCGCGCAGCCGGCCCGCGTCCTCGATGGCCGCCCAGTGGTCGGCTCCCGCGATACGGACGCGGATCGCGCGGCGCGTCCTGGCGAGGTCCTCCGCCCAGGCGGGGTCCGCGCCGCGCTCGGCCAGCTCGGCTCCGGTGAGCGGGCCGAGGACCCGCAGGGCGTCGGCGACGCCTTCCACGTCCTTGACGCGGCGGTCCTCGGCGAGCCACTGCAGCTCGCGCTCCAGCTCGGTCAGGACGTCGGCGTCCAGCAGCTCGCGCAGCTCGGCCTGGCCCAGCAGCTCGGCCAGCAGCCGGGAGTCCAGGGACAGCGCGGCCGCCCGCCGCTCCGCGAGCGGGGAGTCGCCCTCGTAGAGGAACTGGGCGACGTAGCCGAAGAGCAGCGAGCGGGCGAAGGGGGACGGCTCCGGCGTGGTGACCTCGACCAGGCGGACGCGGCGCGACTCGATGTCGCCCATCAGCTCCTGCAGTCCGGGCACGTCGAAGACGTCCTGGAGGCACTCGCGGACGGCCTCCAGCACGATCGGGAACGAACCGAACTCGCTGGCCACCTGCAGCAGCTGGGCCGCCCGCTGCCGCTGCTGCCACAGCGGGGTGCGCCTGCCGGGGTTGCGCCGGGGCAGCAGCAGGGCGCGGGCCGCGCACTCGCGGAACCGGGACGCGAACAGGGCCGAACCGCCCACCTGGTCGGTGACGATCTGGGCGACGTCACCCTTGTCGAAGAC
The DNA here is from genome assembly GCF_044455245.1 of Streptomyces sp. NPDC051310. Classification (NCBI taxonomy): domain Bacteria; kingdom Bacillati; phylum Actinomycetota; class Actinomycetes; order Kitasatosporales; family Streptomycetaceae; genus Streptomyces; species Streptomyces sp. NPDC051310. The sequence continues at coordinate 22,408 of NZ_JBITEO010000017.1, forward strand.
GACGTCGGCGGCACCGACCGGGGCCTGCTCGCTGTCGTACTCCAAGCCGGGCGCGGCCGGCTCCTGGTCGAGCAGGTCCAGTCCCATCAGATCCGCGTCGGGCAGGCGCAGCACGATGCCGTCGTCCGCGTGCATGACCTGGGCGTCCATGCCGTACCGCTCGGAGAGCCGGGCGCTGAGCGCCAGCGCCCACGGCGCGTGGACCTGCGCGCCGAACGGCGAGTGGACCACGACCCGCCAGTCGCCCAGCTCGTCACGGAACCGCTCCACGAGGACCGTACGGTCGTCGGGGATGTGCCCGCAGGCGCGGCGCTGCTCGTCCAGGTAGGCGATGACGTTGTCCGCGGCCCACGCGTCGAGGCCCGCAGCCAGCAGCCGCAGCCGCGCGTCGTCCGGCTCCAGCGAGCCCACCTCGCGCAGGAACGCGCCCACCGCGCGGCCCAGTTCCAGCGGCCGGCCCAGCTGGTCGCCCTTCCAGAAGGGCAGCCGTCCCGGGACGCCGGGGGCGGGGGAGACCAGCACCCGGTCCCGGGTGATGTCCTCGATCCTCCAGGAGGAGGTGCCCAGCGTGAACACGTCGCCCACGCGCGACTCGTAGACCATCTCCTCGTCGAGCTCGCCGACCCGGCCGCCGCCCTTCTTCGGGTCGGCGCCCGCCAGGAACACCCCGAAGAGCCCGCGGTCGGGAATCGTGCCGCCCGAGGTGACGGCGAGGCGCTGTGCGCCCGGGCGGCCCGTGACCGTGCCCGCGACGCGGTCCCACACCACCCGCGGGCGCAGCTCGGCGAACGCGTCCGACGGATAGCGTCCCGCGAGCATGTCCAGGACGGCCGTGAACGCCGACTCCGGCAGCGACGCGAACGGCGCCGCGCGCCGCACCACCGCCAGCAGGTCGTCGAACTGCCAGGTGTCCAGGGCCACCATGGCGACCAGCTGCTGGGCGAGTACGTCCAAGGGGTTCGACGGGATCCGCATGGACTCGATGGAGCCGGTGCGCATCCGCTCGGTCACCACGGCCGCCTGCACCAGGTCGCCCCGGTACTTGGGGAAGACGACGCCCGTGGACACCGCGCCCACCTGGTGACCGGCCCGGCCGACGCGCTGCAGGCCGGACGCCACGGACGGCGGTGACTCCACCTGCACGACCAGATCCACCGCGCCCATGTCGATGCCCAGCTCCAGGCTGGAGGTCGCGACGACGGCGGGCAGCCGGCCCGCCTTGAGGTCCTCCTCCACCAGCGCCCGCTGCTCCTTGGAGACCGAGCCGTGGTGCGCACGGGCCAGCAGGGGCGGGGCCCCCTTCGCCGCGCCCGACTGGGCCATCAGCTCGGCCGGGGACTGGTCCTCGGGCAACGGCTCACCGGTGGCCCGCTCGTAGGCGATCTCGTTGAGCCGGTTGCACAGCCGCTCCGCCAGCCGGCGCGAGTTGGCGAAGACGATCGTCGAGCGGTGGGCCTGGACGAGGTCGGCGATGCGCTCCTCCACGTGCGGCCAGATCGACGGCCGCTCGGTCTGGTCGGTCTCCGTCGCCGGGGAGCCCCCCAGCTCGCCCAGGTCCTCGACCGGGACGACCACGGACAGGTCGAACTCCTTGCCGGACCGCGGCTGGACGATCTCCACCTTCCGCTGCGGCGACAGGTAGCGCGCGACCTCGTCGACCGGACGCACGGTCGCCGACAGCCCGATCCGGCGGGCCGGGCGGGGGAGCAACTCGTCCAGCCGCTCCAGGGACAGCGCCAGGTGCGCACCCCGCTTCGTGCCCGCGACCGCGTGCACCTCGTCCAGGATCACCGTCTCGACACCGGACAGCGCGTCGCGGGTGGCCGAGGTGAGCATCAGGAACAGCGACTCGGGCGTCGTGATCAGGATGTCCGGCGGCCGCGTGGCCAGCGAGCGCCGCTCGGCGGCCGGGGTGTCGCCCGAGCGGATGCCGACCCGCACCTCCGGCTCGGGCATCCCCAGCCGCACCGCCTCCTGCCGGATGCCGGTCAGCGGGCTGCGCAGATTGCGCTCGACGTCGACCGCGAGCGCCTTGAGCGGCGACACATACAGCACACGGCAGCGCTTCTTGGCGTCCGCGGGCGCCGGGGTGGAGGTGAGCCGGTCGAGGGCGGCGAGGAACGCGGCCAGCGTCTTGCCGGAGCCGGTCGGTGCCACGACGAGGACGTCCGAGCCCGCGCCGATCGCCCGCCAGGCGCCTTCCTGCGCGGCGGTGGGCGCGCTGAAGGCCCCCGTGAACCAGCCCCGGGTCGCGGGCGAGAAGGAGTCGAGCGCAGTCCTGGCCATGTCCCCCATCGTGCACCCCGCCACTGACAATCCGGCCCGGCACGACACGGCGGCGGCCCCGGCCGGCCGGGCCCCCGGGCCGTCCACGCCGTGGACACGCAGGTCGGAGCGGTGGGGACCGGCGCAGAATGGACCCATGGCGAGCGCGCGGGACGGAGAATGGGCCAGGCACTGGCAGTACCCCGGCGTGCCCGGACTCGACCTGCTCCGGGCCCGGTACGTGCGCCACTCCTTCGCGCGCCACAGCCACGAGGGCTTCGTCCTCGGAGCGGTCCGCCGCGGCATCGAGGACGTCGTCATGCCCGAGGGCACGATCCGGGCCCGCCCCGGCACCGTCGTCATGATCAACCCCGAGGTGCCGCACTCCGCGCACGCCGGGGTGCCGGAAGGATGGTCGTACGCGACCCTCTACCCCTCCGCCGGGCTGGTGGCCGGCATCGCGCGCGAGGAGACGACGCTGCGCGGCACGCCCGGCTTCGCCGAGACCATCGTCGAGGACGAGGACACCGCCCAGCTGATACGGGCGGTGCACCGGGCGGCCGAGGAGGGCAACGCGCTCGCCGCCGACAGCGTCCTGCGGATAGCGGTCGCCCGGCTGCTGCGCCGCCACGGCCGGTCGCTGCCCGCCCGGCCGCCGCTCGCCGCGGGGGCGCGCACCGCGGCGCTGGCCAGGGAGCTCCTCCAGGAACGGATGACCGAGCCGCCGTCCCTGGAGCAGCTCGCACAGGAACTCGGTACCAGCCCCTTCGCCCTGTTGCGGGCCTTCAAGGCCGCCCACGGGATGCCGCCGCACACCTGGCTGACCAACGCGCGCGTGCGGGCGGCCCGCCGCCTCCTGGAGGCCGGGACCCCGCCCGCCGCCGCGGCCGCCGCGGTCGGTTTCACCGACCAGCCCCATCTGAACCGGCACTTCACCCGCATCGTGGGCGTGCCGCCGGGCGCCTACCAGCGGGAGCGCGCAAGAACGTACAAGACCGGAGACGGGCTCCGGCCGTAGCGTCCTGGGCGTGGCAGAACAGACATCACCGAAGGACGGGGCAGGCGTGCCCTGTGCGGTCCGGCCCGAGCCGGCGCGCAGGGGTGCACCCGCGCGCACAGGTGGGCCGGCGCCCGGGGGCCGGCCCACGGGCACGGCCGGGCCCCTGCGTACCGCTGGAACCGAGAGCACGGCTGCGGCCGCCGGGCCGGGGGCCGAGGAGGCCGTCGTGCCCGAGACCGGGGCGGCGGTCGCGCCGGAGGCCGAGGGGGCCGCCGTGTCGGCGCCGGGCGCCGGGTCAGACCGCGCCGTCGTGCGGGACGCGCTCGGCGTCGGGGTGGCCGTCGGCCTCTCCGGGTTCGCCTTCGGCGTGACGTCGGCCGGCGCGGGTCTGAGCGTCCTCCAGACCTGTGCGCTCAGCCTGCTCGTCTTCACCGGGGCCTCGCAGTTCGCCCTCGTCGGGGCGCTCGCAGGGGGCGGGAACCCGCTCACGGCCGCCGCGGGGGCCTTCTTCCTCGGCACCCGGAACGCCTTCTACGGGCTGCGCCTTTCCCAGCTGCTCGCCCTGCCGCGGCTTCTCCGCCCGTTCGCCGCGCACTGGGTCATCGACGAGACGGCGGCCGTCTCCCTGGCCCAGCCCACCCGGCGCGCCGCACGGATCGGCTTCACCGTCACCGGGTTGACCCTCTACGTGCTGTGGAACCTGACCACGCTCCTCGGAGCGCTGGGCGCGGAAGCCATCGGCGACACCGACGCCTGGGGCCTGGACGCCGCCGGACCGGCCGTCTTCCTCGCGTTGCTCGCCCCCATGCTCCGTACGACCACCGAGCGGGCGGTCGCCGGGGCCGCGGTCGTCCTCGGGCTGGGCTTCCTGCCCGTACTGCCGGCCGGCGTGCCGGTGCTGGTCGCGGCGTTCGCCGCGCCGGCGGTGCTGTGGCTCCAGGGACGCCGGATCGGTGCCGGGCGGAAGGGAGTGGACCGGTGAACTTCTGGATCGCCATCGCCCTGACCGCCGCCGGCTGCTACCTGCTGAAGCTGGCCGGCCTGCTCGTACCGGCGGCAGCCCTCGAGAGGCCGCTCGTCCAGCGGCTGTCGGCGCTGCTGCCCGTCGCCCTGCTCGCCGCGCTGACCGCGCAGCAGACCTTCAGCGCCGGTACCGCGCTGGTCGTCGACGCGCGCGGCGCGGGCCTCGCGGCCGCGGCGCTCGCCCTGGTCCTGCGCGCGCCGTTCCTGGTGGTGGTCGCCGCCGCGGTGGCCGTCACGGCGGCGGTACGGGCCCTGGGCGGCTGACCGGCAAGACCCGGGCCCCGCGCACGGCTCCCCCGCCCCTGCTGCCCGCGCGCACGCGTGTGCGCCGGGTCCTCGCCGGCCGGGGGGTGGAGCGGCGCGGCTCGGCGGATGCCGGCTCAGCGGATGCTGCGGCCGTGCGCCCGCAGGGTGCGCAGCGCCTCGATCGTCAGGATCGGCCGCCACTCCAGAGCCGTACCCGGCGCCCACTGGCGCCAGTGGACCGGCCAGCCCCCGTCCTCCTGCTGCTCGGCGGCGAGGTGGTCCAGGGAGCGCTCCATCTCCGCGTCCGTGAACCAGCGCCGCGCGAGCGAGTCCGGCACGCGCGCGTAGTCGTGCGGGAAGTGGTGCTCGTCGGGCGCGTAGCCGGGCGGGACCGGGTAGGCGGCCTTGTGCGCCGGATCCAGTACGGCCAGTTTCTGGTCCCGTACGAGCCTGCCCAACCGGTCCGCGGCCGCCTCCGCGCGGGCCCGGTCGGGGACACCGTCCAGGAAGGCGACGGCGGCCTGGATCTCGTACGGGTGCGACTTCTCCAGCCCCTCGACCGCGGCCCAGCAGAAGTCGGTGGCACGGAACAGCCATGCGTGCCAGACCTGGTTGCGGTGGAGCAGGCCCACCACGGGGCCGGTGGCCAGCAGATCGCTCGGAGGGTCGTCCACGAGCGGCAGGAACGGGGCGAACGGGTAGCCGCGCAGGGAGGGGTGCAGCGCGGGCAGCGCCCCTTCGTGCGTGGACACCTCCGTCAGGTACCGGCACACGCGCTCCACCCGCAGCCCGCCGCAGCGGCCGATGGAGTCCAGCACCCGCAGTGCGTGCGCGGCGTGCAGGGGCTGGCTGACGGGGCCGCGCAGATCCGGCTCCAGGGCGTGCCCGTAGCCGCCGTCGTCGTTGAGGTACGCGGTCAGGGCGGCCTCGACGGAGTCGGCGGCACCGCCCAGGAAGTGGTATGCGAACCGTCGCTGTTCGAGCACGCGGGCTGTGAGCCAGACGAAGTGCTCGGCGCGCGTGAGGGGAGTTCCGGCCATGTTCCGACGGTAGGGCGGAAAGGGCTTTCGGCAACCGGCACGGACCGGGCTGCACTCTCAGGAGCGGGATACTGGTGTCATGCGGTTGACGATTTTCTGGGAGCGGATGGCGGCGCACTTCGGCGACACGTACGCCGAGTCCTTCGCGCGGGACCACGTCATGTCCGAGCTGGGCGGCCGGACGGTGCGCGAGGCGCTGGACGCCGGCTGGGAGGCGAAGGACGTGTGGCGGGCGGTGTGCGCGGCGGTGGACGTCCCCGCGGACAAGCGCTGATCCCGGGGCGGGCGGCCGGATGTCGCTGCTGTAGGTGAGACTTGGCGCGTGCCCCCGACTGACGAGACAGAGACGACGACCGCCGCTTCCGCGACCGGGACCGGGGCGGCGCGCCCCGCGTCCCCCGCCGCCGCCCGTATGCCGCGCTGGCTGCCGCGCGCGATGGTGCTCGCCCTCGCCCTCTACGCCTGCTTCCAGCTCGGCAGCTGGGCGTTCCACCAGCTCATCGGTCTGCTGATCAACATCCTGATCGCCTTCTTCCTGGCCCTGGCGATCGAGCCGGCGGTGGGCCGGATGGCGGCCCGCGGCATGCGCCGCGGACTCGCCACCTTCCTGGTCTTCTTCGCGATCCTGGTCACGGGCGTCGGCTTCGTCGTGCTGCTCGGCTCGATGCTGGCGGGCCAGATCATCGAGATGGTCGAGGACTTCCCCCGGTACCTCGACTCCCTGATCAACTGGATCAACCACACCTTCCAGACCGAGCTGTCCCGCGTGGAGGTCCAGGACAGCCTCCTGAGGTCGGACTGGCTGCGGAAGTACGTCCAGAACAGCGCCAGCGGTGTGCTGGACGTCTCGGCGACGGTGCTCGGCGGACTGTTCAAGCTCCTGACGATCTTCCTGTTCTCGTTCTACTTCGCGGCGGACGGCCCCCGGCTCCGCCGGGCCCTGTGCTCCGTGCTGCCGCCGGCCAGGCAGGCGGAGGTCCTGCGGGCCTGGGAGATCGCCGTGGACAAGACGGGCGGCTACCTCTACTCGCGCGGTCTGATGGCGCTGATCTCCGGCCTCGCGCACTACGTCCTGCTGGAGTTCCTGACCGTGCCGTACGCGCCCGCCCTCGCGGTGTGGGTCGGCCTGGTGTCCCAGTTCATCCCCACGATCGGCACCTACCTGGCGGGCGCCCTGCCGATGCTGATCGCGTTCACCGAGAACCCCTGGTACGCGCTGTGGGTCCTGGTCTTCGTCGTCGTGTACCAGCAGTTCGAGAACTACCTGCTGCAGCCCAAGCTCACCGCCAAGTCCGTCGACATCCACCCGGCGGTCGCCTTCGGCTCGGTCATCGCGGGCACCGCGCTGCTGGGTGCCGTCGGCGCACTGATCGCGATCCCGGCGATCGCCACCCTCCAGGCGTTCCTGGGCGCGTACGTGAAGCGGTACGACGTGACGGAGGACCCGCGGGTGCACGGGCACCGGCGCCACGGCGAGCTGGTGCTGGCCCGGGTGCAGCGGGCGCTGCGTGCGAAGAAGGAGCAGGGCGCGGAGCCGGACTCCGACGACAGCCCGGCGCGGGCTGTGGAGCGGGTGGCCACGGACCCGGAAGCGCCGTCGAGCGCGACGCCGGACCTGGCCGTGGACCGGGCGGCCACGGAGTCCGAGCCGGACCGCGCCACGGACGGGATCCCGGGTCAGGCGCCGCCGCCCGACCGCGACTGACCCCGGCGGTCGGGCAGGCGGTCGGGCGGCGGGCCCGGCCCGGGTGCGCCGTTGCCGACGCCTGCCGACCACTGGCGTCCACTGCCGACGACGGCAGTGGACGGCCTCCGGGCAGCCGCCGCGGGTGGCGGCGCCTGCGCGGCGCGCCGCGCTTGACACTAAAATCGAACATCCATTCTTATGGGGTTCCGGCCCGGGATTCCGGGGTGCCGCGGAGTTGTCCACGGAGTTATCCACAGGTCGGAGGGACGGCGGGGCCCATTGTCAGTGGCAGGGGTTAGCGTCTTTGACGTGAAGCGATCGACACAAGCAAACCGGGTGGAACCCATGGCAGGTACCGACCGCGAGAAGGCGCTCGACGCCGCGCTCGCACAGATTGAACGGCAATTCGGCAAGGGCGCAGTGATGCGCATGGGCGAGCGGTCGAAGGAGCCCATCGAGGTCATCCCGACCGGCTCGACCGCGCTCGACGTCGCGCTCGGCGTCGGCGGCCTGCCGCGCGGCCGTGTGGTGGAGATCTACGGCCCGGAGTCCTCCGGTAAGACGACCCTGACCCTGCACGCCGTGGCCAACGCGCAGAAGGCCGGCGGCCAGGTGGCGTTCGTCGACGCGGAGCACGCCCTCGACCCCGAGTACGCGAGGAAGCTCGGCGTCGACATCGACAACCTGATCCTGTCCCAGCCCGACAACGGCGAGCAGGCCCTGGAGATCGTGGACATGCTCGTCCGCTCCGGTGCGCTCGACCTGATCGTCATCGACTCCGTCGCCGCGCTCGTGCCGCGTGCGGAGATCGAGGGCGAGATGGGTGACTCGCACGTGGGTCTGCAGGCCCGTCTGATGAGCCAGGCCCTCCGCAAGATCACCAGTGCGCTCAACCAGTCCAAGACGACCGCGATCTTCATCAACCAGCTCCGCGAGAAGATCGGTGTGATGTTCGGCTCGCCGGAGACCACGACCGGTGGCCGCGCGCTGAAGTTCTACGCCTCGGTGCGCATCGACATCCGCCGCATCGAGACCCTGAAGGACGGCACGGAGGCGGTCGGCAACCGCACCCGCTGCAAGGTCGTGAAGAACAAGGTCGCGCCGCCCTTCAAGCAGGCCGAGTTCGACATCCTCTACGGCCAGGGCATCAGCCGCGAGGGCGGTCTGATCGACATGGGCGTCGAGCACGGGTTCGTGCGCAAGGCCGGCGCCTGGTACACGTACGAGGGCGACCAGCTGGGCCAGGGCAAGGAGAACGCCCGCAACTTCCTGAAGGACAACCCCGACCTCGCCGACGAGATCGAGAAGAAGATCAAGGAGAAGCTGGGCGTCGGCGTCCGGCCGGAGACGCCGGCGGCGGAGCCGGGTACGGACGCGGCGGGCGCGGCCGCGCCGGACGACGCGGCGAAGTCGGTCCCTGCTCCGGCGGCGAAGGCCACCAAGGCGACCAAGGCCACGGCGGCCAAGGCCTAGTCCCGTGGTCCGGCGCACCGAATGGCCGGGCGACAGCACCGACTCGTCGAGGGCCGAGCAGGAGCTGTCGCCCCAGGATCCGGCTGAGCGGGCGCGGGCGATCTGCCTGCGCCTGCTCACCGGGACGCCGCGCACCCGCAAGCAGCTTGCGGACGCGTTGCGCAAACGCGAGATCCCGGACGAGGTCGCCGACGAGGTCCTCTCCCGTTTCGAGGACGTCGGGCTGATCGACGACGCGGCGTTCGCCGGGGCGTGGGTGGAGTCCCGGCACCACGGCCGGGGCCTGGCCCGCCGCGCCCTCGCCCGGGAACTGCGCACCAAGGGCGTGGATGCCGAGCTGATCGACGAGGCGGTCGGCCGGCTCGACTCCGAGCAGGAGGAGGCGACGGCCCAGGAACTCGTGGCGCGCAAGCTCCGCGCCACCCGCGGCCTCGACCGCGACCGCCGCCTGCGCCGCCTCGCGGGCATGCTCGCCCGCAAGGGCTACCCCGAGGGCATGGCCCTGCGCGTGGTCCGCCAAGCGCTGGAGGCGGAGGGCGAGGACACCGAGGACCTGCCCCCGGACTCCTTCTGACCGCAACCCGGGCATCCGGGCCCAGGCACGGCGGGGCAGACACGGCGGGCGGCCCCGGCACACCCGTCATACGAGGCCAGGCCCGCCCGCGAAGGCTCGGGCACGCCGGATCAGGCACGCCGGGAGTGCCCCGCGTGGGCGCGAGGCCGGGCGCGCCGAGCACCAGGCCCCCAGGAGCGCCTTTCATACGCGCGAGGCCAGGCGCGCCGAGGGCCAGGCACGCCCCTGCAGGCTCAGGCACACCGGCGCCAGGCACACCCGGGAAGGCCAAGGGCGTCCGGCAAGCGGCCCGGCCCGGGGCCGCTTGCGTCAGCGTGTCGTGGGCAGGCCCTCCGACCGCCAGGCCTGGAAGCCGCCGATGAGGTCGGTCGTGCGATGCAGACCCAACTGCTGGAGGGACGCGGCGGCAAGAGAGGAGGCGTACCCCTCGTTGCACACCACCACGATCCGCAGATCGTGACTCACCGCCTCCGGCGCCCGGTGGCTGCCGTATGGGTCCAGGCGCCACTCCAGTTCGTTGCGCTCGACGACAAGCGCACCCGGGATCAGCCCGTCGCGCTCGCGCAGCGCCGCGTACCGGATGTCGACGAGCAGCGCGTCTCCTGCCTCCGCCGCCGCGAACGCCTCTCGGGCCGTCACCCGCTCCAGGCCCTTCCGAATGCGCTCCAGCAGCTCGTCGATGCCGACCCGCTCCGTACTCCCCGCCGCTCCTCCGCCCCCCGCCGTTCCTCCGCTCCCCGTCGGTCGTCCGCTCCCGGCCGGTCGTCCACTCGATGCCTGTGCCTCACCCACTGACCGCCGTACCCTCACTGCCAGTCCTCCGGGCGCTCGACCTGCTCCAGCCGCAGCACCGGACCCGTGCGGCTGAACCGTCGGATCAGCGGCAGTGGCGGGTAGTACGCATGGACCGAGACGGCGTGCTCGGTGGCCGACTCGTTCAGCACCTCGTGGACGTGATGCTGTCCGAAGGCCCGGCCCCTGCCCGCCCCGAGGACGCGGCTGCGGTCGACGCCATCGGTGAGTTCGAGCGTGCGCCAGCCGCCCGAAGGCAGCCGCACGGCAAGGGACTTCTCCCTCAGGGTGCCGCGCGCCGTGGCGAACGCGCCGATCGACTCGGCGTGGTCGTGCCACCCCGTGCCGGTGCCCGGAGGCCACCCGATGAGCCATGCCTCGCTGCCGCCCGGCCCGTCCAGCCGCACCCACGTGCGGCCCTCCGGATCGAGGGGCAGGGAAGCGACCAACTCGGTGTCGGCAGCGGTGCGGCGGGCGAAGTCGAGCAGTTGAGCGGCGGTCGGCGCAGCCGCGCCGACCCGTACGGAAACATGCTGGGACACGAGAAACCGTCCTGTGGTCCTGGAGCCTGGAAGTCGCGAGAGCGCGCACATGCGGGCCGAAATGAGGACCACTTGGGGGCCCGGGCCACAGCGATCGATGGCCGGCCGCCGCACATGCGCGGAAGAAGGAAGCGAGTTCAGCAGGACGGTCGACACACGCAGCCCGCGTAGCGGAGCAGGTCCATATGGACCCTCCGCCACAGGCGCACGACAGTGCCGTTCATGATCCGGAGTACACCACGAACACCCATGACGGTCAATCGACGCTCACGAGGTGCTCGGTCGAGCGAGGGGAGGGGCCGGGGGAGTGGCGATCACCACGCGGGCAGGGGTGATCAACCGCGCGGGCGGAGATGGTCAACGGCGCGGGCAGGGCTGATCAACCACGGGTGCACGCGGCGTCCGCCGTCCGGTCCCGGCGGCCGGACTCCGGCGCCCCGCCCCGCACCGCGTCGGCCGCCGCGTGCAGCTCCTCCGGCTGCACCCCGCCGAAAGCGGCCACGAGGTGCCCGTCCGGCCGTACCAGCAGCACGGTGTGCGCGGCGGCCCCCGGGTATGCCTCGGTGACCAGGAGCTCACCCGGGACCGGCAGCGCCTCCACCGCCGCCGCCAGCCGCGGCATCACCCCGGCGGTCATCCAGTGCCGCCGGTCCCAGACGCCCGTACCGGGCGCCACCAGCACCACCAGCAGCCGCCCCCGCCCCAGCCGGTCGCGCAGCGGCCCCGTCGTGCCGTCGTCCGGTGCCGTGACCGGAACGTCCGCCACCGGCGCACCCGGGAGCGTGCCGACACTCGCCTGCGCTTCGCTGTACGGGGGTGCGAGGGGGGAGTGCGGGTACGCGGGGGGCGCGCCGAGCGGCCCGCGCCCCACGTGGCCTTCCGTCAGGAGCGCGTCGTGCCCACCGCCCCGCAGGTACGTGCGCAGGCCCCCCGTGCCCCGCAGCACCGGCAGTGACTGGTCGGCGGCGCGCAGCCGCGCCGCGACCGCCGTGCGCCGCTCGGCCTGGTAACTGTCGAGCAGCGCGTCGGAGGCACCGTGGTGCCAGGCGAGGGCGAGCTTCCAGGCCAGGTTGTCGGCGTCCCGCAGCCCCTCGTCGAGCCCCTGCGTACCGAGCGCGCCGAGCAGGTGGGCCGCGTCGCCGGCGAGGAACGCCCGCTCCACCCGCCACCGCTTGGCGAGCCGGTGGTGCAGCGTGTAGACGCCGGTGTCGACCAGGTCGTACGCGGGGGTCTCGCCGCACCAGCCGGCGAGCGTCTCGCGGATCCGCGCCACCAGCGCGTCCGGTGTCACCAGGTCACCGCGCGGCGGCAGCAGCCAGTCGAGCCGCCAGCCGTCGTCCGGCAGCGGACGCGCCGTGACCTCCTCGCCGACACCGCGCCACGGCGGCTGGCGGTGCAGCAACCCCTCGCCGTCCCACGGCAGTTCCGCGCGGAGCGTGGCGACGGCGTGCCGCTCGACCGCCGTACGTCCCGGGAAGCGGACGCCCAGCAGCTTGCGCACCGTGGAGCGGGCACCGTCGCAGCCCACCAGATAGCTGCCGCGCCACCAGGTCGACCCGGGCCCGCGCGTGTGCACGGTGATGCCGTCGCCGTCCTGCTCGATCGCGTCGAGACGGCTGTGTGTGACGACCTGGACCAGGCTCCGCCGCGGCAGCACCCCGATGGCCTCGCGCAGGCCGTGCGCAAGGGCGTGCTGCGCGATGTGCAGGGGCGACACGATGTCGCCGTCCTCGTCCGCGGGAACCTCCGCGGCACCGTCCGCCGCGGGCCCGGCGAAGAGGATGTGCCGCGTCTCCTGCTTGCGCCGCATCGACCGCCACCCGCGCCAGCGGGTCCCTTCGTCCCGTACCGTCGTGCATCCCAACCGCTCCACGAACGCGGCCATGTCCGGGCGCAGCACGGCGGTCCGTGCGGGGCGCGGCTCCTCCTTGCCGGGGCCCTCGTCCAGGACGACGGACGGAACGCCCTGCGCCGCCAGTGCGAGGGAGAGCGCGAGCCCGACCGGGCCCGCGCCCGCCACGATCACCGGGTCCACGGCACGACTCCCGGCACGGCGGCAGCAGCGGGAACGGCGAGAACGGCAGCAGCAAAAGCAGCAAAAGCAGCAAAAGCAGCAGAAACAGCAGAAACAGCAGAGGCAGCGGGAACGGCAGAAGCAGTGGAAACGGCGGAAGCAGCAAAAGCAGCAGAAGCAGTGGAAACGGCGAAAGCAGCGGAAGCAGGCGACACAGGGGAAACACCGGAAACGGCAGGACGAACGACTGGAGCCGGGCGCGAGGTGATCACAGAACGTATGCAACCCACTGCGAGTGCTTGCGTCAAGTGACGGGGGCAGCGACGCGAACGCCACTGCCCCCGACCGCCGGGTCGATGCCCGGATGATGTCACATACCGTCAGTTCCCCGGTGCGCCGGAGCCGCCGGCACCGCCTGCGTCGGTCCCGCCCTGCGCCCCCAGGGCGGCCGTGCCGGCGCCGGCCTGGCCGGCATCGCCGCCCAGAACGGCCGCGGACGCGGCGGGCTCGGCGGCCGCGGCCACCCCGATCCCGGTCTTGGCACGCCGGCCGCGCTTCTCGATCCAGGTGGCGAGGGCGGACAGCGCCAGACACATGGCCACGTAGATGGCACCGACGACCACGATCGTCGACACGTACGGGTACTGGCCGTTGACCTGCGTGTTCGAGGCGATCAGCCGGGCCGAGTTGAGCAGCTCGGGGTAGAGGATGATGAAGCCCAGCGAGGTGTCCTTCAGGGTCACCACCAGCTGGCTGATGATCGTCGGCAGCATCGACCGCACGGCCTGCGGCATCAGCACCGTGGTCATGACCTGCGTCTTGCTCATGCCGAGCGCGTACGCGGCTTCCCGCTGCCCCTTCGGCACCGCGTTGACGCCGGCGCGCAGCACCTCGGCCTGGACGCAGCCGTTGTAGATCGACAGGCCGATCGCCAGCGCCCACATCGAGTAGTCGGTGAGGAGGCCGACCCACACGGCGTAGATCGTGATCAGCAGCGGGATGGAGCGGAACAGCTCGATGAAGCCCGTGGCCAGCCACCGGACCGGCTTGTGGTCGGAGAGGCGGCCGACGGCGAGGAGCACGCCGAGCACGAGCGAGCCGATCGCCGCGAGGCCGAACGCCTTCAGGGTGGCGATGACACCGTCGGCGATGTTCTGCCGGATGCCCGCGTAGTTGAAGATGTCCCACATCTCCGGGGCGAGGTGCCCCTTCTCGCTCAGCCGTACGACGCTGATCGCGACCAGCGCGATGATGGCGAGGCTGCCGACGACGGCGTAGATGCGGTTGCGTACGACGGCCTTGGGGCCGGGCGCGTCGTAGAGAACGCTGGCGCTCATCGGGCGACCTCCAGACGGCTCTCCAGCAGGCGGAAGATGCCGCTGATGGTGAACGTGATGACCAGGTAACCGAGGGCCACCCAGAGGAAGATGGGCACGATGTCGTAGCCCTGCTCGCTCATGAGCTTCTGCCAGCCGAAGAGGTCGGCGACGCTGAAGGCGCCGGCGATGGCCGAGTTCTTCGTGAGAGCGATGAAGATCGAGCTCAGCGGCGGCAGCACCGTGCGGGTGGCCTGCGGCAGCACGACGATCCGCAGCGTCTGGCTGAACGTCATGCCGATCGAGCGGGCGGCTTCGGCCTGGCCCACGGGCACCGTGTTGATGCCGGACCGCACCGCCTCGCAGATGAAGGCGGACGTGTAGAAGCCGAGGGCGAGCGCACCCAGGACGAACGGGCTCATGCCCGGGAAGAGGATCTCCGGCACGACGAAGAAGGCGACCAGGAAGAGCAGCGTCAGCGGCGTGTTGCGCAGCAGGTTGACCCACAGGGTGCCGAAGAAGCGCAGCGGCGGGACCGGGGATACCCGGAACCCGGCGATGAGGACACCGAGGACCAGCGCGATGGCCGAGCTGATGACGGTGATCGACACGGTTCCTATGAAGCCGTCACGGAAATCCGAGAAATGGTCCAGCAGTACGTTCATGAGGTCTCCGCGTCGGCGGTCAGCGGCTTGGGGGCGGGGAAGGGCGGGCCGGGCACGGGCCGGGCGAGGGCCGGCCGGAGCGCGGCCGGGCGAGCCGGGCGCGCGGGCGCCGGTCCGGACAAGGGGCTGCAGCGCCCCGCACGGCGCGTACGGGGCGCTGCAGCAGGCACGTCAGGGGGCGATCAGTAGCGGACGATCGCCGGCGGCTCGGTGTAGGCCGAGCCGGACAGGCCGAGGGTCGCCTCGTAGATCTTCTTGTACGTGCCGTCCTTGATGTGCTTCTCGAGCGAGTCGTTGATCGCGTCACGCAGGACCTTGTCGGCCTTGTTCATGCCCACGCCGTACGGCTCCTCGGTGAACGGCTTGCCGACGACCTTGAGCTTGCCCGGGTTCTGCGCGGCGTAGCCCTTGAGGATCGCGTCGTCCGTCGTGACGGCGTCGACCTGCTTGGTGAGCAGCTGCTGGACGCAGTCCGAGTACTTGGCGAGCTCGGTGGTCTGCGCGCCGTACTCCGGCTTCTTGATCTCCTGCAGCGGGGTGGAACCCTTGATGGAGCAGACCTTCTTGCCCTTGACGGTCTCCGGACCGGTGATCGCGGTCTCGTCCTTGCGCACCAGGAGGTCGGCGCCGGCCTTGTAGTACGGACCCGCGAAGCCGACCTGCGCCTTGCGCTTGTCGTTGATCGTGTAGGTGCCGACGTAGTAGTCGACCTGGCCCTTGGAGATCGCGGTCTCGCGGGTGCTGGAGTCGACGGTCTTCCACTCGATCTGCTTCTCCGAGAAGCCCAGGTCGGCGGCGATCAGCTTGGCGATCTCGACGTCGAAGCCGGAGCGCTCCTTGGTGGCCTGGTCCTCGAAGCCGAGGTACGGCTGGTCGGCCTTGGAACCGATGACGAGCTTGCCGCGCTCCTTGGCCGCCTTGAAGGTCGGCGAGTCCAGGTTCACACCGGTGGCGACGGTGTACTTCGGCAGTTCCGGCGCACCGCTCGCACCCGGCTGCACGCCGGCGGGCTTGTCGCCGGCGGAGCCCTCCTTGCCGCCGCAGGCGGTCGCGGTCAGTGCGAGCACAGCGACGGCCACGGCCGCCGTCTTGCGGAGCTTCATGGTGAACATCCCTTGCGTCGTGGTTCGTTGGTCGTCAGTGGTCGAAGACCCCGGTGATACGAGGACCGTTGCCGTACGAGGGCCTCCGGCGTACCGGGGCCCGTCGCGACGAGGACCGCGGTCCTCAGTGGTGCAGGATCTTCGACAGGAAGTCCTTGGCCCGGTCGCTGCGCGGACTGCTGAAGAACTGCTCGGGCGCCGCCTCTTCGACGATCTTCCCGTCGGCCATGAAGACGACACGGTTGGCGGCGGAGCGGGCGAAGCCCATCTCGTGCGTGACGACCACCATGGTCATCCCGTCGCGCGCCAGCTGCTGCATGACCTCGAGGACCTCGTTGATCATCTCGGGGTCGAGCGCCGAGGTCGGCTCGTCGAAGAGCATGACCTTCGGGTCCATCGCCAACGCCCGGGCGATCGCCACGCGTTGCTGCTGCCCGCCGGAGAGCTGCGCGGGGTACTTGTCCGCCTGGGCGCCGACGCCGACCCGGTCCAGCAGGGCCCGGGCCTTCTCCTCGGCGGCCTTCTTCTCCGTCTTGCGGACCTTCACCTGGCCCAGCATGACGTTCTCCAGCACGGTCTTGTGCGCGAAGAGGTTGAACGACTGGAAGACCATGCCGACGTCGGCGCGCAGCCGGGCGAGCTCCTTGCCCTCCTGCGGCAGCGGCTTGCCGTCGATGGTGATCGTGCCCGAGTCGATCGTCTCCAGGCGGTTGATGGTGCGGCACAGCGTGGACTTGCCGGACCCCGACGGTCCGATGACGACCACGACCTCGCCCCGGGCGATGGTCAGGTCGATGTCCTGGAGCACATGCAGCGCGCCGAAGTGCTTGTTGACGTTGCTCAGCACGACCAGGTCGCTCGCCGTCGGTACGGCGTCCTCCGCGCCCTTGGTCACTGACACTCCGCTCATCGGCCTCTTGCTCCGTCCTGCTCGGTTGGAGAGGACACTAAGCACGCATTGCGACCAGCGTCATTACATCTGAGCTGAAATTGAGCATAACGATCCGGCTGCAACCGGACACTATGCGTGAACGGGACGGCCATCCTGAGTACGGGTGGATAACGGAAACCCGGGTGTCGCCGGAACGCTCTTGACTGGCATGGCATACATCGGCGTTCATGCCCAGGTGGCCCTACGGTCACCCACGCGACCGCACCTTCGGAGGGGGGCCATGAGACTGCTGCTTGTCGAGGACGACGACCACGTCGCCGCGGCCCTGTCCGCCATCCTCAAGAAGCACGGCTTCGACGTCACGCACGCCCGCAACGGCGAGGAGGCCCTCCAGGCCGTCCTGCCCGCCGCCACCCGCCCCGCCGCGGGTTCCGGTACGGCGGCCCCCGCCGCCCCGGGCACGGGAGCCGGCACCGGTGCGGTCGCCGCGACGGGCGCCGGTGCGGCCCACGCGGCCGGCGCCGGTACGGGCCACGCGCAGTCCACCGCCGCCGGCACCGGCGCCGCGGGCCCGGCAGCGGGCTCCCGCACCGGCCGCGGCCCCTTCGACGTCGTGCTGCTCGACCTCGGCCTGCCGGACCAGGACGGCTACCAGGTCTGCGGCCGGATCCGGAAGCTCACCACCACCCCGGTGATCATGGTCACGGCGCGGGCCGACGTCCGCTCCCGCATCCACGGCCTGAACCTGGGCGCCGACGACTACGTCGTCAAGCCCTACGACCCCGGCGAGCTGCTCGCCCGCATCCACGCCGTCAGCCGGCGCACCGCGACCGGCGGCCCGGGCACGGGCGGCGCCACCGGCACGGGCGCCGACGGCGAGGGCGCCACCGGGGCGGCCGCCACCGCGGAGGCACCCCTGCGCCTCGGCCAGGTGGTCATCGAGCTGCCCACCCGGCGGGTCAGCGTGGACGGCGCGGCCGTCCAGCTCACCCGCAAGGAGTTCGACCTGCTGGCCCTGCTCGCCCAGCGCCCCGGAGTCGTCTTCCGCCGCGAACAGATCATCAGCGAGGTCTGGCGCACCAGCTGGGAGGGGACCGGACGCACCCTGGAGGTGCACGTGGCCTCCCTGCGCTCCAAGCTGCGCATGCCCGCCCTCATCGAGACCGTGCGCGGCGTCGGCTACCGCCTGGTGGCGCCCGCCGGCCCCGCCACCCCGGCGACGTAACCCCCAGGCCCTGTGCGCACCCGTCTCCTCCCCCTGCTCATCGTCCTCATGGCGGGCGTGCTGCTCGCGCTGGGCTTCCCGCTCGCCGGCAGCCTGGCCGCCGCGCGGCAGCAGACCGTCGTCGTCGACCGCATCGACGACACGGCGCGCTTCGCGGCGCTCGCGCAGTTCGTCACCGAGCGCGGCCCCGGCGTCGACGAGCGGAAGGCCACCCTCGAGGGCGAGCTCGCCCGCTACCACGAGGTGTACGGGATCGAGGCCGGCGTCTTCTACCGCGACGGCACGGCCATGGCCCTCGCCACCCGCGGCTGGCGGATCCCGGACAAGGGCGAGACCCGCCGCGCCTTCCAGGAGGCCCTGCTGGGCCGCCGCAGCCACAACCCGCCGCAGGTGTGGCCCTGGCAGCCGCACGCCCGGCTGGCGGTCGCCTCACCCGTCGTACGGGACGGGGACGTGGTCGCCGTCGTGGTCACGTACTCGCCGACCGGGCAGCTGCGGTCCCGCATCCTGCAGGGCTGGCTGCTGATCGCGGCGGGCGTGTCCGCGGCGATGCTGCTGGCGGTCGGCGCCGCCTTCCGGCTCACCGGGTGGGTGCTCAAGCCCGTGCGGATCCTGGACGCGGCCACGCACGACATCGCGACCGGCCGGATGAACTCGCGGGTCGTCGCGGCCGGCGGGCCGCCGGAGCTGCGCCGCCTGGCGCGCTCGTTCAACGAGATGGCCGACAACGTCGAAACCGTGCTCGAACAGCAGCGCGCCTTCGTCGCCGACGCCTCCCACCAGCTGCGCAATCCGCTCTCCGCGCTGCTGCTGCGCATCGAGCTCCTCGCCCTCGAACTGCCACCGGGCACCCCGGGCCACGAGGAGATCGCCTCGGTCCGCACGGAGGGCCGTCGCCTCGCCCAGGTGCTGGACGACCTGCTGGGCCTGGCCCTGGCCGAACACGCCTCCGCGGACCTGCGGCTCACCGACATCGGCGAGCTGGCGGCCGAGCGGGTCGCCGCCTGGCGGCCGCTCGCCGAGGAGAAGGGCGTCCGCCTGACGGACGCCACGTCCGCCGTCACCGGCTGGGCCGACCCCGTCGCGCTGTCCAGCGCCCTCGACGCCGTGGTCGACAACGCGCTGAAGTTCACCCCGGCGGGCGAGGAGGTCACCGTGACCTCCGCGGCGGACGGCGCGACATCCACCATCGTGGTCACGGACCGCGGCCCCGGCCTGACCGACGACGAGCTGGCCCGCGTCGGCGACCGCTTCTGGCGCAGCAACCGCCATCAGAACGTCAAGGGCTCGGGCCTCGGCCTGTCCATCTCCCGCGCGCTGCTCGCGGCGGGCGGCGGCTCGATCTCGTACGCCCACCACGAACCGCACGGCCTGCGCGTCACGGTCACCGTCCCGCGCACCGGCCCCCACTGACCGCGGTCAGGGCTCGAACCGGGGCAGGGCTCGACCGGGGCAGGGCCGAACCCGGGTCGGGGCTCGACCGGGGTCAGGGCTTGACCGAGAGGTAGTAGCGCCGCGCGCCCTCGTGCAGCGGCAGCGGGTCGGTGTAGATCGCCGTACGGAGATCCACCAGCTGCGCCGGATGCACCTCGCGCCCGATCCGGTCCCGGCTCCTGATCACCGTACGGGTGAACGCCTCCGCCATCGCCGGATCCGTCCGGTCGGTGGTGACGAGCAGGTTGGCGACGGCGACCGTCTCGACCGGCCGGCCCTCCTGGGCGCGGGCATAGGCGTCGGCGGGCATCACCGCGGACCGGTAGTACCGGCTGCTGCCGCCCTGCGCGTGGACGCGGTCCACCAGCTCCTCCGGCAGCGGCACCAGCCGGACGGGGAAGCGTTCCGAAAGCTTCTGCACGGCGCTGGTGGGCAGCCCGCCCGACCAGAAGAAGGCGTCCAGCCGGTCGTCCTCCAGCAGCTTCGGCATGGTGTCGATCCCGGCGGAGACCGGCCGGACGTCCCGCGCCGGGTCCAGCCCCGCGGCCGTCAGCAGCCGGTTCGCGATCAGCCGCACGCCCGAGCCCTCCTGGCCCACGCCGACCCGCAGACCCCGCAGGTCCTGGGCCGAACGCACCGGGGAGGACCTGGGCACGACCAGCTGCGCGTAGTCGTCGTACAGCCGTGCGCAGCCGCGCAGCCGGGACGCTCCGGGCCTGCCGTCGCGGAGGTAGGTGGCGACCGCGTCGGCCGTGGCGATGGTGAAGTCCGCCTCGCCCGCGGCGAGCCTGGCGAGGTTCTGCTGGGAGCCCTCGCTCGTGCGCAGGCTTATGGCGACGTCCGGCACCTCCCGGTGCAGGGCGTCCTCCAGCAGGGCGCCGTACCGCTGGTAGACCCCGGTCGGCACCCCGGTGCTGAAGGTGACCCTGCCCTGCGGGGACGGCTCCCCGGCCGGAAGCAGCCACCACAGCAGCAGCCCCAGCACCACGAGCACCGCGGCCGACCCCTCGAGGGTGTGGCGGCGGCTGATGCGGGGCAGGTCCGGGAGCATGGGCGCGATCCTGCCAGCTCACGCGCCGCCCTGGCCAGGCCCCTCCCGGAAGCCGGTCCGTCCGTCGCTCGGGGTGCACCGCACGTCACGCGGACGCCACCCGCCGGCGCCGCCGGACCCCATCCGAAGGCCGACGGCGCCACGCGTCACCCCCGCCAGCGCCCCTGCGCTGCCCGGGCGGCCCTCACGGCCTCGCGGCGGTGCAGATGTTGTACCGCCACGTCTCCTGGTGCCGGTACAGCTCCACGCCGCTCATCGCGTTGACCAGCAGGTCACCGCGGCCCACGCTCCGGGCCACCGCGTACGGCACCCGCCCGAGGAGGGAGAAGGCGTGCAGCATGGGCAGGACACGGGCCGTGATGTCGGTGACGGACTCCACCGCGAAGCCCGCCTCGCCCACGAGCCGCTCGAGATGCCCGTGCGGCAGCATCGCGGGCATCGCCGCCAGCTCGCAGATGTCGGAGACCACGCTGTCCGCGCGCGGGGCGAGCTCGGCGCTCGGTGTGCGCGAGTACTCGAACATGACCAGCCGCCCCCCGGGCCGTACGACACGGAAGAACTCCGACAGCGCCTGCCGCGGGTCCGCGGCATGGACGAAGGACTCCATGGTGTACAGCCCGTCGAAGGAACCGTCCGCGAACGGCAGCGCGTGGTAGTCCCCCACGACGAACCGGGTCGCCCGGGCCGCGTGCCCGGTCGCCCGGGCCGTGCGCCGACGGGCGATGGCGACGTCGGAGGCGATGCCGTCGAGGCCCGTGACGCGCAGGCCGCCCTCCGCCGCGACGGTCCGCGCCACGTCCCCCACGCCGCAGCCGGCGTCGAGGACGCGCGAGCCGGCGGGCAGCGCCAGCTGCCGGGCCGTCATGGCCTCCATCCGGCGCATGGACGCCGCGAAGCCCCACGGTGACTGGCCGGGTTCGTACCACCCGAAGTGCCGCGTCCGCCCCAGGAGCATCGCGTAACCCCACCGGGAGCCGAAGCGCCGGTAGTACGGCAGGACGGACCGGCGGTAGTGCTGCGCGGTACGCGCACCGGGCGTGGCCATGGCCCTACGCCGCCGGGATGAGCAGCAGGGGGTGCGGCCGGCGGCGCCTTCGGCCGGCGCGGGGCACGCGCGGGGCGCGGGCCACGGCGGTGGCGACCGCCAGGGCGACGGCGGCGACCACGACCATCGCCGGTGTCACACGGGGACGGGCCTGCTGAGCCATGGCGGTGTCCTCTCAATAGAACGGATCGTCGGGCTCGTCGCCCGGCCGGTGGCGGTGGTCCGGGCCAGGGCTTGCGGCCGGCCGGTCGTCTCGGGCCGGTGCGCGCCGCGGCGGGCCTCGATGGTCCCCCAGGGCGGCCCGCGCGTCAGCCGTACCGGCCCGACGGGTGAGACATGCCCCCCGGTCGGCCCAGCGAGTCACCGCCGGCGGTCCGCCGGTCGGGCGAATCCGCGTGGCTCCGTGGTGACGGAGGACCGCCCCTGGTCCGCGGGGCCTCCATGGTGAGGGAATGGCCTCCTCCTCTTCCGCCGTCGTCACACCGGCCCCCGGGAACCGCCGCGCACTGCCCGGCCCCCGCGCGGGCACCGCACTCACCGGACGGATGTTCAGCGCGCTGCACGACCGCAACCTCGTGTACAACGCGTCCTGGGAGGACCCGGCGCTGGACCGCGCCGCGCTGCGGCCGGGGCCCGACGACCACGTCCTGGTCATCACCAGCGGCGGCTGCAACGCCCTGGACTACCTCCTCGCCGGGGCCGGGCGGGTCACGGCGGTCGACGTCAACCCGCGCCAGACCGCCCTGCTGGAACTGAAGGCGGCCGGCATCCGGCGCCTGTCCCACGGCGAGTTCTTCACGCTCTTCGGCACCGGACGCGCACCGGGCGCCCGCGAGATGTACCGCGACGTCCTGCGCGCCGACCTCTCGCCGCCCTCGCGGCGGTTCTGGGACGGCTACATCGAGGCCTTCACCGGCCGCGGCTGGCGCAACTCCTTCTACTACCGCGGCACCTCCGGGCTCCTGGCCAAGGGCCTCATGCTGTACCTGCGCCGCTTCCAGGGGGTCGGGCCCGACCTGGAGGCCCTGCTGGACGCACCCACGCTCGACCGCCAGCGGGAGATCTACGAGAGCAGGCTGCGCGAGCCGCTGCGGGCGGTGTCGCGGCTGGCGGCGCAGCCGCTCGCGCTGAGCCTCGGCGGGGTGCCGCCCCAGCAGCGCCGGGAGATCGCCGAGGAGTATCCCGGCGGCCCGGCGCGGCTCATCCACGACGGCTTCGAGGCGATCTTCGGCCGGCTGCCCGTCGCGGACAACTATTTCTGGCGCGCCTACATCACCGGTTCGTACACCCCCTCCTGTTGCCCCGAGTACCTGCGGGCGGGCAACTTCGGGCGCCTGCGCGAGCTGCTGCCGCGGCTGCGGATGCGCACCTCGACCGTCACCTCCTGCCTGCGGTCGCTGGAGCCGGTCGAGCGCGTCTCCAAGTTCGTCCTCCTGGACCACATGGACTGGATGGGCTGGTCCGACCAGGCCGCGCTCGCCGAGGAGTGGCAGGCGATCGTCGACGCGGCCGGGCCCGGCGCCCGGGTGATCTACCGCAGCGCAGGACTGCGCACCCGGTACCTGGAGCCGGTACGCGTCCGCCACGAAGGCCGCGTACGGCGGCTGACCGAGCTGCTGGAGCGCCATCCGCGGCTCGCCGCCCGCCTCCACGCGCAGGACCGCGTCCACACGTACGGCAGTTTCCACATCGCCGACCTGGCGGCCGCCCGGTGAACACCCTCGCGGAGCTGAAGTCCCAGGCCAGGGTGATCCGCCACATGGTCTTCCCGCGCGTCGAGGGCGTCACCCCCGCCGAGCGCATGGAGTCCTTCTACGGTCCCACCGCGCGGGTGTACGACTCCTTCCGCGAGCGGAAGCTGGTCCACGGCCGACGCGACCTGGTGGACATGCTGCCCGTCGAGCCGGGCTGCCGCCTGGTCGACCTGGGCGGCGGGACGGGACGGATCCTGGCCTACCTGGACGAGGAGCGCCGCTCCCGGTGCGAGCGGATCACGGTGGTCGACGTCTCGTCCTCGATGCTCGCCGTCGCCCGGGACCGGATCGCGCGGCACGGCTGGTACAACGTGGAGACCGTCCGGGCGAGCGCCACCGACCACCGGCCGGCCGACGGGCCCGTGGACATCGTGGTCTTCTCGTACGCGCTGACGATGATGCCCGACTGGTTCTCCGCGGTCGATCACGCCCACTCCCTGCTCCGGCCCGGCGGCACCCTCGCGGTCGTCGACTTCTACGTCTCGCGCAAGCACCCGGCGGGCGGCGGCGTGCGGCACGCGGCGTGGCGGCGGCACCTGTGGCCCGTCTGGTTCAGCCACAACGACGTCTTCCTGTCCCCGGACCACCTGCCCTACCTGCGCGAGCGGTTCACCACCGCCGCCCTGAGCGAACGCCTGGGCCCGGTCCCGTACCTCCAGGCCCGCGTGCCCTACTACCTCTTCCTCGGCACCAAGGCCTGAGGGCCCCGCCCGGAGCCCCGCCCGAGGCCGAGCCCCGAAGGCCATGCTCCGGGCCCCGTGACCCCGACCCCCGCCATCCCCACCCGAAGGGCGCCGCCCATGCGCTTGCTCCTGATCCGCCACGGCCGCACGGAATCCAACCGCACCCACCTCCTCGACACCGCCCTCCCCGGGCCCGGCCTCGACGACGTGGGGCGGCAGCAGGCGGCCGGGCTGCCCGCCGCGCTGGCCGGCGAGGACATCGACACCCTGTACGCGTCCCCCCTCACGCGCGCCCGGCAGACCGCGGAGCCGCTGGCCGCCGCACTCGGTCTGGAGGTACGGGTCCGGGACGGCCTCCGTGAGGTGGAGGCGGGCGTCCTGGAGGGCCGCGGCGACGCCGGGGCCGTCGCCGGCTACCGCACGACCGCCGTGGCCTGGGGCGCCGGGCGCACCACGCTGCGCATGCCGGGCGCGGAGAACGGCGCCGAGTTCCTGGCCCGCTTCGACGCGGTCGTGGCCGAGGCCGCCGCCTCCGGGGCCCGCACCGCCGCCCTGGTCGGCCACGGCACGGCGGTCCGCGTGTGGACGGCCGCCCGCGTGGCGGGCGTCTCCGTCGGGTTCGCCGCCGCGCACGAACTGCCCAACACCGGGGTCGTCGTACTGGAGGGCACCCCGGACGACGGCTGGACGGCGCTGTCCTGGACGGGTACGGAGCTCGGCGCGGAACTCACGCCGGCAGGGTCGGCAGCGGGGGCGGCGGATCCGGCGACCGCCTGACCGGCAGCCACCAGTTGGCGCGGCCGAGCAGCGCCATGAGGGCGGGCGCCAGCAGCAGCCGGATCAGGGTGGCGTCGACGAACACCGCCACGGCCACGCTGACCCCCACCACCTTCAGCAGCAACAGCCCGGACGCCGCGAGCGCCGACATGACCACGATCACGACGACGGCGGAGGCGGTGAACAGCCCGGCCGTGCGCTGCACGGCCCGCGCCACGGCCTGCCGGGTGGACGCGCCCGCCGCGTGCTCCTCCACCGTCCTCGACAGCAGCAGCACCTCGTAGTCCATCGACAGCCCGAACGCCACGCACAGCACGAGCACGGGCACCAGCGTGTCGGTCACCCCGGTCACGGTGAACCCGCCGAGCCACTCCGACAGGAAGCCCTGCTGGAAGACGAGCACCATCACCCCGAAGGTGGCGCTCAGGCTCAGGACGTTCAGCAGGAACGCCTTCAGCGGCAGCACCACACTGCGCGTGCACCAGCCCAGCAGGCCCAGGGTGACCAGGGTGATCAGCGACAGCGCCGGCACCAGACCCGCGCGGATGCTGTCCTGGAGGTCCGCCAGCCACGCCTGCGTACCGCCCACGAGGACCGGCACCGGCGCGGCGACCGCGCGGACCGCCCGTACCAGCCGGGCGCCCTCCGCCGCGTGCGGGCCGATGTCCGTGACGACCGCCGCCCAGGTGCCCGCCGGGACGGCGAAGCCGGCGGCCGGGTCCACGGCGTCCACCGGCCGGCCGTCCCGGTAGATCCCGGTCACCGTCTCCACCCGGGTGACGTGCTCCAGCCGGGACAGGTCCCGGGCGTACGCGTCCAGGGCCCGGCCCGCGCGGCGGTCGGTGGCGTCCAGGCCGGGCAGCACCACCTGCACGGGGTTGAGCGCCGCGTAGTCGAACTCCCGCCGCAGCGTCTCCGTCGCCTGACGGGTCGTCGACGCCCGCGGCAGCGCCCGGTCGTCGAACGTGCCGAACCGGGCGTCGGCGAACGGCAGGACGAGGACCGCCAGCAGTGTCCCGAGCGCCAGCACCACCGGGACGGGCCGGCGCATCACCCCGGCGGCGAGCCGGTACCAGCGGCCGCCGCCCCGCCCGTGCCGGCGGACGCGGCGGCGCAGCGAGAACCGGTCGATCCGCGGCCCCAGCAGGAGCAGCGCCGCCGGCAGCGCGGTGATCGCCAGCAGCGCGCTCAGGGCCACCACGGCCATGCCGCCGTACGCGATGGAGCGGAGCATGTCGAGCGGGAAGACCAGCAGCGCCGCCATGCTGCCGATCACCGTGAGCGCGGAACACACCACGGTCCGGCCGGTGGTGCGCACCGTCTCCACCAGCGCGTCGTGGGCGTCGCCCGACCGCGCCCGTTCCTCCCGGTACCGGGCCAGGACGAACAGGCTGAAGTCGACGGCCAGGGCGAAGCCCAGAGCGGTCGTCAGGTTCAGGGCGATCACCGAAACGGTGGTGAGCCCGGCCAGGGCGCTCAGGACCGCCGTGCTGCCCACGACGGCCGCCAGCCCGACCAGCAGGGCCACCCCGGCCGCCACGACACCGCCGAAGACGACGACGAGGACGGCGGCGGTCAGGGGGGCGGCGAGCAGCTCCATGCGCCGCAGGTCCGCGCTGCTCTGCCGCTCGATGGCCAGGCCCACCGGTGTCGGACCCGTCGCCGACACCTCCAGCGGGCCGCGCCGGCCGGTGAGGCGCTCCAGCAGCGGTTCGACGTCCTGGTGCGCGGTCGCCTCGCTGGTCGCGACGCGCAGCAGCACCATCGCCGCGTCCCCGTCGCGCCCGCGCAGCGCGGCGATCCGCTCCGGCCAGTACGAGCGCACCGCGACGACCTTCGGCAGCCCGCGCGCCAGGGCCGTGAGCCGCGTCCCGGCGCGGACGGCGGCCGGGTCGTCCACCGATCCGGCGGTCGTGGCCACCAGCGTCACGGTGGGGCCTCCGCTGCGGAAGGCGGTGGTCAGCACCTTCTCGGCGCGCGCGGACTCGGCGCCCGGCGCCGTCGTACCGCCGTGGTACAGGCGCTCGCCGACGCCCGCGCCCGCCACCGCCGCCACCACCAGGGCGCACACCGTCAGGGCGAGCGTACGGACGGGGAAGCGCAGTACGAGACGGGCGAGCGAGCCCAGCGGGTCGGCCCCCACGGGCCTACCGCCGGACGGACGGAGCGAAGGCATCGACGTACTCCTGCCCGGACAGTTCACGCACGCGGTCCAACAGGACCAGGGTCAGCTCCCGCAGGGTGGCCGAGGTGGGCAGGCCGTCCGGCCGGGCCGGGCGCCGCAGGTACGCGCCGTACCCCAGGGGGCGGCCGAAGCGGATCCGCACCGGATGCGGGCGCAGCAGGGACCTGCCGATGGGCTGGACCCGGTCCGTGCCCGCGATCCCGAACGGCACCAGCGGTACGCCTCCGGACGCCAGGGCGATCGCGGCCGTCCCGGGCCGCCCGCGGTAGAGCCTGCCGTCCGGGGAGCGGGTGCCCTCCGGGTAGATCACCAGCGGCGCACCACGGCTCAGCACGTCGGCGCCGTGCGCCACCACCGCGCGCGCCGCCGCGGGGCCACCGCGCCGGTCCACGGGCAGGAAGCCCATCCGCGCGCAGGTGGCGGCGACCGCGCGGCCCTTGAGGCCCGGCGTGTGGAAGTACTCGTGCTTGCCGAAGAAGACCAGGCGCCGCCGCAGGACGGCCATCAGGAAGAAGGTGTCGCAGCTCGACAGGTGGTTGCCCGCGAGCAGGACGGGACCGGTGGCGGGGACGTGGTGCGCGCCCTCGACGGAGACCGGGCAGATCGTCCCCGCGGCCAGCCGCGTCAGCGAGCGCATGGTGCCGTAGACGAGCACGGCGGCTAACCCGGGGCCGGCGCGAGGCCGGCGGGCCGGCCGGTGGCCGGCGCCAGCTCCTCCACCGCCGCCCGCCAGGACGCGGCGAGCTCCCGCGCGAGCGGCACGGCCGCGTCGGCGGTGAACGCGCACGTCGCCCGGTCGCGCCAGAGCGTCAGCACGGCCTGGTACGGGAAGTGCGCGGGCAGGCAGTTCAGGCCCGTCACGCCGAGCGCGCGGCACCCGCCGAAGCCGAACTCGCCGCTGTGCGTGAGGACCGTGGTCTGCACCCCGCAGCGGGCGAAGATGCGCTCCGAGACGCTCCTGGTGCGCCGCGCGTCCAGCCGTCGCAGCGCGTCGCCCTTCGCCCACCGGAGCGCGGGGTCCTTGTAGCGGGCGGTGCTCCGCGAGAACAGCACGGCACGGCGGCGCAGGTCCGCCTCCGCCCACGGCACGTCGACGACGGCGACGGAGAACCGGTTGCCCCGGTACGGCGGGACCGCCGAGGGGCCGAGCGCGACGGGCAGCCCGATACCGCGCGGCCGCGGCGTCTCGCGGGTCCAGCCGGTCGCGTCCGCGCGCTGCGCCGCGTGGGACAGCGCGCTCAGGTGGACGTCGAGCACCGAGCACCGCAGGTCCGCGGCCGCCGCCCGCAGCCGGACGACGGGCACGGTCGCGGCGCTGAGCACCCGCCGGCCCTCCCGCCGCCCGTCGAGCAGCGGCCGGCGCGGCGGGGGCAGGAACAGCCGCACGGATTCGAGCGCGTTGCGCGCGTGGGCGGCCAGGCGGGCCGGCAGGGGCGGCGCGTACGGCGCGGGAGGCACGGCACCGGCGTCGGCCCGCGGCGGGACCGTACCGAAGAGCCGCCGCATCACCCGGGTCACGCTCACCCCGTCGTGCAGGCCGTGGTGGCCCCGGTAGCACAGCAGGAAGCGGTGCTCCGCGTACCCGTGCACCAGCCAGACCCCCCAGGGGCGCGCGGGGCAGGGGGCCGCCACGTTGAGCAGCGTGTCGTACGCCAGGGCCCGGTCGGGCACGCGCAGTTCGCGCACGTGCCGGTGGAGGTCCGGTCCGCCGTCCCGGACGTCCCCCGTCAGGGGAAGGGAGAGCAGCGGCAGGAAGGGCAGGCGGGAGCGCACGTGCTCCCGTACGCCGGCGAGGCCGGGGACCGGGCCCTCCATCTCCAGCACGGCGCCGATCTGCAGGTAATGACCCTCGTCCCGGTCCTCCATGTCGAGAATGACGCGGTCCACGGCCGGAAAGGCGGCCTCGCCGAACGAAGCGTCCATGGCTCCCCTTCCGCCTATTCCCCCGAGGTCAGCGCGGGCCAGACGACGCTCGTCGCGCCCCAGGTCAGCCCCGCGCCGAACGCCGCGACCACGACCCGCTGACCGGGCAGCAACCCGCCGTCGGCGTTCGCGTGGTCCAGCAGCAGGGGCACCGAGGCCCCCGTCGTGTTGCCCACCTGCTCGATGTTGGACACCCATCGCTCGGCGGGCACCCCGAGCCTCATGGCCAGGGCGCGCGAGATGCGGGCATTGGCCTGGTGGATGGCGAACCGGTCCACCCCGTCGAGCGGCCAGCCGGCGTTCCGCGCGGCGTCCCTCACGGCCGAACCCATCCGCTCCAGCGCCTGTTTGAAGACCTCACGGCCTTGCATCCGCAGATGGGCGTGCGGCTCCTCGGCGGTGAACCGGTAGCGCGTCAGCGCGCCACCGCCCCGCACCTGGATCAGATCGGCCAGGTCGCCGTCGCTGCCCAGGACGAACGCGCCCAGCGCGCCGGGCTCGTCGCGCTCCCCGGCACGCAGCACGACGGCCCCGGCGCCGTCCCCGAAGATCGGCGTGGTACCGCGGTCGTCGGGGTCCAGCACCGCGGACATCGTGTCGGCACCGATCACCAGGACCCGCTGGAACGTCCTCGCCGCGATGAACCCGGCGGCGACCGACATGCCGTAGACGAAGCCGGAGCAGGCGGCCGACACGTCCAGGGCCGCGACACCGGACAGCCCCAGCCGGGCGGCCACCTCCGGTGCGCTGGAGGGGCAGAGCCGGTCGGGGGTGGCCGTGGCGAGCAGGACGGCGTCGGCCTGGCTGTCACCGTGCGACTTCAGCGCCCGCGCACCCGCCTCGACGGCCATCGCGACGGTGGCGGTGCCGTCCTCGGCGCGGCGCCGGTTGCGTACGCCGACGCGCTGGTAAATCCACTCGTCGGTCACCCCGAGGCGGGCGGCCACCTCCTCGTTCGGCACCACCGTCGGCGGCAGCCAGGAGCCGAGGCCGCACAGCACCGCGGCCGGGGCCGCCGTACCCGGAGCGGTCATCGTCCGGCGACGGGCTGGGTGTGGTGCGCCAGGAAGTCGGCGATGTCCCCGACCGTCCTCATGCCGTACAGACGGTCCTCGTCCACGGTCACCCCCAGCTCGTCCTGGACGATCAGGACGAGCTCGGTCACGGCGAGCGAGTCCAGTCCGGCCTCCTCGGCCGTGGCGTCCGGCCGGATGTGCTCGGCCGGCAGCTGCAGCCGGCCGACCATGGTTTCCCGCAGCCATTCGTACATGGTTCTCCTCTGCGTCCACCCGCTGGGAAGCGCCAAGTTTCCACACCGGGCAGGGCCGGGTGCGGTACCGGCCCGGCATGTTCGCAATCGCCCGGCATCCTCTACTCGGACGGCGGAAGCGGCGCGAGTCCCGTGCCCCCACCGCGTCCCCGGGATGCGCCGGGTCGGGCGGTGGACCCCGCCGCCGCCCCCGGGCGGGCGTGCGCGCCGGGGCGCCGGCCACCTCGCGCGAGGGGGCTCTTCCCGGCGGCCCGGCCGACGGCGCGACCCCTGAGCGGTGGGTATTCCGCCGAGCGGCCCCGCGGGAGCCCTTACCCTGGACGGGTGAGCGGTATCGACGTGTCTGGCGGAGCAGTGGACGGTTTGAAAACGTACGAGGTACGCACCTACGGGTGCCAGATGAACGTCCACGACTCCGAGCGCCTGTCCGGCCTGCTGGAGGACGCCGGTTACGTCCGCGCGCCGGAGGGCTCCGACGGTGACGCCGACGTGGTGGTCTTCAACACCTGCGCGGTGCGGGAGAACGCCGACAACAAGCTGTACGGCAACCTCGGGCGGCTCGCCCCGAAGAAGTCGCAGCGGCCCGGCATGCAGATCGCCGTCGGCGGCTGCCTCGCCCAGAAGGACCGCGACACGATCGTCAAGAAGGCGCCGTGGGTCGACGTCGTCTTCGGTACGCACAACATCGGCAAGCTGCCGGTCCTCCTGGAGCGCGCCCGCGTACAGGAAGAGGCGCAGATCGAGATCGCCGAGTCGCTGGAGGCGTTCCCCTCCACGCTGCCGACCCGGCGCGAGTCCGCCTACGCCGCCTGGGTCTCCATCTCGGTCGGCTGCAACAACACCTGCACCTTCTGCATCGTCCCCGCGCTGCGCGGCAAGGAGAAGGACCGCCGCCCCGGCGACATCCTCGCCGAGATCGAGGCCCTGGTCGCCGAGGGCGTCTCCGAGATCACCCTGCTCGGCCAGAACGTGAACGCGTACGGCTCCGACATCGGCGACCGCGAGGCGTTCTCCAAGCTGCTGCGCGCCTGCGGGACGGTCGAGGGCCTGGAGCGCGTGCGCTTCACCTCCCCCCACCCCCGCGACTTCACCGACGACGTGATCGCCGCGATGGCGGAGACGCCCAACGTGATGCCGCAGCTCCACATGCCGCTGCAGTCCGGCTCCGACACGGTCCTCAAGGCGATGCGCCGCTCGTACCGCCAGGACCGCTTCCTGGGGATCATCCGCAAGGTGCGGGAGGCCATCCCGCACGCCGCGATCTCCACCGACATCATCGTGGGCTTCCCCGGGGAGACCGAGGAGGACTTCGAGCAGACGCTGCACGTCGTGCGCGAGGCCCGGTTCGCGCAGGCCTTCACCTTCCAGTACTCCAAGCGCCCCGGGACCCCGGCGGCCGAGATGGAGGACCAGATCCCCAAGGCGGTCGTGCAGGCGCGCTACGAGCGCCTGGTCGCCCTCCAGGAGGAGATCTCCTGGGAGGAGAACAAGAAGCAGGTCGGCCGCACCCTGGAGGTCATGGTCGCCGAGGGCGAGGGCCGCAAGGACGACACCACGCACCGCCTGTCCGGCCGCGCCCCCGACAACCGCCTGGTGCACTTCACCAAGCCGGACCAGGAAGTCCGCCCGGGCGACGTGGTGACCGTCGAGATCACCTACGCCGCCCCGCACCACCTGCTGGCGGAGGGCCCGACGACCCGCGTGCGCCGCACCCGCGCGGGCGACGCCTGGGAGAGGCGCACGGCCGCACCGCCGGCGGAGCCGGCGGCCGGCGTCATGCTGGGCCTCCCCACCATCGGCGTCCCGTCACCCCTCCCGCCGGTCACCGGAGGCTGCGCGATCGGCTGACACGGGCCGCGCTGCGGGTGCCGGCAGGGTGCGTCTGACGCGGAGGGCCGCGCTGCCGGCCTGTCGTCGTGCGCGGCCGGTGAGCCGGAAGCCGGGGCGAGCCGCGCGGGCAGCACAGTCCCGTCGCCCCGGTCGCGACCGCGCGCCCCGCGTGCCTGACCTGCGGGCGGGCGGCGGAACGCAGCGGCTACGCTGCGGATCATGCTTGTCGCCGCGGCTGTCTGCCCCTGCCCCCCGCTCCTCGTCCCCGACGTCGCCGGCGGGGCCGCGCCCGAACTCGACGCCGCCCGCACGGCATGCTCCGACGCGCTCGCCGTCCTCGCCGCCGCGCGGCCCGACCGGCTCGTCGTGGTCGGCCCCGCGGCAGGGGACGCGGTGACGCGGTACGCGGCGGGAACCGCCGGGGACTTCCGGGGCTTCGGCGTGGACCTCGACGTCACCCTGGGCGCGCCCGGCCGGGGACCCGCGGGCGGGCCGCGGCTGCCCGCGTCGCTCGCCGTCGGCGCCTGGCTCCTCGCACGGACCGGCCCGGCCGGCGCCCCCGTCGAGGGCGTGGCCGTGGGGGAGGGCCTGGAGGCCGCCCGCTGCGCCGCGACCGGCCGCGACCTGGCCGCCGGTGCCGAGCGCGTCGCCCTGCTGGTGCTGGGCGACGGCAGCGCGCGCCGCTCGCTCAAGGCCCCCGGTTACCTCGACGAGCGTGCCGCCGGCTTCGACGCCCGGGCCGCCCGCGCCCTGGGCGCGGCGGACACCGAGGCCCTCGCGGCGCTGGACCCCCGCCTCGCCTCCGAGCTGCTGGCCGCCGGGCGCGCCCCCTGGCAGGTGCTGGCGGGCGCCGCCGGGGACGCCGCCCTGGAGGGCCGCCTGCTGTACGAGGACGCGCCGTACGGCGTCGGGTACATCG
Source organism: Streptomyces sp. NPDC051310 (assembly GCF_044455245.1). Taxonomy (NCBI): domain Bacteria; kingdom Bacillati; phylum Actinomycetota; class Actinomycetes; order Kitasatosporales; family Streptomycetaceae; genus Streptomyces; species Streptomyces sp. NPDC051310. The sequence continues at coordinate 55,136 of NZ_JBITEO010000017.1, forward strand.
TCGCGGTCTGGTCGTAGACCGCCGCCCGCGCCGAGCCGGCCGGACGCAGACCCGGGCCCGGACCCGAGCCCGGAACCGCCTCTCGCCCCGGAGACGGCCGCACAACGGCGGACGGCCCCGGAGCAACCCTGCTCCGTGGCCGTCCGCCGTTGTCGTGTGCGCGAGGTCAGGACGTCGAACCCGGCGGCGGCGGCGGTGTGCCGCCCTCCTCCTTGTGGGCCAACCGGCCGAAGGCGTCCTTGGCCTTCCCCGTACCCGACTGGATCCTGTCGCTGTACTTGCCCTTGGTCCTCCGGTCGACCATCCGCGCGGCCTTGTCGAGCCCCTGGTCGATCCTGCCCTCGTGCTGGTGCGCGAGATCCTGGACCTTGTCCTTGGCAGGGGCGAGCTTGGCCTTCATCCGATCCAGGAAGCCCATGGTCACCATCCCTCGGAGTCGCCTTCGGTCAGTGGTGGGCGACGCGGTCGCTACTTGCGCGCGCCTTCGCCGGCTTCGTTGTCCGCCGCCTCCTCGGCCGACTGCTGCTTCGGGATGTCCACTCCCTCCGCAGCCGCCTCGGGGGCCGCCGCCGTCTCGTCCGCCTCCGTCGTCCCGCTCATCTCCGGCGCCGTCCCGGGCGCCGCCTCCGCCTCCGCTGCGGCCTCGCCGTCGGCCGTCACCGGGGTGGTCGCCGTCTCCTCGGTCGATGCCGCGGCAGACTCCTTACCCTTCCGGCGAAACCATGCAAAAACGCCCATGTCTACTCCATACCGTACTCGTGTGGGCGAAATTCCGCGCCGTCCGGAGCGTCCCATTGCGTCGCCCGGTGGAGCCGGTCCTGAAAACCGGCGGTCGGAACCTCGCAACAGGCAACGACCCCGACCCCGGGGCGTCACGTAACTCGTTCGGGGAGGGCTCCTGAGGTTTGCGAGACTGGGGCGGTGAGAAGTGCAGCTCCCGCCCCGCGGGTCATCGCCGTCGTCGGTCCCACTGCGGCCGGAAAGTCCGATCTGGGCGTCTTCCTCGCCCAGCGGCTCGGCGGCGAAGTCGTCAACGCCGATTCCATGCAGCTCTACCGGGGGATGGACATCGGAACCGCCAAACTGACCCCCGGGGAGCGCGGTGGGATCCCGCACCACCTCCTCGACATCTGGGACGTCACCGAGACGGCCAGCGTCGCCGAGTACCAGCGGCTCGCCCGCGCCGAGATCGACCGGCTGCTCGCCGAGGGGCGCACCCCCGTCCTCGTCGGCGGCTCCGGGCTGTACGTGCGCGGCGCCATCGACGCCCTCGACTTCCCCGGCACCGACCCCGCCGTGCGGGCCCGCCTCGAAGCCGAACTGGAGGAGCGCGGCTCCGGCGTCCTGCACGCCCGTCTCGCCGCCGCCGACCCGGACGCCGCCCGCGCGATCCTGCCCGGCAACGGCCGCCGCATCGTCCGGGCGCTCGAGGTCATCGAGATCACCGGGAAGCCGTTCACGGCCAATCTCCCCGGTCACGACTCGGTGTACGACACGGTGCAGATCGGCGTCGACGTCGGGCGCCCCGAGCTGGACGAGCGGATCGCCGCGCGCGTGGACCGCATGTGGGAGGCCGGACTCGTCGACGAGGTGCGCGGCCTGGAGGCGCAGGGACTGCGGGAGGGCCGCACCGCCTCCCGCGCGCTCGGCTACCAGCAGGTGCTCGCCGCGCTCGCGGGGGAGTGCACCGAGGAGGAGGCGCGCGCCGACACCGTACGCGCCACCAAGCGCTTCGCGCGCCGCCAGGACTCGTGGTTCCGCCGGGATCCGCGCGTGCACTGGCTCAGCGGAGCCGTGGCCGACCGCGGGGAACTCCCGCACCGAGCGCTGTCGTTGGTCGAACGAGCGGTTACAGCCTGATCACGTGATGGCATCGGGACGCCCTGCCCGTCATTCCTGCGGCCGGGAGCGTGCCATCATCGAGCATCGATCGACCAGTGGAGTCCGAGTTGGGAGGGCGCGTGGCGATGGAGGCCGGCCCTCGCGACAGAGAACAGTACGAAGCACCGGACGACATGACACGGCGGGACGGTGAAGGCACGGCCGGGGCACGGGTGCCCGAAGCGCCGGGCCTGAGCCCGGACGGGCCCGACCTCGACGAGGACGGCGCCCAGGAGATCACCCCGGACGAGGTCGAGGTCGAGCTGCGCCCGCAGCGCAAGCTGCGCATCTGGCAGCTCGCCCCCATCGTGGGGCTCGGCGCGATCGGCTCCCTGATGTTCGCCTTCCCCCTCGCCTTCGGCTCGGGTGACGGCGGCGCGGTCCTCGCCATGCTGGGCCTGCTGCTGTGCGGCTGCGCCGCCGGCTGGGGCATGATGGCCGCCCGCCGCGTCGGTTACACCTGGCCGGGCCTGCCCGCCCGCGGCTCCGGCGAGCGCCCCGACTGGCGCGTGATCGCGCTGTACGTCGCCGGCGTCGCGGTCCTCGTGATGCTGGCGGTCTGGCGAGTGGCCCGCCTCCGCTGACCTCCGCGGCCTGCCGCCCGGCGCCTCGGAACGCCCCGGAGCCAGGGAGCTCGCCTCCGCCGACCCGCGGCTGCGCGCGGACGGCGGGCCCGCCGCGGAACCGCTCGCGCGGCCGGGCAGCGGCGCCGCCGGAGGCTGCGGTTGCCTCGAGCCCCTCGCCCGCCGGAGGCCGGCGCCGCCGCCGCCCGTCTCCCTCCGACAGCCGCCCGCCGGACGCCGTGCGCCGCCGGCCGCCCGCCGGCCCGGCGCGGGCCTGATCGCGGGCCGTGTCGTACACCACTCGTACGATGGACCGCATGACCACCGCGCCCATCGCCTTCCTCAAGGGCCACGGCACCGAGAACGACTTCGTGATCGTGCCCGACCCGGACAACGCCATCGACCTGCCCCCCGCCGCGGTCGCCCGCGTCTGCGACCGCCGGGCGGGCATCGGGGGTGACGGGCTCCTGCACGTCGTCCGCTCCGCCGCCCACCCCGAGGCCCGGGACATGGCCGACGAGGCCGAGTGGTTCATGGACTACCGCAACGCCGACGGCTCGATCGCCGAGATGTGCGGCAACGGCGTCCGCGTCTTCGCCCGCTACCTGCAGCGCGCCGGGCATGTCGGCGACGGTGACGTCGCCGTCGCCACCCGGGCCGGCGTCAAGCAGGTCCACCTCGCGAAGAACGGCGACGTCACCGTCGCCATGGGCCGCGCCCGGCTGCCCGAGGACGGCGTCACCGTCACCGTCGGCGACCACAGCTGGCCCGCGCGGAACGTGAACATGGGCAACCCGCACGCCGTGGCCTTCGTGGACGACCTCGCCCAGGCGGGCGAGCTGCGGTCCGAGCCGCCGTACACGCCCGCGTCGGTCTACCCCGACGGGGTCAACATCGAGTTCGTCGCCGACCGCGGCCCCCGGCACGTGGCCATGCGCGTGCACGAGCGCGGCTCCGCCGAGACCCGCTCGTGCGGCACGGGCGCGTGCGCCGTGGCCGTCGCCACGGCCCGCCGGGACGGCGCCGACCCGGCCGTCACCGGCACGCCCGTCACGTACACCGTGGACGTCCTCGGCGGCACCCTGGTGATCACCGAGCACCCCGACGGCGAGATCGACATGACGGGCCCCGCCGTCATCGTCGCCGAGGGGCACATCGACCCGGCCTGGCTGGCGGCGTCCGCGCTCGCACCGGCCGCCGCCAAGCACCCGGAGAACGCGAACGCCTGAAGCTTCGCTCGAATGGGTGGTCCCGGTCACGCTGGGCGAGAGCGGGACTGCGCCACGTGGTGGGCTCGGTAGCATCAAGCACCGGCCCGGCGGGCATGCCCTGTCCGTCCACCGCCGGTCGACCCCGCCGGAGGTGCCCCCATGAGCGCAGAGGCCACCAACCCCGCGCCCAGCCGCCGGCGCGGCCGCCCGAGGATCGACCTCCGGAGGCTCGGCCGCGCCGCACTGCTCGGTCCCGGCGGGCGGGACCGGCTGCCCGACGCCATCAGTCACGTCGCGGACGCCCACCGGGCGCACCACCCGGACGCCGACCTGGTCGTGCTGCACCGGGCGTACGTCCTCGCCGAGTCCTCGCACCGCGGCCAGTTCCGCAAGAGCGGCGAGCCGTACATCACCCACCCGCTCGCCGTGACGCTGATCCTCGCCGAACTCGGCGCGGAGACCACGACGTTGACCGCCTCTCTCCTCCACGACACCGTCGAGGACACGGATCTGACCCTCGACCAGGTGCGGGAGCAGTTCGGTGACGAGGTCTGCTACCTGGTCGACGGCGTGACCAAGCTGGAGAAGGTCGACTACGGCGCCGCCGCCGAGCCCGAGACGTTCCGCAAGATGCTCGTCGCCACCGGCAACGACGTCCGCGTCATGTCGATCAAACTCGCCGACCGGCTGCACAACATGCGCACCCTCGGCGTCATGCGCCCCGAGAAGCAGGCGCGGATCGCGAAGGTCACCCGCGACGTCCTCATTCCGCTCGCGGAAAGGCTCGGCGTACAGGCGCTCAAGACGGAGCTGGAGGACCTGGTCTTCGCCATCCTCCACCCCGCCGAGTATGAACAGACCCGCGCCCTCATCGCCGACAACGCCACCGCCGGCGACGCCCTGGCCGCCATCGCCGACGACGTCCGCACCGTGCTGCGGGAAGCCGGCATCACCGCCGAAGTCCTCGTCCGCCCGCGCCACTTCGTCTCGGTGCACCGGGTCAGGCTCAAACGCGGCGAGCTGCGCGGCACCGACTTCGGCCGGCTCCTGGTCCTGGTCGGTGAGGACGCCGACTGCTACGGCGTGCTCGGCGAGCTGCACACCTGCTTCACCCCCGTGATCTCGGAGTTCAAGGACTTCATCGCGGCACCCAAGTTCAACCTGTACCAGTCGCTGCACACCGCCGTCGCGTCACCGGACGGCGCGGTCGCCGAGGTCCTCATCCGTACGCACCAGATGCACAAGGTCGCCGAGGCCGGTGTCGTCGCCCTCGGCAATCCGTACGCGCCGGTCGAAGGCGCCGAGGACGGCGAGGACGGGCTGCGCGCCGACCCGACCCGCCCCGGCTGGCTGTCCCGGCTGCTGGAGTGGCAGCAGGCCACCCCCGACCCCGACACCTTCTGGACCTCGCTCCGCGCCGACCTGGCCCAGGACGGCGAGATCACCGTCTTCCGCCCCGACGGCGGCACCCTGGCTCTGCCGGGCGGTGCGACCTGCGTCGACGCCGCCTACGCGCAGTACGGCGAGGCCGCCCACGCCTGCGTGGGCGCCCGGGTCAACGGACGCCTGACCTCACTCGGCACGGTGCTGAGCGACGGCGACACCGTGCAACTGCTGCTCGCCGAACCCGACGCGTCGCAGGACGCCGCCTCCGGGCCGTCGCCCGACTGGCTGGACCACGCCAGCACGCCCGCCGCGCGGATCGCCATCACCGGCTGGCTCGCGGCGCACCCCGAGGCCGCGAAGGCCCCGGCGACGGGCCTGCGGCCGCCCACCGCGGGGCCGTCGTATGAAGGCGCTCCGGCGGAGCCGGACGAGGGCGCCCCGGCCGGCCCCCGCGCGCCGTCCCCCGCCGCCGCGAACGCCGTGGTCGCCGACCTCCCCGACGCAGCCGTCCGCCTGGCCCGCTGCTGCACCCCGGTACCGCCCGACACGGTCACGGGCTTCGCGGTGCGCGGCGGCAACGTCACCGTGCACCGCGCCGAGTGCCCCGCCGTACGGCGCATGGAGTCGCTGGGGCGGGCGCCTGTCGCCGTGAGGTGGGGCGACGCCTCGGAGTGCCGGGTCACCCTGGTCGCGGAGTCGTTCGGCCGCCCGCGACTGCTCGCCGACCTCACCGAGGCCATCGCCACGGCCGGCGCCGCGATCGTGTCGGCCACCGTGGAACCGCCCAGCGAGCAGCGCGTCCGGCACACGTACACGCTCCAGCTCCCGGACGCCGCCCTGCTGCCCGTCCTGATGCGGGCGATGCGCGACGTGGCGGGGGTCTACGACGTCAGCCGGGCCCAGCACGCGGCCCGTGCCCACTGACCGGCAGGCAGGCGCCCACCGACCGCGCACGCACGGGCCCGGACCGCTGGAGAGACCTGACCGGCGCGGGCCCTTGCGCCGGCACCGGGTTTCCGCGCCGACGCGGGCCCGCCTGGCCGGCGCACCCGCCCCTCAGGCCGTCGGGGCCCGGTGCGCTCGGAGGCGCGCCCGGGCGGGGGAGGGCGTGCGACGCCGTTCGGGTGCGCGGGAGGCGCGCGGGGCGCGCGCCGCCACGGCCCGCGCCGGGTGCGCTGATAGCGGTTGCCCATGTCCCTCACATCCCGGTCTCCCGCTCGACCGTCCCGGCGCCTCCGCGCGGCCCTGCTGATCGCCGCCTCGGCCGGCCTGATCGCCGCCGGCGTGCCCCAGCCCCAGCCGCTCGGCATCGGCGACCCGCTCTTCCCCCACCTCGGCAACCCCGGCTACGACGTCCTCGCGTACGACATCGCCTTCACGTACCGCGGCGACAACACCCAGCCGCTGGACGCCTTCACCAGGATCGACGCACGGGCCACCGAACGCCTGGACCGCATCAACCTCGACTTCACCCACGGCACCGTCCGCTCGGTGCACGTGAACGGCCTGCGCGCCGAGTTCGCGAGCAGCGGCGAGGACCTGGTCGTCCTGCCGGTCCAGCCGGTCGCCCAGGGCACCCCGCTGAGCATCGCCGTCTCCCACACCAGCGACCCGAGCGGCCCCCGGGACGCGGGCGGCTGGGTCCGCACCTCCGACGGGCTGGCGATGGCCAACCAGGCCGACGCGGCCCACCGGGTCTTCCCCGGCAACGACCACCCGGCCGACAAGGCGTACTTCACCTTCCGCATCACCGCTCCCAAGCAGCTGACGGCCGTCGCCAACGGGCGCCGGATCGCGCGGGCCGTCGTGGGCGACCGGCAGACCTGGCTCTACCGGACCGCCCACCCCATGGCCACCGAGCTCGCCCAGGTCACCATCGGCCGCTCCGCCGTCGTCGAGCGCACCGGCACGCACGGCCTGCCGGTGCGCGACGTCGTGCCGGTCGCCGACGCCGAGCGCCTGGAGCCGTGGCTGGCGAAGACGCCGGGCCACCTGGAGTGGATGGAGCGGCTGGTCGGGCGCTACCCGTTCGAGACGTACGGGGTGCTCGTCGCTGACGCCGACACCGGCTTCCAGCTGGAGACCCAGACCCTCTCCCTCTTCGAGCGCTCCCTGTTCGCCGACGGTGACTACCCGAAGTGGTTCGTCGACTCCGTCATGGTCCACGAGCTGGCCCACCAGTGGTTCGGCAACAGCGTCTCGCCCCGCACCTGGTCCGACCTGTGGCTCAACGAGGGCCACGCCACCTGGTACGAGGCCCTGTACGCGGAGGAGACCGCCCAGCTGTCGCTGGAGCAGCGGATGCGCAACGCGTACCTGGCGTCCGACGGCTGGCGCGCGGCCGGCGGACCCCCCGCCGCCCCCAAGCCCCCCGCGCCGGGCGCGAAGACCAGCCTCTTCCGGCCGGTGGTCTACGACGGCTCCGCCCTGGTCCTCTACGCCCTGCGCCAGGAGATCGGCAAGGACGCCTTCGAGCGGCTCGAACGGCGCTGGGTCACGCAGTACGCGCACTCCACGGCGAGCACCGCGGACTTCGTACGCCTCGCCTCCGAGGTCGCCGGACGCGACCTGACGGCCTTCCTGAAGAGCTGGCTGTACGACGCGAGGACCCCGAGGATGCCCGGCCACCCGGACTGGCGCAGCAAGGCGCCGGCCAAGGGCGCGCAGCCCGGGTCGAAGCGCTGAAAACCCGCGTGACGGGCCCGGCGCGCCGTGCGACCATCGGGGGGTCGGCGGCGCTGCCGGGCCCGGAGCATGCCGGGGCCCGCCCCGGGAATGATCCGGGTGAGTCACGCGTTGTGACTGACGAACCGAGTGTTCCACCGAGTATTTCTTCGACGTAAGGATCCAATGACCTCCTCTTCATCCCCTTCCCAGGACGCACAGAGCTTCGCGGACACCACCCGCACCGAGAGCCTTCGGGCCGATGCCCTGATGGAAGAGGACGTCGCCTGGAGCCACGAGATCGACGGGGAGCGCGACGGCGACCAGCTCGACCGCCACGAGCGCGCCGCGCTGCGGCGTGTGGCGGGCCTCTCCACGGAGCTCGAGGACGTCACCGAGGTCGAGTACCGCCAGCTGCGCCTGGAGCGCGTGGTGCTGGTCGGCGTCTGGACCTCGGGGACCGTTCAGGACGCGGAGAACTCCCTCGCGGAGCTCGCCGCCCTCGCCGAGACGGCGGGTGCGGTGGTGCTCGACGGAGTGATCCAGCGCCGCGACAAGCCGGATCCGGCCACGTACATCGGCTCCGGCAAGGCCAACGAACTGCGCGACATCGTGCTCGAGACCGGGGCCGACACCGTCGTCTGCGACGGTGAGCTCAGCCCCGGCCAGCTGATCCACCTGGAGGACGTCGTCAAGGTCAAGGTGGTCGACCGCACCGCCCTGATCCTCGACATCTTCGCCCAGCACGCCAAGTCCCGCGAGGGCAAGGCGCAGGTGTCGCTCGCGCAGATGCAGTACATGCTGCCGCGGCTGCGCGGCTGGGGTCAGTCGCTGTCCCGTCAGATGGGTGGCGGTGGCTCCGGCTCCTCGGGCGGCGGTATGGCCACCCGTGGTCCCGGTGAGACCAAGATCGAGACGGACCGTCGGCGCATCCGCGAGAAGATGGCGAAGATGCGCCGGGAGATCGCGGAGATGAAGACCGGCCGCGAGATCAAGCGGCAGGAGCGGCGGCGCAACAAGGTGCCGTCGGTCGCGATCGCCGGGTACACCAACGCCGGCAAGTCGTCCCTGCTGAACCGGCTGACGGGCGCGGGCGTCCTGGTGGAGAACGCACTGTTCGCCACCCTCGACCCGACCGTCCGCCGGGCCGAGACGCCGAGCGGCCGCCTGTACACGCTGGCCGACACCGTCGGGTTCGTACGGCACCTGCCGCACCACCTCGTCGAGGCGTTCCGTTCCACCATGGAGGAGGTCGGCGACTCCGACCTGATCCTGCACGTGGTGGACGGGTCGCACCCGGCGCCGGAGGAGCAGCTGGCCGCCGTGCGCGAGGTGATCCGGGACGTCGGCGCGACCGACATCCCCGAGATCGTCGTGATCAACAAGGCGGACGCCGCGGACCCGCTGGTGCTGCAGCGGCTGCTGCGTATCGAGAAGCACTCGATCGCGGTGTCCGCGCGGACCGGGAAGGGCATCGACGAGCTGCTCGCGCTGATCGACGCCGAACTGCCGCGGCCGCGCACCGAGGTCGAGGTGCTCCTGCCGTACACGCAGGGCGGCCTGGTCTCACGGGTGCACGCCGAGGGCGACGTGATCTCCGAGGAGCACACCGCGGAGGGCACCCTGCTCAAGGCCCGGGTGCACGAGGAGCTGGCAGCCGCGCTCGCCCCGTTCGTCCCCGCGGCGCGCTGACGGCTCCCCGAGCCGCGCCGGGCAGTCCGCAGGCCCGCCCCCTCCTCGCGAGGGGGCGGGCCTGCGGCTTGGTCACCGGCCGGCGAACTTGTCGCTCATCATCGTGTAGATCTGCTGCGCGCCCGGGCCGAGGCGCGGGCCCGCCAGCCAGCCGGCCGTGACCGGGCCGATCGAGGTGTTCGACACCAGCGCCAGCTTGCCGTTGGGCATCTCACGGAACCAGCCGCCACCGGAGGAACCGCCGGTCATGGTGCAGCCGATCCGCCACATCGTCGGCGTACCGGGGCTGAGCGCCAGGCGGCCGGGGCGGTCGACGCACTTGTGCATCAGCGCACCGTCGTACGGGGCGGCGGCCGGGTAGCCCCAGGCGCCCATCGCCGGGATGCTCTGCGCCTCGGGGGCCTGGAAGTCGACGTCGAGGGCGACCCCGACGGTCTCCTCCAGCGACTTGCCGCCGTTCTCCGGCTTCACGTGCATCACGGCGTAGTCGTAGGGAGCGCCCGCGCCGCCGGTCGGGCCGCCGTCGGAGATCCACTCGTTGGACGTCGCCACCCAGTCCGCCCAGTACACGCCGTACGGAGCGACCTCCTGCGGCGGGGCGCTCTGCAGCTGCGCCGGGGACTTGCCCAGGTCGTTGTACGCGGGGACGAAGGCGATGTTGCGGTACCAGCCGCCCGCCTGTCCGGCGTGCACGCAGTGGCCGGCGGTCCACACCAGGTTCGACCTGCCCGGGTTCTTCGGGTCCTTGATGACGGTGGCCGAGCAGACCATCGAGCCTTCGGGGGCGTCGAAGAAGACCTTGCCGACCGGGGCCGCGTTCTCGTGGTACGGCTTCTTCTCGGGCTCGGCCCGGACCGGGCGCGGCTCCGGGTCGGTGACGCCCTGGTCACCGGAGATGCTCCCGGCGGCCATGGTCTTCTGCGGCGACGTGGCGGACTGCATCCGCTCGGGCTTCCACAGCCCCTCGATCACCGGGTTGACGAAGTCCTTGGCCTCACGCAGCCACGTGTCCTTGTCCCAGTTCTTCCACTCGCCGTTCTTCCACTTCTCCGGGTCGACATCGTGCTCCTTGAGCTTGTCGGCCAGGTCCTTCGGAAGCTCGGCACCGCCCTGACCGTCCCCGGCCGCGGAACTCGCGGCGGCCGGCTTGCCGGACGCGGCGTCCTCGGTGGGGCCACAGGCCGTGGCCGTCAGCGCGAGCGCCGAGGCCAGACCGGTGACGGCCAGCAATGGACGTATGGATCGCATGAAAACGACTCCCCCATGAAGGCGCAGGAAAGGGCCTGCGTATTGCCATGTACTTGTCACATTTGTCGCGCACGGCGGCGGTCTTCCGGGACCGCGGCACGAGGACGCGCCTCACTCTGTGCAGGTGGTGCCGGGGCGCATTGCCACCCGCCACCACCTGCACGGACTCTCCACGCCGAGGCCGGCGCACGCAGCGACCACCGGCCGCTGCCGGCGGCTACCGGCCCGCGAACTTCCTGCTGACCTCGACGTACACGCCCTTGGCCTCGTCACCCAGGCGCGGCCCCGCCAGCCAGCCGGCCGTGACCGGGCCGATCGAGGTGTTGGACACCAGGGCCGGCTTGCCGTCCTTGCCCTGCGCGACCCAGCCGCCGCCGGACGAACCGCCGGTCATGGTGCAGCCGATCCGGTGCATCGTCGGCTGGCCCGCCTTGATCGACAGCCGGCCCGGCTTGTCCTCGCATTGGAACATCTTCTGACCGTCGAACGGCGGCGCCGCCGGGTACCCGGTCGCCGTCATGCTCGCGATCTTCTGCGTGGCCGGGGCGGCGAACTCCACCGGAAGGGCCGAACCGACAGTCTCCTCCAGCGACTTGCCGTTGCCGCCCTTCTCCGGGGTCACGTGGATGACCGCGAAGTCGTACGGCGCGCCCTGACCGCCGGTCGTGGCACCCTCGTCGATCCACTGCTCCGACGTCTGCGCCCAGTCGCCCCACCACACGCCGTAGGGAGCGACCTCTTCACGCGACGCCTTCTCCAGCTCGGCGGTCGACTTGCCGCTGTCGTTGTACGACGGCACGAAGGCGATGTTGCGGTACCAGCCGCCGCTCTTGCCGGCGTGGACGCAGTGGCCCGCGGTCCACACCAGGTTGGACTTGCCGGGGTTCGCCGGGTCCTCGACCACCGTCGCCGAGCACACCATCGGGCCCTGCGGTCCGTCGAAGAGGAGCTTGCCGGCCTCCGGGACGCCGGAGTGGTACGGCGCCGCGACCGGCTGCGCCTGGACCGGCTCCGGCGTCGGGTCGGTCACGCCGTCGTCACCGGAGATGTCCCCCTCCTCGACCGGACGCTCCGGCTCCTCCGCCTCCCGCATCCGGTCCGGGTCCCACAGGTCCTCGATGATCGGGTTGACGAAGTCCTTGGCCTCACGCAGCCACGTGTCCTTGTCCCAGTTCTTCCACTCGCCGTTCTTCCACTTGTCCAGATCGATCCCGTGCTCCTTGAGCCGGTCCTTCAGGTCCTCGGGAATCGTGATCTTCCCGTCGGCGGTCGGGCCGGCGGAAGCGGCGGGGTCGCCGCCCGCGTTGTCCTCGGTCGGGCCGCACGCAGTGGCCGTCAGCGCCAGCGCGGCGGCGACGGATGCTGCGGCGAGCAGCGGACGAATGGGTCGCATGTCGTGATCCCCCTGGGACTTCGTAAACCAAGCACGTCTTCGACTAGGGCACCGGAGTGCGGCCCCCACTATGCCGGTGCCGATGGGGACGGCGTACGGCAGGTCCGCGGTTCCACCGCGCAAGGATCTCCACCGATGGCCGTGATCCCGGGCAGGCACCGTCGTTGGTACGGACGGGGGACACGCAACCGCTCCAGCCGGGAGGACCCGAAGACGTGGCCGCGACCGAACCGACCACGGTGGCGCCGCCCGCCGCGCACGAAGGCATCCTGCGCCGCCAGTCACTCCGCGAATCGGCGGCCCGCACCTACGCACGCTCCCTGCCCATCGTGCCCGTACGGGCCAGGGGCCTGACCATCGAGGGCGCCGACGGACGGCGCTACCTCGACTGCCTCTCCGGAGCCGGCACCCTGGCCCTCGGCCACAACCACCCGGTGGTCCTGGAAGCCATCAAGAAGGTCCTCGACTCGGGAGCCCCGCTCCACGTCCTGGACCTCGCCACCCCGGTCAAGGACGCCTTCACCACCGAGCTGTTCGCGACGCTCCCGCGTGAACTCGCCGACGACGCACGGATCCAGTTCTGCGGGCCGGCCGGCACCGACGCGGTCGAGGCCGCGCTGAAACTGGTGCGCACCGCCACCGGACGCACCGGGCTGCTCGCCTTCACCGGCGCCTACCACGGCATGACGGCCGGAGCCCTCGACGCCTCCGGCGGCGCCACCGACGTGCGGGTCACCCGCCTGCCCTACCCCCACGACTACCGCTGTCCCTTCGGCACCGGCGGCGAACGCGGCGCCGAACTCGCCGCCCGCTGGACGGAGCACCTCCTCGACGATCCCAAGGGGGGCGTGCCGGCCCCGGCCGGGATGATCCTCGAACCCGTACAGGGCGAGGGCGGCGTGATCCCCGCCCCCGACGACTGGCTGCGGCGCATGCGCCGCATCACCGCCGACCGCTCCATCCCCCTCATCGCCGACGAGGTGCAGACGGGCGTCGGCCGCACCGGGGCCTTCTGGGCGGTCGACCACAGCGGTGTCGTCCCGGACGTGATGGTCATGTCCAAGGCCATCGGCGGTTCCCTCCCGCTGGCCGTCATCGTCTACCGGTCGGCGCTCGACGCCTGGCAGCCCGGCGCCCACGCCGGAACCTTCCGCGGCAACCAGCTCGCCATGGCGGCCGGGACCGCCACCCTCGCCTTCGTACGCGAGAACCGGCTCGCCGAGCGGGCGGCGACCCTCGGCGCCCGCATGCTGGGCCGGCTCCAGGGCCTCGCCGCCACCCACCCCTGCATCGGCGACGTACGCGGCCGGGGGCTGATGATCGGCGTCGAACTCGTCGACCCGGACGCCGACGACGGCACCCGCGACGGCACCCCGCCCCCGGCCCCCTCCCTCGCGGCCGCCGTCCAGCGGGCCTGCCTCGACCGCGGCCTCATCGTCGAACTCGGCGGCCGTCACTCCGCCGTCGTCCGCCTCCTGCCGCCCCTCACCCTCACCGACGAACAGGCCACGGCGGTCCTCGACCGCTTCGCCGACGCACTGGCCGCCGCGGAACGCGGCCGGCAGCACCACCCCGACGACACAGGACCGTCCCGCTGACCCCGAACACCCTCACCAGAAAGTCCCCTCGTGAACGCCACCCCCGCACCCGAAGCAGCCGACGCCGACGGCCCGCCCACCCCGTCCCCCGCAGGGCACACACCCCTGAGCCGAGGCCCCCGCGCGGTCGAATCGACGACGGTGCCGCGTCAGCAGCCGGGGGCGTACGCCGAGCGGCGCACCCCCGCCGCCGCGCCCGGCGAGGACCCCCTGGACGACCCGGACCCCCGGCGCGCGGCGGACGCGGCGACCATCGAGAACCTGCTGCGCTGCTGGGTACGGGAGAAGAACCTGGCCGAACCGGCCGGCGGCACCCTGCGCATCCCGCTCGACGCCAGCGGCACCGCCCTGCTCGTCCCCGTCCACTACTGGTCCCCGACCGGCTGGCACCGCTTCGGGCCGCCCGCCCTCGAAGGCGTACCGCGCAGCGCCGCACCGGCCGACGCGGTGACCGTCGCAGCCCTGATCAACCGCGAGGCCCACCACACGGCGACCCGGCAGGCGGGCCCCGGGCCCGACGCGGCACACCGCTACGGACCGGCCGTGCACGCGGGCGGGGAGCCCGCCCCGGGAGCGGACCACACACCGCACGGCAGCGGAACCGGCCACCACGACGGTGCCGACCTCGTCGGCCGCGTCGCCGACTCCGCACGGCGCACCGCCGCGTTCCTCACCCACCGCCGCAGCCGGCCCGCGCCCGCGCCCGACGCCGATCCGTTCCTCGCCGGCGAGCAGTGCCTCCTGCTCGGCCACCCCCTCCATCCCACGCCCAAGAGCCGCGAGGGACTCTCCGACGGCGAAGCCCGCCTCTACTCGCCCGAGTTGTACGGCTCCTTCCCCCTGCACTGGATGGCCGTGGACCGCTCCGTCCTCGCCACCGACTCCGCCTGGACCGAACAGGGCCGCCCCCTGCCCGCGGAACAGCTCACCGCCCGGCTCGCCAGGGACCTGCACCTCCCCGACCACACCGTCGCCCTGCCCCTCCACCCCTGGCAGGCCCGCGACCTGCACCACCGCCCGCAGGTCGCCGAGCTCATGACCGCAGGCCTCCTCCGCGACCTGGGCCCGCACGGCGCCCCCTGGTATCCCACCTCGTCCGTCCGCACCGTGCACCGGCCGGGCTCCCCGGCCATGCTCAAGCTCTCCCTCGGCGTCCGCATCACCAACTCCCGCCGCGAGAACCTGCGCAAGGAGCTCCACCGGGGCGTCGAAGTGCACCGCCTGATGCGCACCGGCCTTGCCAGGCAGTGGCGGGCCACCCACCCCGGCTTCGACATCGTCCGGGACCCGGCCTGGCTCGCCGTCGACACCCCCTGCGGCGAGCCCGTCCCCGGACTCGACGTCATGCTCCGCCACAACCCCTTCGGCCCCGGCGACGACGCCGTGTGCGTCGCGAGCCTCACCACCCCACGCCCCTGGCCCGGCAGCGCCCGCATGCAGTCCCGCCTCGCCGCCACCGTCTCCCGGCTCGCCGCCCGCACCGGCCGGCCCACCGGAGCGGTCGCCGCCGAGTGGTTCCTGCGCTACCTCGACCACGTCGTGCGCCCGGTGCTCTGGCTGGACGGCACCGCCGGGGTCGCCCTGGAAGCCCACCAGCAGAACACCCTGGTCATCCTCGACCCGGCCGGCTGGCCCATCGGCGGCCGCTACCGCGACAACCAGGGCTACTACTTCCGCGAGTCCCACCGCACCGCACTGGAGGAGCGGCTCCCCGGCATCGGCGCCGTGAGCGACACCTTCGTCTCGGACGCCGTCACCGACGAGCGCTTCGCCTACTACCTCGGCATCAACAACGTCTTCGGACTGATCGGGGCGTTCGGAGCGCAGCGCCTCGCCGACGAACGCCTCCTCCTCGCCGCCTTCCGCCAGTTCCTGTGCTCCGCCCGCGCCCTCGGCTCCCCCCTGCCGGACCGTCTGCTGGAGAGCCCCACCCTGCGGTGCAAGGCCAACCTCCTCACCCGGGTGCACGGCCTGGACGAACTCGTCGGCCCGGTCGACACCCAGTCCGTCTACGTCACCATCGCCAACCCCCTGCACACCTGAACCGGTCCCGGCCCACCGAGCCGCCGAGAGGAGCGCCCATGCCTCCCACCCATGCGAGCACCGGCACCGGCACCGGCACCGGCACCGGTCTCAGTCCCCAGCCCCGGCCGGAACCCGACGGTGCGGATACGGAAGACACGCTGGACATGCGGCTGCCCGACGAGCTCATCGCCCTCCTGGCGGGGGAGCAGCCCCTCCTCGTCGACCCACCGCAGGACACCACCACCGACGGCGATCTCCTCGACGGAGTCGCCGGCTGGGACACTGCCACCACCCCCGCGGGCGTCCTCCGCCTCGTACCCGTACGCATCGAGCGCGACCTCCCCCTGATCACCCGCTGGATGAACGACCCTGCCGTCGCCGCCTTCTGGGAGCTCGCCGGACCCGCGGCCGTCACCGCTGCCCATCTGCGGACCCAACTCGACGGGGACGGCCGCAGCGTGCCCTGCCTCGGCGTCCTCGACGGCGCCCCCATGAGCTACTTCGAGCTGTACCGGGCCGACCTCGACCCCCTGGCCCGGCACTACCCGGCCCGCCTCCACGACACCGGCATCCACCTCCTCATCGGGGGCGTCGCCGACCGCGGCCGCGGCCTCGGCACCACCCTCCTGCGGGCCGTCGCCGACCTCGTGCTCGACCACCGCCCCAGCTGTTCCCGTGTCATCGCCGAACCCGACCTGCGCAACACCCCTTCCGTCTCCGCCTTCATGACCGCCGGTTTCCGCTTCTGCGCGGAACTCGACCTTCCGGACAAGAGAGCCGCCCTGATGATCCGCGACCGCGCCCTGCGACACCTGCTGTGAACATCCCCCGCCTCCGCCCCTTCGTCTTATGCACACCGCCCGATCCACATCGGTTCGACCCCGAGGAGTCCACGTGCCGAAGTCCCCTGCCGTCCCCGACTCCGCGGATCCGTCCGCCCCGTCCCCGTCCACCCCGCTCCCGGCCGACCCGCCGGCGGCCACACCGCCCGAGCTGACCGCCGCGGCGTGGGAGCGGGTATCGCGCCGCCTGCTCGCCAAGATGATCGGCGAGTTCGCCTACGAAGAGATCATCCAGCCAGTCCGGCAGGCCGCCGCCGTGCCGCCCCCGGCCGCGCCCCCCGCTCCGTCCCCGGCCGCCGCCCCGGCCGCGAGCGCCCCCGCCGCCCCGGCCCCGGCCGGGGACCCGTACACGCTCCGGCTCGACGACGGCGGCACCCTCACCTTCACCGCACGCCGCACCGCGTACGGGAGCTGGCGGGTGGCTCCCGACTCCATCGCCTGCGACGGGCACCCCTTCACGGACGCGCTCGCCTTCCTCGTGCGCGCCCGGGGCCTGCTCTCCCTCGACGGCGCCACCCTCGGCCACCTGCTGCGGGAGCTGACCACCACGCTCGCCGCCGACACCCGCCTCGACCACACCGCACTCACCGCCGACCGGCTCGCCGATCTCGGCTACGCGGAACTGGAGGGCCACCAGACCGGGCACCCGTGGATCGTCCTCAACAAAGGGCGCATCGGCTTCTCCGCCGGCGACGCCGCCCGCTGGGCACCCGAAGCCCGCAGACCGGGTCCGCTGCCGTGGATCGCCGTCAGCACCGAGCTCGCCGCCTACCGGGGAGTCGCCGGCCTCGAACGCCCCGAGCAGCTCTACGCCCGCGAACTCGACCCCGTCGTGCACGAGTCGTTCACCACCGTGCTGCGGGACCGCGGCCTCGACCCGGCCGCCTACCTCCTCCTCCCCGTCCACCCTTGGCAGTGGGACGAGGTGCTCCTGCCCCTCTACGCACCGGCGATCGCACACAACCGGATCGTGCCCCTCGGCACCGACAACGACCTGCGGCTTCCCCAGCAGTCCGTGCGCACCTTCCTCAACACCAGCCACCCGGACCGCCACACCGTCAAGCTGCCGCTGTCCGTCCTCAACACCCTGGTCTGGCGCGGTCTGCCCACCACCCGCACCCTCGCCGCCCCGGCCGTCACCGCCTGGGTGCACGCACTGCGGGACAACGACCCGTTCCTGCGGGACGAGTGCGGGGTGATCCTGCTGGGCGAAGTCGCCTCCGTCACCGTCGAGCACCCCCTGTACGACCACCTGCCCGAGGTCCCGTACCAGTACAAGGAGCTCCTCGGGGCGATCTGGCGCGAGCCCCTCCTGCTCCCGCCCGGGGAGCGCGCCCGTACCCTCGCCTCCCTGCTCCACACCGATCCGCACGGCCGCGCCTTCACCGCAGAGCTCGTCGCCAGGTCGGGGCTCGCCCCCGCGGTCTGGCTCCGGCACCTCTTCGCGGCCCTGCTGCCGCCGCTGATCCACTTCCTCCACCGCTACGGCACCGTGTTCTCCCCGCACGGCGAGAACGCCATCGTCGTCTTCGACGACCGGGACGTGCCCGTACGGCTGGCGATCAAGGACTTCGTCGACGACATCAACGTCAGCGCGCACCCGCTGCCGGAGCACGGGACGATGCCCGACGACGTACGGGCCATCCTGCTCACCGAGGACCCGGGCTTCCTGACCCAGTTCATCCATTCCGGTCTCTTCATCGGGGTCTTCCGCTACCTGGCCCCCCTGTGCGAGGAGCAACTGGGGGTCCCGGAGCGTGACTTCTGGTCACTCGTACGGGCGGAGATCGTCAGGTACCAGACCCGCTTCCCGGAGCTGAAGGACCGTTTCGAGCTCTTCGACCTGCTCACGCCCCGCATCGAGCGGCTGTGCCTCAACCGCAACCGGCTGCACCTCGACGGCTACCGCGACCGCCCGGAACGCCCGCACGCGGCCGTCCACGGCACCGTCCCCAACCCACTGGCGTGATCACGGCCGTCCCGGTGATCGGCGGGACCGGATTGTCAGTGCCGCACCGTAGGGTGGACGGGCTATGACGAAGCCATCCCTCCCCGATCTCCTCCACGCCGCCGTCACCGCCGTCGGCGGCGTGGAACGGCCAGGCCAGGTCACCATGGCCGAGGCCGTTGCCCAGGCCATCGACGACGGCTCCCACCTCCTCGTCCAGGCCGGCACCGGCACCGGCAAGTCCCTGGGCTACCTGGTGCCCGCCCTGGCGCACGGGGACCGGGTCGTGGTGGCGACCGCGACCCTGGCCCTCCAGCGGCAGCTGGTCGAGCGGGACCTGCCGCGTACGGTCGAGGCGCTGCACCCGCAGCTGCGCCGCCGCCCGGAGTTCGCCATGCTCAAGGGGCGGTCGAACTACCTGTGCCTGCACCGTCTGCACGAGGGCGTCCCGCAGGACGACGAGGACGGTCTCTTCGACGCCTTCGAGGCCGCGGCGCCCACCAGCAAGCTGGGCAAGGACCTGCTCCGGCTGCGGGACTGGTCGGACGAGACCGAGACCGGTGACCGGGACGATCTGACGCCGGGTGTCTCCGACCGGGCCTGGGCCCAGGTGTCCGTCTCTTCGCGGGAGTGCCTGGGCGCGTCGAAGTGCGCGTACGGGGCGGAGTGCTTCGCCGAGGCCGCCCGCGAGCGGGCCAAGCTCGCCGAGGTCGTGGTGACCAACCACGCCCTGCTCGCCATCGACGCGATCGAGGGCGCCCCGGTGCTGCCGCAGCACGAGGTGCTGATCGTCGACGAGGCCCATGAGCTGGTGTCCCGGGTCACCGGCGTCGCCACCGGCGAACTCACCCCCGGCCAGGTCAACCGTGCCGTGCGCCGAGCCGCCAAGCTCGTCGACGAGAAGGTCGCGGACCAGTTGCAGACCGCCGCCGAGGGCTTCGAGCGGCTGATGGAACTGGCACTCCCCGGGCGCCTCGAAGAGATCCCGGAGGACCTCGCGTACGCCCTGATGGCGCTGCGTGACGCCGCCCGCGCCGTCATCTCGGCGCTCGGCTCGACGCGCGACCGGTCCGTGCAGGACGAGGACGCGGTCCGCAAGCAGGCCCTGGCCTCGGTGGAGACCATCCACGACGTGGCCGAGCGCATCACCGACGGCTCCGAGTACGACGTCGTCTGGTACGAGCGCCATGACCGTTTCGGGGCCTCGCTGCGCGTCGCGCCACTGTCCGTGTCGGGGCTGCTGCGGGAGAAGCTGTTCGCGGACCGGTCGGTCGTGCTCACGTCGGCGACGCTCAAGCTGGGCGGTGACTTCAACGGCGTGGGTGCGTCCCTCGGGCTGGCTCCGGAGGGTACGGAGGGCGAGGACGTACCCGTCTGGAAGGGCATCGACGTCGGCTCGCCCTTCGACTATCCGAAGCAGGGCATCCTGTACGTCGCGCGGCACCTGGCCACTCCGGGCCGCGAGGGCAGCCGCACCGACATGATGGACGAGCTCGCCGAGCTGGTGGAGGCCGCCGGCGGCCGCACCCTCGGGCTGTTCTCCTCCATGCGGGCGGCCCAGGCGGCTGCCGAGGAACTGCGCGGACGGCTCGACAAGCCGATCCTGCTGCAGGGCGAGGACACCCTCGGCGAACTGATCAAGACCTTCGCCGGCGACCCGGAGACCTGTCTGTTCGGCACCCTCTCCCTGTGGCAGGGCGTGGACGTGCCGGGTCCGAACTGCCAGCTCGTGGTCATGGACCGCATTCCGTTCCCGCGCCCGGACGATCCGCTGATGAGCGCCCGGCAGAAGGCGGTGGAGGAGGCCGGGGGCAACGGCTTCATGGCTGTGGCCGCCACCCATGCCGCCCTGCTCATGGCGCAGGGGGCGGGCCGCCTGGTGCGGGCGACGGGGGACCGGGGCGTGGTGGCCGTGCTGGACCCGCGCCTGGCCACCGCCCGGTACGGCAGCTACCTGCGGGCCTCGCTGCCGGACTTCTGGTACACCACGGACCGCAATCAGGTGCGGCGCTCGCTCGCCGCGATCGACGCCGCCGCGAAGGCGAAGGCCGAGGGCGCGTAGCCGCGCGGGTCCGCCCGGGCTCAGCCGCCCGCGCGACGGCGTGGCCCCTCGCGCGGCGCGGCGTCGGAGAGGCGGCCTGAGCCGGTCCCCGGGGGCTAGGCCCCGTCGTCACATTCCCGTCTGCCCCGCGACGCCATGCACGCACTCTCGCCGCACCGGGCCCGGACCCGAGTACATCCAGTACGAGGGTCAGGGCCCGGCACACCGAGACCACGCACCTGACGCCGCAGGGCCGCCCTTCGGGCGACGACGGGAATCTGACGACAGGGCCTAGGGGCCGCGTGGGGCGGGGCACGCGGTGGCCGGGCTGTGCCTGCGGCGACATGGGGCCGTGTGCAGCAAGCAGAGGGCTTCCCGTTCACCGCGCGGCTCGGGCTCCGCGCGGAGCTGGACTCCGGCTCCGCGGACATAGCTGGACCCCGGGACCGGCGCAGTGGGTCCCGGGGCCGTCAGGGGCGGCGGGGAGAAGTCAGACCCGCCGCAGCACCGCCACCACCTTGCCGAGGATCGTGGCCTCGTCACCGGGGATCGGCTGGTACGCCGCGTTGTGCGGGAGCAGCCAGACGTGGCCGTCCTCCCGCTTGAAGCGCTTGACCGTGGCCTCGCCGTCCAGCATGGCGGCCACGATGTCGCCGTTCTCCGCGACCGGCTGGCGGCGCACGGTCACCCAGTCGCCGTCGCAGATGGCCGCCTCGATCATCGAGTCGCCGACGACCTTGAGGACGAAGAGCTCACCGTCACCGACGAGCTGGCGAGGCAGGGGGAAGACGTCCTCCACCGACTCCTCCGCCAGGATCGGCCCACCGGCGGCGATCCGGCCGACCAGGGGGACGTACGACGCGGCGGGCTTGCCGGTCGTGTCCGTGGGCTGCGTGCTGGGCTGGTCGGAGCCGCGGACCTCGTACGCCCTGGGGCGGTGCGGGTCGCGGCGCAGGAAGCCCTTGCGCTCCAGAGCCATCAGCTGGTGGGCGACGGACGACGTGCTGGAGAGCCCGACCGCCTGGCCGATCTCCCGCATCGACGGCGGGTACCCGCGCCGCTGCACCGAGTCGCGGATGACCTCGATGACGCGCCTCTGCCGGTCCGTGAGTCCGGAGCTGTCCGCCCGGATGCCGGGAGGTCGGCCGGGCAGCGAGCGGGAGGGCTTGGGCCCCTCCGCGTTCGTGATCGCGTCATTCATGGCATGTACCGGCTCGAGTCGGCTCTGGGAGCGGTCCTGGGCAGTGATGGCGGCACTGTCTGCGGTGGTGGTCACGTCGGCCCCTCTCGAATGGTCTCCCTAGCCGGACAACGGTAGTAGCTTTCGAAAGGTTGCGCCAAACACACGTTCGAGTGAAAAATCGCGGATTGGCTTACGTGTACGTCTGGCGAGGTGTATGTGCGACCCTTCGTGCCCTCGTGGGCCCTCGGTGCGGTGGCATGTCGGGCCCTCAAGGTAACGCTCGCCGCCGACGCCCGGTGAGGCGGGGGTGAGGCGCCCAGTCTGTCATCCGGTGACCCCGGATCCGGGGCGCCGCGCCCGTCCCGTAGGCTCGTGGCCGCCGCCGCTGGTGACCGCATGCCGGTCACGCAGCGTGTCCGGCGTCCCTCCCGTCCGGCGCCGGCCGGCTCCGCCCATCGGACCTCCTGGTCCCCGGACCGCGCGGGGGCCGCCCGCGCTCCCCGCGGGGAGTGCTTGCTTCGGAGCCCGGTGCCGTTCGCCCGGCCGTGTGCGGGGCGTGCCGCTCTCCCGCGCACTCGGGTTCGATTCGTTGTGCGCGGGCATGCGTCGTTTCTGGTTCCATGTCGGTTCGGTAGGTGCCCGGCCCGCGACACGCGGTAGGCGTGGATTGACCGACCGGACCCCAGATCTAGTGGTTGTATTGCCCCGGCCGCCCAGAAGTTGTGGTCCCCGGGTCCTTCGGGGGTGTGGCGATCGCCTATGCTTAGGGCTGCTTCGAGGGGCCCGACGGGCCCTGGCGAGGCTATTCAGTCGTGCTGTGAAGGAGGGAGGGGAGCCATGCACTGCCCCTTCTGCAGGCACCCCGACAGTCGCGTCGTGGACAGTCGCACCACCGACGACGGGACGTCCATCCGGCGCCGCCGCCAGTGTCCCGACTGCTCCCGCCGTTTCACCACGGTGGAGACGTGCTCACTGATGGTGATCAAGCGCAGCGGGGTGACCGAGCCCTTCAGTCGGACCAAGGTCATCAACGGTGTCCGCAAGGCATGCCAGGGGCGGCCTGTCACCGAGGACGCCCTGGCCCAGCTCGGCCAGCGGGTCGAGGAGGCGGTGCGTGCCACCGGCAGCGCGGAGCTGACCACCCACGACGTCGGACTGGCCATACTGGGCCCGCTGCAGGAGCTCGACCTCGTCGCGTACCTGCGCTTCGCGTCCGTGTACCGCGCGTTCGACTCGCTCGAGGACTTCGAGGCCGCCATCGCGGAGCTCCGCGAACAGCGGCCACCCGCGGACGTGCGCGGGCCCGGTGCGACCCCAGAGGTCCCGGTGCCCGCGAGCGCCGCCGACTGATCGCCCCGTCCGGCGAACGGTGGCGATCCGCACCGATCGGTAGCGATCGGCAAACGACCTGTCGCAGGGGCTGTGCGTGGCACCTGTGACAACAGACAAAGACTGTGCCTTGGGAAGATCTGGGCACTTCAGGGCGTTTTTGCCCACATATGGGAGGCGGCATGACAGAGACGACGAGCGGCCCGGCACGAGGCGCCCGCGCCAAGGGAGCCAAGGTGAGCAAGGGCCTGCGTATCGAGCGCATCCACACGACCCCCGGCGTGCACCCGTACGACGAGGTCACCTGGGAGCGCCGTGACGTCGTCATGACCAACTGGCGCGACGGCTCGGTCAACTTCGAGCAGCGTGGCGTCGAGTTCCCCGACTTCTGGTCGGTGAATGCGGTCAACATCGTCACCAGCAAGTACTTCCGCGGGGCCGTCGGCACCCCGCAGCGCGAGACCGGTCTGAAGCAGCTGATCGACCGGATCGTGAAGACGTACCGCAAGGCCGGGGAGGACTACAACTACTTCGCCTCGCCCGCCGACGCCGAGATCTTCGAGCACGAACTGGCCTACGCCCTCCTGCACCAGATCTTCAGCTTCAACTCCCCGGTGTGGTTCAACGTCGGCACGCCGCAGCCCCAGCAGGTTTCCGCCTGCTTCATCCTGTCCGTCGACGACTCCATGGAGTCGATCCTCGACTGGTACAAGGAAGAGGGCATGATCTTCAAGGGCGGCTCCGGCGCCGGCCTGAACCTCTCCCGCATCCGCTCCTCCAAGGAGCTGCTCTCCTCCGGCGGCAACGCCTCCGGCCCGGTCTCCTTCATGCGCGGTGCGGACGCCTCCGCCGGAACGATCAAGTCCGGTGGTGCCACCCGCCGCGCGGCCAAGATGGTCATCCTCGACGTCGACCACCCCGACATCGAGGACTTCATCGAGACCAAGGTCAAGGAGGAGGAGAAGATCCGCGCCCTGCGCGACGCGGGCTTCGACATGGACCTGGGCGGCGACGACATCACGTCCGTCCAGTACCAGAACGCCAACAACTCCGTCCGCGTGAACGACGAGTTCATGAAGGCCGTGGAGTCCGGCAGCAAGTTCGGCCTGCGTGCCCGCATGACCGGCGAGGTCATCGAGGAGGTCGACGCCAAGGCGCTCTTCCGCAAGATGGCCGAGGCCGCCTGGGCCTGCGCCGACCCCGGCATCCAGTACGACGACACGATCAACCACTGGCACACGTGCCCGGAGTCCGGCCGCATCAACGGCTCGAACCCGTGCAGCGAGTACATGCACCTGGACAACACCTCGTGCAACCTGGCCTCGCTGAACCTGATGAAGTTCCTCAAGGACGACGGCAAGGGCCGCCAGTCGTTCGACTCCGAGCGCTTCGCCAAGGTCGTCGAGCTGGTCATCACCGCGATGGACATCTCCATCTGCTTCGCGGACTTCCCGACCCAGAAGATCGGCGAGAACACCCGCGCCTTCCGCCAGCTGGGCATCGGCTACGCCAACCTCGGCGCCCTGCTGATGGCCACGGGCCACGCGTACGACTCCGACGGCGGCCGCGCGCTGGCCGGCGCCATCACCTCGCTGATGACGGCCACCTCCTACCGCCGCTCCGCCGAGCTGGCCGCGGTCGTCGGCCCGTACGACGGCTACGCCCTCAACGCCGAGCCGCACAAGCGCGTCATGAAGCAGCACTCCGACGCCAACGCCAAGGCCGTCCGCATGGACGACCTGGACACCCCGATCTGGGCCGCCGCGACGGAGGCCTGGCAGGACGTGATCCGCCTCGGTGAGAAGAACGGTTTCCGTAACTCCCAGGCGTCCGTCATCGCCCCGACCGGCACCATCGGTCTGGCGATGTCCTGCGACACCACCGGCCTGGAGCCGGACCTCGCCCTGGTCAAGTTCAAGAAGCTGGTCGGCGGCGGCTCCATGCAGATCGTCAACGGCACCGTGCCGCAGGCCCTGCGCCGCCTGGGTTACCAGGAGGAGCAGATCGAGGCGATCGTCGCCCACATCGCCGAGCACGGCAACGTGATCGACGCCCCCGGCCTCAAGCAGGAGCACTACGAGGTCTTCGACTGCGCCATGGGCGAGCGTTCCATCTCCGCGATGGGCCACGTCCGCATGATGGCCGCCATCCAGCCCTGGATCTCCGGCGCGCTCTCCAAGACGGTCAACCTCCCCGAGACGGCCACCGTCGAGGACGTGGAAGAGGTCTACTTCGAGGCGTGGAAGATGGGCGTCAAGGCGCTCGCCATCTACCGCGACAACTGCAAGGTCGGCCAGCCCCTCTCCGCGAAGAAGAAGGAGCAGGAGAAGGCGGAGGTCACCGAGAAGGCCGAGGAGACGATCCGCGCGGCGGTCGAGAAGGTCGTCGAGTACCGCCCCGTCCGCAAGCGCCTCCCCAAGGGCCGTCCCGGCATCACCACCTCCTTCACGGTGGGCGGCGCCGAGGGCTACATGACCGCCAACTCCTACCCGGACGACGGTCTCGGCGAGGTCTTCCTGAAGATGTCCAAGCAGGGTTCGACGCTCGCGGGCATGATGGACGCCTTCTCCATCGCCGTCTCGGTCGGTCTGCAGTACGGCGTGCCCCTGGAGACGTACGTCTCGAAGTTCACCAACATGCGCTTCGAGCCGGCCGGCATGACGGACGACCCGGACGTGCGGATGGCGCAGTCGATCGTCGACTACATCTTCCGCCGCCTGGCGCTGGACTTCCTGCCCTTCGAGACCCGCTCGGCGCTCGGCATCCACTCGGCCGAGGAGCGGCAGCGCCACCTGGAGACCGGTTCGTACGAGCAGTCCGTCGACGATGTCGACGTGGACGTCGAGGGTCTCGCCCAGTCGGCGCCCCGCCAGCAGGAGGCGCCCAAGACCGTCGCGGCCACGCCGGCCAAGGCCGAGGTCCCGGCCCCGAAGCAGGCGCACACCTCGGCGGAGCTCGTCGAGATGCAGCTCGGCATCAGCGCGGACGCCCCGCTGTGCTTCTCCTGCGGTACGAAGATGCAGCGGGCCGGCTCCTGCTACATCTGCGAGGGCTGCGGCTCGACCAGCGGCTGCAGCTGACGCACGGGGCGCAGGGGGTCCTCGTGAGCACGAGGGCCCCCGACCCCCGGGGCCGCGAGCCACGGGACCCTGAGCTTCGAGCGCCCGCGGGGCGTGGAACCGGTGGAATGCCCGGGCCACGCCCCGCGGGCGTCCGCGTATCCGTGTCCGTGTGCGTGTGCGTGTGCGCGTGCGTGTGCCGTACGGGTCAGTCCTGCCGGGCGCCCATCAGGCGTGTGAAGGCCTGCGGGTCGGCGTCGAAGCCGCGCACCGTGCGGCGGTACTCCCAGCCGCCCGCTCCGTCCCGGACGAACTCGACGACGGTCGCGGCGGTCGCCTCCTGGACGTCGTGGAAATCGTGACCCTCCAGGTCCCGGTAACCCTGCCGCACGAGCACGTGCGCTCCGGACACGTCGGCGAAGGCGACGCGGCCGTCGCCCTGCTGTATGGCCACACCCACCACCACGCGCGTGTACACCGGGGCGAGCCGGAACAGCTCGAGCGTCATGAGCTCGTCGGCCCCGAATCCCTGGCCCGTCCTGCTGTCCCTGTTGAGGGTGATCGTGCCGTCCGGGGAGCGGCTGCCGAAGTGCACCAGGTAGGCCGGCTCCCCATAGGGGTCGTCCTCCCGGTAGACCGCGGCGATGATGTCGAGATCGTGGTCCGGTGCGCCGGCGGGGCTCGGGTCCCACTTGAGCGTCACCTCGACCTTCTCGACGCCCTTGTTCACACTGCTCACCGGATTCCCCTCTCTCGTCGGACCGGGTCAACTCCCCGTGGCCCCCGGCTCCTTAGCCATGGTGTCACGGGCTTCGGCACGGATCATGTGGTCGTGGATGAGCGCGCGGGCGCGGTGGTGGACGAGGCCGCCCCCGCGCGGGCCCGGTCTGCCGGAGCGTGACCCGCGCCACGTTCCCCGGCCGTACGATGGCGCGGTGCTGGTCAAGTGGATTCGCTGCACCGTGGTGGACCGTCGTGGGTTCGAGCGGGGGCAGCGGAAGTGGGCGGGGCTGCTCGGTGAGCCGGGGTTCCGGGGGCAGGGCGGCGGCTGGAGCCGCTCGCGGCCCGGTGTGGCCCATGTCTTCGCCTTCTGGGAGAGCCGGGCCTTCTACGACTCCTTCATGGCGCGGTCGCACGACCGGCTGGCGGCCTCCCAGTCGGGCACGTACAAGAACCTGCAGGCCAAGCTGTTCGACCACCGCTTCGACGTGAAGCTGGGCTTCGAGCCGCGGTTCACCGACGCCGATGTGGTCCGGGTCGCCCACAGCAGGGTCCACGAGGAGCGGGTCGAGCACTTCGCGCTGATGCAGGAGAAGGTGTGGAACCCGGCCATGGCCGGATCGCCCGGGATGCTGCGCGGGCTGTTCGGCGAGGCGCCGGGCAACGAGTTCCTGGTGCTGTCGATGTGGAAGTCGGCGGCCGAGCACGGCAAGTACCGCGCGGAGCGGGTGGAGCGCCTGGCGCTGCGCGCGCAGATCGAGGCGGACGTGGCGGCGCTGACGGGGGACGTCGTGGACCTGGAGCCGGCCTGGACGGTGTGAGGAGCCGCCCCCGGCAGCCCCCGGCGGGCGGCCTGAGGCTGCCCGGGGGCGCTTCCCCGGGTCCTGCGGGGGCTGCCGGGGGCGCTGTCCCGGGTCTCCTCGGACTCCACGCCCTTCGGACGGCGCCTTCCGGGCTCCCGCCTCGCGAGGGGACGGCTTCCGGCCTGCGGCGCGCCGCACCACCCGTACGAGCGCCGCGGACCCCTGAACCGCAGAGCATCACCGGATAGAGTGGCAGTGCGATGACCGCTGACTCCTCTCTCGACTCGCTCGACGGGCGCTTCCGACGCGCCCTGGCCAGCCTGCGCGGCCTGGCCGTGGGAGACGCCCTGGGCTCCCAGTTCTTCGTCCCCGTCCACTACCCCCTGCTGAAGAGGCGTGAGCTCCCGCCCGGCCTCTGGCAGTGGACCGACGACACCGAGATGGCCTGTTCCGTGCTCGCCGTGCTCGCCGAGCACGGCAGGGTCGACCAGGACGCGCTCGCCCGCTCCTTCGCCGAGCACCATGACTTCGACCGTGGCTACGGCCCCGCCGTCAACCGGATGCTCCGGCTGGTCCGGGAAGGCGGCGACTGGCGCGAGCTGGCCGCCGGTCTCTTCAAGGGCCAGGGCTCCTGGGGCAACGGCGCGGCCATGCGGATCGCCCCGCTCGGGGCCTGGTACGCCGACGACCCCGAGCAGGCCACGCACCAGGCGGAGATTTCGTCGTACACCACCCACCAGCACCGCGAGGCCGTGGTGGGCTGCATGGCGGTGGCCGCGGCCGCCGCCCTCGCGGCCGCTCCCGACGGGCCTCCCAAGCCCGAGGAGCTCCTCGACGGCGTCATCGCGCTGGTGCCGCGCAGCGCGGTGGGCGCTGGCCTGCGCCGGGCCCGGGACATGCTCGACTACGGCGACAGCGGGACCGTGGCCGCGGTGCTCGGCTGCGGTCGGCGTACCAGCGCGCACGACACGGTCCCGTTCGCCCTGTGGTCGGCGGCGCGCGCCCTGGGCGACTTCGAGCAGGCCTTCTGGACGACCGCCCAGGTCGGCGGTGACGTCGACACGACCTGCGCCATCGCCGGGGGAGTGGTGGCCGCCGCGGAGGGTGGGGCGCCGCCCGCGCAGTGGCTGGCGCGGACGGAGGAGCTTCCCGACTGGCTCCCCGCGGGCCCGACCGG
This sequence comes from Streptomyces sp. NPDC051310, assembly GCF_044455245.1. NCBI lineage: Bacteria > Bacillati > Actinomycetota > Actinomycetes > Kitasatosporales > Streptomycetaceae > Streptomyces > Streptomyces sp. NPDC051310. The sequence continues at coordinate 83,899 of NZ_JBITEO010000017.1, forward strand.
CTGAGGTCGCGCCCGGCACCAGGTCACCGGCTGATGGCCGCGGGCGGACGTCGCCGGCTGACAGACGCCGGGCTGACGCCACCGGCAGCGGCCGGAGTGCCCCGGCCGACGGCCGGCGGGCGGGTGCCTGCCGGTCAGCAGGCCGGCCGCGCGTATGCCCGGCGGCGCGTACCGCCCAGTGTCACGGTCCTGCCACAGCACCGGGCCACCCCGCGGCGGGCAGCGTGTTCAGGGCTACCCTTTCCGCCACGCCGTCGCGTTGATCATGACAAGCGCGCGGCGAAGACACCGTGCCCCGTACGTCGCCTCAGTTGCCTCAGCCGCCTCTCACCTCAGCGCCGTGGCGAGCCGACCTGTCCGGGACCGGTCAGGAGGGGGGTCCCATGCCAGATACACCGTCCGCATCGCCCGAACCGTCGGCTCCGCCGCCGCAGGACACGCCCCCGCCGTCGCGCCCCAGGGCCCGGTCCGGGGCCGCGGGCCCGGCCGCCTCCCCGACGCCGGACCAGCCCGCCTCCCCGACGCCGGACAGGCCCGCCGCTCCGGCCGGGCCCGCCGCTCCGGCCAGGCCCTCGATGCCGGCGCCGCCCAACCCCTGGGGCGGCCCTTCCACGCCCCCGCCGGTGTCGTGGCTCGCGCGCATCCGCCCCGAGGCACCCCGCTCCGTGCCGACGGCCACCCTCTGGTCCGTCCTGGCCGCGGCCGTACTCAGTGCCGTACTGCTCGGGGACGGCCTCGGCCTCAACCTGCTCCTCGTCGCGATACCCGCTGCGCTCGCCGCGTACTTCGCCGCGAGCGCCGCCGGGCGCCGGCTCCGCCCGTGGACCGTGGTCTGGGGCACCGGCGGCCTGGCCCTTCTGGTGGTGCCCGCGCTCCGCGACGCCGGCTGGCCGACGTTCCTCGCCGTCGCCACCGCCGTCGCGATGGGCTCGCTCGCCCTGCACGGCAGCCGCACGTGGCGGGGCATCATCTTCGGGCCGATCGGGCTCGCCGAGTCCGTGGCCTCGGGCGTCGGCTGGGGCTGGCGCGGGCTGCGCGACCGCGCCGACGGCTCGCACGGCCGTTGGGGCCCGGTCCTGCGTACGACCGCGGTGGCCGCGGGGCTCCTCGTGGTGTTCGGGGCACTGTTCGCGGGGGCCGACGCCGCCTTCGCCGACCTCCTCGGCTCCCTGATGCCGGACATCGACTCGGTCGCCGACGTGCCCCTGCGCCTCTCCCTCTTCGTACTCGGTCTCGTCGGCGCGCTCGCCGCCGCGCGTACCGCCGCCGCCCCGCTGCGCTGGGACCGCCTGGAAGCGCGTCCGGGGCGGCCCCGCGGCCGACTGGAGTGGGCACTTCCGCTGATCGTGCTCAACCTGCTGTTCGCCGTCTTCAACACCGTTCAGCTCGCCGTGCTCTTCGGCGGGTACGAGAGGGTCCTCAGCGAAACCGGCCTGACCTACGCCGCGTACGCACGACAGGGCTTCTGGCAACTGCTGTGGGCCACGCTGCTCACGCTCGTGGTCATCGCCTTCGCCCTGCGCTGGGCGCCGCGCGGGGGCACGCGCGACCGCACCCTGGTCCGCTCCGTCCTCGGCTCCCTGTGTCTGCTGACCCTGGTCGTGGTCGCGTCGGCACTGCGCCGCATGGACCTCTACGTCGACGCGTACGGGCTGACGCGGCTGCGGATATCCGTGGCCGCGATGGAGCTCTGGCTCGGCGTCGTCATCGTGCTCATCATGATCGCCGGCGCCCTCGGCGCGCGCCGGCTGCCGCTGCCGCGTGCCGTCGCCGCGAGCGCCGCCGCGGGAGTCCTCGCCTTCGGGCTGATGTCGCCGGACGCGCTGGTCGCGGAGCGGAACGTGCAGCGGTACGAGACGACGGGCAAGATCGACGTCGGGTACCTGGACGGCCTGTCGGCCGACGCCGTACCGGCTCTCGACCGGCTGCCCGAGCCGCTGCGTTCCTGCGCCCTCCGCATCATCGAGGCTGAGCTGGAGGGGCAGGACGAGCCCTGGTACGCGACGAGTTGGGGCGAGCACCGGGCCCGGGCCGTCCTCGCCGAACGGGCCGTCTCCACCGTCGGCTACTCCTGCACGCCGGAGCGCAACGACATCGAGGACGAGTACGGCGACGGTGACGGCGTCGAATCCGGGGAGTCCGGCGAGTACGTCCCGCACGGCCCGCAGGGCCCGTACAGCGGCCCCTGAGAAGCCTCCGCCGTGTCGCTGAGCGCCGCCGGGTCACTCCTGCGTACGCGGATGACGATCGACTGGCAGGCCGTGATGACGGTCAGAGCGATGCCGGGGCGACCCTCGCGACGGCCTGGCCAGGAGTGACCTGTGTTTCGACGGAGAGCTGGAACAGGCCATTCTCGCAGCCGCCCTGGAGCAGTGATGCATCGTCGGCTGGAACGGCCTGACCATGGCGGGAGCCGCTGCCGGTGCGCGGACCGGCAAGGCCGCCGTCACCGGCGCCCGCCCTCCGAGGAGGGCCTCGTCGTGGAGGCGCTGGGCATCGGACTCCCGGCGTCCGGGCACGCTCCTGACCACGGGAGCGTGCCCGACGACCTGTACGAGCTCTGTCGGCGCCTGCGCGACGTGATGTCCTCCAGGCCGGCTGTGCTCTGTCTTCGGTGCTTCACGAGTGCGACAGCGCGACGGTCCAGCAATGCCCTGCGGTGATCGTCAGTGGTGTGAGCGAGCCCTCCACGGAGGTCCTCCGCCAAGCCGTACGTCGCGGAAGCGAGCGCGGAGATGCCCGGGCGGCGGACGCGACGGACGACATGGCCAGGGGTGTGATTCCGGCCATTCTGATGTATCGGGCAAAGGTGTGCGGCAGTGAATCGACCGCTGCCGGCATCGCGGAGATGATCGACCGGGTGATGGTGTCGCCGCTGCTGCGGTCGGCGGCTGATGGCAAGCGTCACGAACCGGCTGCCGGGCCGGTGCGGGCGGGGGCGTCGAACCGGACGCCGGGGCTCCGCGGTCCCCCGGCCCTGCGTCCGGCTCGCGGCCCGGGCCCGGGCTCCGGCCTGGTCCGGGACCGTGTCGTGGCCTGGTGGCACCGCCCCGCGAAGGGCCGGCCGGAGGCGGTCGTCGGCGAGATCGCAATCCGGGTGTTGCAGGCGGGGCCGGGCGGCGTAACCTATCTGGCGCCATGCCGTACGAACCACCCACCCACACCGTCGAGCGCTCGATCCGGGCGACCACCGGCGCCAAGATCATCGCCGGAGTCGACGAAGTCGGACGCGGGGCGTGGGCCGGGCCCGTCACGGTCTGCGCCGCGATCACCGGACTGCGCCGGCCCCCTCTCGGCCTCACCGACTCCAAGCTCATCACCCCCAAGCGCCGCGGTGAGCTCGCCGAGGAGCTGGAGAAGTGGGTGACGTCGTACGCGCTCGGCCACTCCTCACCCGAGGAGATCGACGAGCTCGGCATGACCGCGGCGCTTCGGCTCGCGGCGGTCCGCGCTCTGGACGGTCTCCCGGTGCGGCCCGACGCGGTGATCCTCGACGGCAAGCACGACTACCTCGGCAGCCCCTGGCAGGTTCGTACGGTGATCAAGGGCGACCAGTCCTGCGTCGCCGTCGCGGCGGCCTCGGTGATCGCCAAGGTGCGGCGGGACGCGATGATGGCCGAACTGGAAGCGGAGTCCGCGCAGTACGCGCCGTTCGGGTTCGCGGCCAACGCGGGTTACCCCTCCCCGGTGCACAAGGCGGCGCTGCGGGAGTGGGGGCCGACGCCGTACCACCGCCTCACGTGGGCGTACCTGGACGCGCTGCCGCAGTGGAAGCACCTCAAGAAGGTCCGTATCTCCGCAGAGGCGGCCGCACTGGAAAGCGGGGGCCAACTGGGCTTCGAGTTCTGAACCCTCCGGCACTTCCCGGCTGAACAGCCGTGCCGCGTATATGCGCCACCCGCCGATGCCGTTCGCACCGGCGTTTGATAGACATCCATTCATGCCTCTCATCCCCGAGGAGCCTCAGATTCACGAGAGTGCCCAGGGTCCCCGCGCCACTCCGGCCGCCGGCCGCCCCGCGCCGACCCCCCGTCCCGTACCCGGTCCGCGTACCGCGGCCTCGCCGCGTCCCGGCCGTCCGGGCCCCGCTCCCGCCAGGCCCACGCCTCCGGCGCCGCGCCCGCACAGCGGTGCCGGCCCGGTCCCTTCGCCTGCCGCCTCCCCGTCGTCCCCGCCCGGACCGGAGAATCGTTCCGCGTCCCCGGCCCGGCCGCAGATCCAGCTGATCCCCACTCCGCCGGCCGGCGCGCTGGACGCGGCCGAGGAGGCCGTGGACCTGCTGCTCGAGACCGGTCGGGCTCCGGGCGACATCCTGGTCCTCACCACCGGTGAGCAGCACCCCTGGGCGACGCACGAGTTGTCCTTCGGTGACGCCGCCTACTGGGCGCAGCACGACGCCCGCGACGACGTCTTCTTCGCCGACGCTTCCGCCGTGGAGCGTGCCGCGCAGCGGCCCGTGGTGGTCGTGGCCGTCAACGGCGGCGACGCCGAGGTGGCCGCCCGGGCGCTGCCCGCCGCGATGACGCGGGCGGGTGCGCTGCTGATCGTCTGCGGCGACCCGGAGCGGATCAACTCCGTGCTGGCCGCGGGCGTCTGACGCCGGGGCGGGGGTGGTGGGGCCCGGTGGCCCCGCCCGGCGCACTCCCTGCGCCGGGGCGCGGCAGCGGACCGCCGAGCGTGCTCCCGTGGCGTCGGGGGCTCGTCCTCGGCGTGCTGCCGTCCGGTGAGGAGGCCGTCCTCGGCGTGCCGCGTGCCGCCGTCCGGTGGACCGTCCTCAGCGTGCCGCGTGCCGCCGTCCGGTGAGGAGGCGGTCCTCAGCGTGCCGCTGTGCGGCGCAAGGGCTCGGCCGCGCCGCCGGCGGTCCGTGGGGCGGGCAGCCCCACGTCGGCCGAGGTGTCCGCGAGGTCGCCCGGCTCCGACAGGGAGTGGGGACGCCGGCCCCCGCGGCCTTCGCCCAGCACCTGCCAGCCGCTCTCGGTCAGCGTGATGTACGCGCCGCAGCGCAGCCCGTGCAGGGTGCATGCGTCGCGCAGGCCCCACATCCAGGCCCCGTCCTCCTCCGTCCAGCGCTCGTCGCCCTCACGGCAGTAGAGCAGCACCGCGGTGCGCACCGGGGTGCGGCGCCGCAGGTCGTGCGGGATGACCCGGCGCAGGTGCGCGAGCAGCGAGTTGCGGAACTCCCAGCCGTCCGAGGCCACGGGCCGCCGGGTGAACGAGGCACTGGCGGTGAGCCGCTCCTCGTGGTCGAGGACGGCGACGACCGCGGTCGCCGGCGTCGGCCGGTGGCGGGCGTGCAGGCCGCTGACGATCTCGCGGGGGTTGCGCAGCAACGGGATCCCCGCCGCTGCCCACTCGGCGGGTTCGAGCATGCGGGCGAGCCGGCTGGGAGAGTCGGCCGGGTTGGCGAGCGATGTGGCTGCGGACGGAGCGAATCCGAAGGTCACGGTCCTCCCTTCGCATACGCGCCCACAGTGCGGGCAGGGTCGAGTGGGGGCGCACCGCGGCACAGCCCTTCGGACCGCGAACGGACCGTGCGGGGGGCGGTCTCCAATTCTGTCGGGCACAACGGGCAGGCGGCAACGAGCAATTGAGGTCACTGCCGGGTATGGGCCGGTATGACACTCATATCCTGCCCACTGAAGCCCGTGCTGACGCGTCATGTCATCCCTGGACGGCCAGGACCAGGGGAAACACCCCCTCGGCTCCTGCCTTGCGGAGCAGCCGCGCCGCCACCGCGAGGGTCCAGCCGCTGTCCGCGAGGTCGTCCACGAGCAGGACCGGTCCGGCCGCCGCGGCCAACTCCCGGGCGAGCGGCTCGGGGACCGTCAGTGCCCGGTGCAGGCCCACCACCCGCTGCGCGCTGTTCGTGCGCGAGATCCGTGTTTCCACCGCTTCCGGTACGTACTCCACGGAGCCCAGCAGCGGCATCCGGCCGACCTCGGCGATGCGCCGGCCGAGCGAGCCGACCAGCTCCGGCCTGCTGCGCGACGCCACGGTGACCACGCCGACCGGCCGGGGCGGCGCTTCCGGCCCGCCGGACGCCCAGCCGCCGGGGCCCTTGGCCCAGTCGGCGAGCACGGTCACCACGGCGTTCACCACATCGTCCGGGACCGGACCGTCCGCGGCGCTCTCCGCCAGCATGGGGCGCAGCCGGTTCCCCCAGCCGATGTCGGAGAGGCGCCCCAGGGCACGGCCCGGGAAGGTCTGCTCGTCCGCCGGGATACGGCCCTTGAGGTCGACGCCCACCGCGGTGAGCCCGGTGGGCCACATCTTGCGCGGCTCGACCTCCACACCGGGCCGGCCCAGCTCGCCCCGCGCCGCGTCCAGCGCGGCGGCCGACACCTTGGCGTCGTACCGCGGGCCCGCGCAGTTGTCGCACCGCCCGCACGGAGCGGCCTCCTCGTCGTCCAACTGCCTGCGCAGGAACTCCATCCGGCACGCCGTGGTGGACGCGTACTCGCGCATCGCCTGCTGCTCGGAGCCGCGCTGCCGCGCCACCCACGCGTACCGCTCGGAGTCGTACGACCAGGGCTGCCCGGTGGCCGTCCAGCCGCCCTTCACGCGGCGTACCGCACCGTCCACGTCGAGGACCTTGAGCATCGTCTCCAGCCGGGTGCGGCGCAGTTCGACCAGCGGCTCCAGGGCGGGCAGGGACAGGGGCCGGTCGGCCTGCGCCAGCACCTCGAGGGTGCGGCGCACCTGCTCCTCGGGCGGGAAGGCGACGGAGGCGAAGTACTGCCAGATGGCCTCGTCCTCCTTGCCCGGCAGCAGCAGCACCTCGGCGTGCTCCACCCCGCGGCCCGCCCGGCCCACCTGCTGGTAGTAGGCGATGGGGGAGGAGGGCGAGCCGAGATGCACGACGAAGCCCAGATCCGGCTTGTCGAAGCCCATGCCGAGCGCCGACGTGGCGACGAGCGCCTTCACCCGGTTCGCGAGCAGGTCCTCCTCGGCCTGCTGCCGGTCCGCGTTCTCCGTACGGCCGGTGTACGAGGACACGGTGTGGCCGCACTGCCGCAGGTACGCGGTGACCTCCTCGGCGGCGGCCACCGTCAGGGTGTAGATGATCCCCGAGCCGGGCAGCTCACCGAGGTGGTCCGCCAGCCAGGCCAGGCGGTGGGCGGCGTCGGGCAACCGCAGCACCCCGAGGCTGAGGCTTTCCCGGTCGAGCGGGCCGCGCAGGACGAGCGCGTCGGTATCCGCGCCGGTCCCCAGCTGTTCGGCGACGTCCGCCGTCACGCGCGCGTTGGCCGTGGCCGTGGTGGCCAGGACGGGCACCCCCGGCGGCAGCTCCGCGAGCATGGTGCGCAGCCGGCGGTAGTCCGGGCGGAAGTCGTGGCCCCAGTCGGAGATGCAGTGCGCTTCGTCGACGACGAGCAGGCCGGTGGCGGCGGCGAGCCGCGGCAGGACCTGGTCGCGGAAGTCGGGGTTGTTGAGCCGCTCGGGGCTGACCAGCAGCACGTCGACCGAGCCCGCGGCCACCTCCTCCTGGATGGTGTCCCACTCCTCCGTGTTCGAGGAGTTGATCGTCCGGGCGCGGATGCCGGCCCGTGCCGCGGCCTCCACCTGGTTGCGCATCAGCGCGAGCAGCGGCGAGACGATCACGGTCGGCCCGCTGCCCTGCGCCCGCAGCAGCGAGGTCGCGACGAAGTAGACCGCCGACTTGCCCCAGCCGGTGCGCTGCACGACCAGCGCACGCCGCTTGTGCGCGACCAGCGCCTCGATCGCCCGCCACTGGTCCTCGCGCAGCCGGGCGGTACCGCTGCCGTCCCCGACGAGACGGGCGAGCACGGCATCGGCGGATGCGCGGAGTGTGCTGGGTCCTGCGTCGCTCGTGTACTCCATGCCCCCATGCAACAGCACAGGTCTGACAACGGGCCAACCGACGGCCTGCCCGCCGCATCGGCCGGTGCGGCGATACGCGGAGTCACAGCCCGCTCGCGCCCGCTCGTCTCCGCGTATACCAGCGGAGCGCCGGGGGCGCGAGCCGACCGCCCGGCCTGTGGACGACGCGCGGCCGCCGACGATCCGCGGTTATCCACAGGGGTCGACGGTCCGCCGGGTTCGCGGGACCGTCGTGACCATGAACAAGCACCAGGACTCGACCGGACCCGTCGGCGACCAGCAGCAGATCACCCTGCGCGGCCCCGCCGAACTCGCCGACGCACTGCCCTACATGATGGGGTACCACCCGACCGACTCGATCGTCCTCGTCGCACTCCACGGCGACCGGGGCCGCTTCGGCGGCCGTGTGCGCCTCGGCATTCCGCGCTCGCCGAGGGAGTGGCCACCCGTCGCCGAACAGCTCGCCGAGTGTTTGGTCGAGGGGTGTGAACGGCGCGGCTCCCGCCCCGAAGGCATCGTCGTCTTCCTCTGCCAGGACCCGGCCGACGGCGAGACGGGCCTGCGCGTGATGGAGCGCCTGCGCCCCCTCGCCCAGCGGCTGCGCACCGCCTGCGGTGCCCTCGACGTGCCGGTGTACGAAGCGCTCTGCATCTCCGACGGCCGCTACTGGTCGTACTGCTGCCCCGACTCGCGCTGCTGCCCGCCGGAGGGCAACGTCCTCGCCCTGCCCGGTACGACGGTGATGGCCGCGGCCGCGGCGTACGCCGGGATCCAGGTCCGCGGCTCGCTGCGGGAGCTGGAGGAGCGGCTCACACCGTGGCGGTCGGGGCAGGCGGAAGAGCAGAGCCGTGCGCTGGACGCGGCGAGCGCTGCGCTGGTCACCAGGATCCTGGACGTCGATCAGCGCGAGGAGGTCCGCACCGAGACGATCCGGCTGGCGCGGCAGGTCATGCGCCGGCTGACGGACAAGGTGCCGGTGCCCGATGCCGCGGCGGCCGATGCGGCCGACGACTCACTGATCGCACACGATGAGGCCGCCGCGCTGATCGTCGGCCTGCAGGACCGGGAGACCAGGGACCGGGCGGCGGAGTGGATGGAGGGAGCGGAGGCGCCTCCGGCGCTGCGGCTCTGGCGCGCGCTCTCCCGGCGGTGCGTCGGTGCCTACGCCGAGCACGCCGCGGCGCCCCTGACCCTCGCCGGCTGGGTCGCCTGGTCGACGGGCGACGAGCCGAGCGCGCGGGTCGCCCTCGGGCTCGCGCTGACCGCCGATCCCGAGTACGTCTTCGCCAGGCTGCTGCACCAGGCGTGCAACGAAGGGCTCGACCCGGAGTCGCTGCGCACATGCCTGCGCCAGGAGCGCGGTGCGCGTGCGGCCGCGGGCGGGTGCGGCGCGCCGGGTACGGCCGGCACCGCACGCCGGGGCGTCACCAAGCGGGCGGGGGCGGCGCGGCGGTCCCGGGCCCGCGTGGTACGCCGGCCGGCACCCGGGAAGCACGCGCCGAAGCGCACGGCGCCGGACAGGACCGTCCTCGGTCCCGACACGACCGCCCCCGGGCCTGACGCGACCGCCCCCGGCAGCGCCGGTTCCGCCGCGGTGCCACCCCTCCGGCCGGCTCCCGCCCGGACGCGGACACGAACGGCCAAGGGCAGCGGTCGCCGCGGCAGCAGGAGCGGACGGTGACGGCCGTGACCCGTGACCCGGTGCCGCCGTTCACGTCTTCGGCGGAGTCGTATGACCCGTGCCGCCGTACCTCCAGCGGCTGTCCGGAGCGCACAGAAGGCTCAGCGAACCACTCATGGACCGTCCCGTCCCGAACCGGACCCCCGTCCCGCAGTTCCGACAACCATCCACCACCGGCCTCCCGCCGGCGGGCGCGCCGGGAGCTCCGGCTTCCTGGAGCGCCCCCGGTGCTCCCGGTGCCGCCGGTGCTCCCGGTCATCCGGCCATCGATCCCTCCCGCGCACCGGGTGCCCGAGGGCCCCTCGGCGCCGGGCCACCGGGCTCCCCCTGGCCGGTCGCCGTACGCGCCGACGACCTGCCACCCGTGCACAACGCCCTCATCTGCGTCGCCCTGCCCCACCTCGCGGTGTCACAGGACCACGGCCAGCTCACCGGGCACGGCCTGGAGGGCTTCTACCAGTCCGGCCGCCGGCTCCTGTCCCAGTGCCGGCTGCGGGTGGGCGGCCGGGAACCCGTCCCCGTACAGGGCAGGCTCCTCACCGCCGACCGTGCCCACTTCATCGGCGTCGTCCGCACCCCGTCCGACCCCGGCCCCGACCCCGGCATCCGGGTGGAGCGCTCCCGGCATGCCGAAGGGACCGAGCGCATCACCTTCCGCAGCTCACTCGGCCACACCGTCCGGCTCCCCGTCGAGCTCGCTCTGGGCACCGACCTGGCACACCTGGGCGCGGTCGCGGCAGGACGGCCCGCTGCCGAGCTCCGTGCCAGCGTCCACGACGCGGGCATGCGCTGGACCGCCGCCGACGGCCACCACGCCGTCGTCACCGCCGACCCGCCTCCCAAGGACGCCCTGGCCTCCGCCGGTCTCCTGCGCTGGGAACTCGTGCTCCAGCCCGGTGGAGCGAGCACCATCGAGCTGCGGGTCCGTTCCGGGCAGCCGGTCCGTCCGGCGGGCCGTCCGACGAGCGGCCCGGTCCTCCCCGAGGCACGCGCGGAGAGCGACGACCCCCGCGCCGAGAAGCTGCTGCGCACCGCGCTCGACGATCTGCGCGCGCTGCTCCTGCGCGACCCCGCCCACCCCACGGCCCTCCACCCGGCCGGCGGCGTGCCCTGGCGCTGCGGTCTCGCCGCCGCCGAAGCCCTCTGGACGGTCAGGATGGCGCTGCCCCTCGGCACCCGGCTCGCCGCCGCCACCCTGCGCACCGTCGCCCGCACCCAGCTCACCGGCCCGGGGCCCGGCACCGGTCACATCCCCGGTCCGCTCCGGGACGCGGGCCCCCACCTCCCGCCCGGCTGCACGGGCGTCGAAGCGACCCTGGCCTTCCCCGCCGTACTCGCCGAGGCCCACCGCTGGGGCCTGCCGGAGCAGGACCTCGCGGAGCTGCTGCCGGCTGCCGAGCGCTGCCTGCACTGGCTGCGCTCCGCCACGGGTGACAGCGCCCTGGTTCCGGAACCGGGCCCCGCCGGCCTGCGGCGCGCGGAGACCCAGGCGCACGCACACCGGGCAGCGCTGCTGGGCGCCGACCTGTTGGATGCCTGCGGCCGTCCCGGTGCGGAGGGCTGGCGGGACTGGGCGGCCGACCTGCGCCGGCGTTTCCGCAAGGAGTTCTGGATCGACGACCGGGCCGGCGGCCGCCCGGCCGCCGCCCTCGCCCCGGACGGCCGGCCGCTGCCCCACCTCGGCGCGGGCGCGGCCCACCTCCTCGACACCGGTCTGCTGGGCGGCGGCCGGCTCGCCGACGGCCTGCTGGACAAGGTGCAGACCGAGCAGCTCGCCAGGCTGCTCGGAGGCCCCGCCGTGGACTGCGGATGGGGTCTGCGCAGCCTCGGCTCCCGCGAGCCGGGTCACAACCCCTTCGGCCACCGCTCCGGGGCGGTACGGGTGCACGAGACGGCCGTCGCCGTCGCGGGGCTCGCCGGCGCGGGGTACGACAAGGAGGCCACGTCGCTGCTGCGCGGACTGCTCGACGCCGCGGAGGTCTTCGGATACCGGCTGCCCGAGATGTACGCCGGGCTGCAGCGGACCGCGGACAGCGCCCCGGTCGCGCACCCCGCCGCCTGCCGCCCGGCGGCGGTGGCCTCGGCCGCCGCCGTCCAGGTGCTGACCACGCTGGCCGGCGTCCGTCCCGACGCACCGGGTGGGACGGTCACCCTGCAGCCGCTGCGCTGCGTCCCGCTGGGAGCCATCAGGCTGTCCGGGCTGTGCATCGCGGGGGAGCCCTTCGCCGTGCGGATCAGCAGGATGGGGCTCGGCATGGTGGAGGAGGCGGCACCGGGACTTCAGTTGGGTGTGTGACCGGCGGTGTCACCGGGTGGGGGGCCGAGGTGGGAAAGTGACCATCACGGGCGCCGGGGGCGTGCTTATCGTCAGTGAGACGACTATGATCAGCGGCATGTCGCCCTACGACCCGTCGGCCTTTCCCCCCTTCGCCGTCACCGTCGATCTGGTCGTGCTCACCGTGCGCCGCCATGCGCTGTGCGCCTTGGTCGTACGCCGCGGCGAGCCGCCGTTCCAGGGGCGCTGGGCCCTTCCCGGAGGGTTCGTACGGCCGGACGAGGACCTCGGCACGGCCGCGGCGCGGGAGCTCTCCGAGGAGACCGGGCTCTGCGCGCACGAACCCGGCACGCCTCTGCCGGCCGAGGGGAACGGCGCGCACCTGGAACAGCTCGCCACCTACGGGGACCCCGAGCGGGACCCGCGGATGAGGGTCGTGAGCGTGGCCCACCTCGCGCTCGCCCCCGACCTCCCGGCGCCACGTGCGGGGGGCGACGCCCACAGCGCCCGCTGGGCGCCGGTCGAGGACCTGCTCCAGGAGGCGGGATTCGGGCGCGAGGACGAGCAGCCGGCGCCGCTCGCCTTCGACCACGCCCAGATCCTGGCCGACGGGGTGGAGCGCGCCCGTTCGAAGATCGAGTACTCGTCGCTGGCCACCGCCTTCTGCCCGCCCGAGTTCACGGTCGGTGAGCTGAGACGGGTCTACGAAGCCGTCTGGGGTGTCGCCCTCGACCCCCGGAACTTCCATCGCAAGGTGACCGGTACGCCGGGCTTCCTCGTGCCGTCCGGCGGCACCACCACGCGGCAGGGCGGCCGGCCCGCCCAGCTCTTCCGGGCCGGGGGCGCCACCCTGCTCAATCCGCCGATGCTGCGACCGGAGGTCTGACACCCGGGGCCGCGCGCCCCCAACCCTGCACAAAAAGTCCGAAATGTCGCGTTATCTTGCTGCGGTACCCGACCTGCCGCCGAGCGGTCTCATCTACCGCGGGAGAAGCGATGCTCCAGGCAATCGGACTGACCAGCACCCCCCGCCGGGGATGCGACCCGGCCGTGCGGGACCTCACGTTCGAGGCCCGGCCGGGCGCGGTCACCGCGCTCCTCGGGGCGCCGGGCGCCGGCAAGACCACCGCACTGCGCCTCATGCTCGAACTCGAACCGGGCCGTGGCATCACGTACTTCCGCGGCCGGCCCCTGCACCGCATCGCCCACCCTGCCCGCGAGGTCGGCGTCCTCCTCGCCGCGGTCCCGGGCCAGCCCTCCCGCACGGTCCGGGGGCAGCTGCGGATGCTCTGCGCGGCCGCCGGCGTCCCCGTGACACGCGCCGACGAGGTGCTCGAGGCCGTCGGCCTCCACGGCCTGCAGGACCAGCGCCTCGGTGCCCTCTCGACCGGCATGGAGCGCCGACTCGGGCTCGCCGCCGCCCTGTTGGGCGACCCGCACACCCTCCTGCTCGACCAGCCCGCCGTGAGCCTGTCGCCGCGCGAGGCCGGCTGGCTGTACGAGCTCCTGCGAGCTCACGCCGCCGACGGCGGCACCGTCCTGTGCACCACCGACGACCCCAAGGAGGCCGCCCGCATCGCCGACCACGTCGTCGCCATCGACGAAGGCCGGCTCGTCGCGGACCAGGAGGCCGCCGACTTCGCCCGCACCCGGCTTCGCCCCCGCGTCGCCGTCCGCACGCCCCACGCCGCCCGCCTGGCCGCCGTCGTCAGCCGCGAGGCCCGCGCCGCCCGGCGCTCGGTCGAGGTGGTCACCGAGAACGGCAACCGCCTGTGCGTGTACGGCAGCACGTGCGCCGAGATCGGTGAGACGGCCTTCCGGCACGGGATCCTGCTCCACCAACTCGCCGACGAGACCGGCGGCACAGGCCCCGCCTTCACGCCGGCCCTCACCCCCGCCCTCGATCCCGAGCCCGCCCCCGAGCCCGGTTCGGCACCCGCGTCCGACGTCGGGGCGGAAGCCGAACCGACTGCCGGAGCCCCCTCCTCCGGTGCGTCCCCCTCCGGTGCGCCTCTCGCCGGCGCACCTTCCGCCAGTGCCCCTTCTCCCGGCGCGGCACCGGCCCCCGGCGTCCCGGACGAAGCACTCGCCGCTCCGGATGCCGGCGCACCGTCCGGGGCGGCCCCCGCGCCGCGCCGGGGCTCCGACGCGGCCGGGGCGCATGTGCGTCCCGTTCTCGCCACCTCCGTGGTCCGCGGCCGCCCGGCCGAAGATGGGCCGCCTGCCGCTGCCGCCGCCCCTGGAGGTGCGCTGCCCGGCCAGCGCGCCGCCGCCCGCGCCGAGGACGCGGACCCCGGGCCCCTGCCGCCACCGCTCCGCCCCAAGCCCGTACGCAGCCCGCTGCACCCCCTGCGCTACGAGCTGCGCCGGCTGTTCGGTGCGCCCGCCACGTACGCGGTCACCGTCGCCGTGCTCGTCGCCTCCGCCGCCATCGCCGTGCTGCTCGCCCGGACCGGCCGCACGTCGCTCCCAAACGTGATCGCCGCCTGGCCCGGCCTGCTGCCGCTGCCCCCCGCGGCTCTCGGGGCCGGTCTGCTCGGCGCCTTCTCGTTCGGCGACGAGTACCGCTACCCCGTCCTCTCCTCCGGCCGCGGCCCCGTTCCGCGCCGCGCCGGCCTCCTGCTCGCGAAGCTCGCCGTCACCGCCGTGACCGCGCTGACGCTCGCCCTGCTCGCCGGAGTGATCGATCTCGAAGCACTCCGCCTCGTCTACGGCGGAGACTTGATCCCCGTACCGGAAAACTGGCGCATCCTGTGTGCCAGTTGGGCCGGACTGGCCGTGGGCTGCGCCTGGGCGGGCCTCCTGGCGGCGGGAATCTTCCGGGCGACCGCGGCCGGTGTGGCCGCCGTCCTCGCCGTGCCGGTCCTCATCGCCCCGCTCGTGCAGAAGGTACTCGTGGGCCCGTCCGTGCGTTCGATCGCGGGATTGCCCGGCCGGCTGCGCGAACTGTCCTGGACGCACTGGCCGTACGAGGTCGACCGCTGGCTCATGGGGGTGGGGCACGTGGTGGCGCAACCCGTCGGTACGGCACTGGTGTTGTCGCTGACCGCCCTCATCTGTGCCTATCTGCTCACCGGGCTGCGGCGCCGCGCCCGTTGGTGACCGAGCGGTGACCAAAGCGCTTCGAACGGTCACAACTCCCTTGGAAATTGCCCGCTTCCTTCCGATAAGGCGTCAATTGGGAAGCGAGCGCCGATCACCCTTTCGTGTGCTTTTCACCAAAGACCTCAAGGGCCGTGGAAACGACGCCGACAAAAGATGCGTGAGTACCCTTGCGCACACCATGATGACCGCCGCCCGCCCCGTGGAGTCCGGCCTCGCGGCCCCGGGCGGACTGGACCGATACCCCTACGCGGAAGGCCCCGGTGCCGACCGCGTCGGCCCGACCGCGTGGGAAGGCGCCGATACGGACCTGGGCCGGGTGGGCCGGCGGGCGGCAGGCAATCGCGGCCGCGGACTGCACGGCCAACTCGTCCAGCAGCTCGGCCAGATGATCGTCTCCGGCGATCTGGGCGCGGACCGGCCGCTCGTCCCCGAGGAGATCGGCCAGCGCTTCGAGGTCTCCCGCACCGTCGTCCGCGAATCCCTCCGCGTCCTCGAGGCCAAGGGCCTGGTCAGCGCGCGCCCCAACGTCGGCACCCGGGTCCGGCCGGTCAGCGACTGGAACCTGCTCGACCCGGACATCATCGAGTGGCGGGCCTTCGGCCCGCAGCGCGAGGATCAGCGCCGCGAGCTGAGTGAGCTGCGGTGGACGATCGAACCGCTGGCCGCGCGCCTCGCCGCCGGGCACGGCCGCGAGGACATCCAGCAGCGGCTCGGTGACATGGTCGAGATCATGGGCCACGCCTTCGCGCAGGGTGACGCGATCACGTTCTCCCGCGCAGACGCCGAGTTCCACTCCCTGCTGATCCAGGTCGCCGGCAACCGCATGCTCGAGCACCTCTCCGGCATCGTCTCCGCCGCCCTGCAGGTCTCGGGATCCCCGGCCATCAGCTGCGACCGTCCCAGCGAGCCCTGCCTCGCGCATCACGCGCGCATCGTCGACGCCCTGGCCACGGGCGACGGGCACGCGGCCGAGTCGGCCATGCGGCAGCTGCTGACGACCCACCCGGAGGTGGAGCGGGTCGTGCCCGCTCCTCGCGAGCACTGAGCCGCCGGCGGCAACCGCGCACGCGCACGGACACGGGCGCGGGCGCTGTGTGCCGCCGGGCCCCGGACGATCCCGCGCGCCGATCACCCGCAGGGTACCTGCGGCGTACGAGCAGCACGCTGCGTGCACGGCGCCGACGGTACAAGTGGCGTACGCACTGTGGTCGGCGCACACCGCACGTATCCGGGATGACGTACAGAACGGACGTACCCCGGTGGTCCGCCTGACATGCGTTTACAGGGGTGATCTCCCCATCTGGCCGTTTTGATCATATTCGGGGTGTGACTCGGGCCACGTGGAACGGGCGTAACGCTCTTCGAAGCCCTGCGATGACCTAAGAGGTGATGGCCGAGGAAGGAATACAGCCGCCGTTCAGGGCGCTGTGCAGCTCCGAGGTCCACCCGCGTCGTCGGCACATTCCCCGCCGGCGGTCGTCGGCTCCGGCCCGATCATGGGCGGGGCCGGAAGCCGTTTCCATCGTTCCGAGAGGTTGTTCGTGTCGGCCAGCACATCCCGTACGCTCCCGCCGGAGATCGCCGAGTCCGAGTCTGTGATGGCGCTCATCGAGCGGGGAAAGGCTGATGGGCAGATCGCCGGCGATGACGTGCGTCGGGCCTTCGAGGCTGACCAGATTCCGCCAACCCAGTGGAAGAATGTTCTGCGCAGCCTCAATCAGATCCTCGAGGAAGAGGGTGTGACGCTGATGGTCAGTGCAGCGGAGTCGCCGAAGCGCGCCCGTAAGAGCGTCGCAGCGAAGAGCCCGGCAAAGCGCACCGCCACCAAGACCGTCACCGCCAAGACGACCGTGACGAAGCCCGTCGCGGCCGCCGCGGCCCCGGCGGCCCCGAGCGCGGACGCCCCGGCCGACGAGGCCGGTACCCCCGCCAAGAAGGCGGCCGCGAAGAAGACCGCCGCCAAGAAGACGGCGGTGAAGAAGACCGCTGCCGCGAAGAAGACGACGGCCAAGAAGACCACGGCCAAGAAGGACCCCGACGAGCTCATCGAGGGCGAAGAGCTGCTCGACGACGTCGCCCCCGGCAAGGGCGAGGAGGAAGAGGCCGACGGCGAGACCAAGGGCTTCGTCCTGTCCGACGAGGACGAGGACGACGCGCCCGCGCAGCAGGTCGCCGTCGCCGGTGCCACCGCGGACCCGGTCAAGGACTACCTGAAGCAGATCGGCAAGGTCCCGCTGCTCAACGCCGAGCAGGAGGTCGAGCTCGCCAAGCGCATCGAGGCCGGTCTGTTCGCCGAGGACAAGCTGGCGAACTCCGACAAGCTGGCCCCCAAGCTCAAGCGCGAGCTGGAGATCATCGCCGAGGACGGGCGCCGCGCCAAGAACCACCTGCTGGAGGCCAACCTCCGTCTCGTGGTCTCGCTCGCCAAGCGCTACACCGGCCGCGGCATGCTCTTCCTGGACCTGATCCAGGAAGGCAACCTCGGTCTGATCCGTGCGGTCGAGAAGTTCGACTACACCAAGGGCTACAAGTTCTCCACGTACGCCACCTGGTGGATCCGGCAGGCGATCACCCGCGCCATGGCCGACCAGGCCCGCACCATCCGTATCCCGGTGCACATGGTCGAGGTCATCAACAAGCTTGCGCGCGTCCAGCGCCAGATGCTCCAGGACCTGGGCCGCGAGCCCACCCCGGAGGAGCTGGCCAAGGAACTCGACATGACCCCCGAGAAGGTCATCGAGGTCCAGAAGTACGGCCGCGAGCCGATTTCGCTGCACACCCCCCTCGGTGAGGACGGCGACAGCGAGTTCGGTGACCTGATCGAGGACTCCGAGGCCGTCGTGCCGGCCGACGCGGTCAGCTTCACGCTCCTCCAGGAGCAGCTGCACTCGGTGCTCGACACGCTCTCCGAGCGTGAGGCGGGCGTGGTCTCCATGCGCTTCGGCCTCACGGACGGCCAGCCGAAGACCCTGGACGAGATCGGCAAGGTCTACGGCGTGACCCGTGAGCGGATCCGCCAGATCGAGTCCAAGACCATGTCGAAGCTGCGCCACCCGTCGCGCTCGCAGGTGCTGCGCGACTACCTCGACTGAGTCGGCAGCGCAAACGCAGCAGTGGCGGAGGGCCCGGTTCCCGGAAGGGAGCCGGGCCCTCCGGCGTCCGAGCGGGTGCGGGCGCGGGCCAAGTGGCCGACGCTGGGTGAACGGGGTTCACCGGAGAGTCAGGAGACCGTATGCGCCGTATGCGTCGTCTGCGTCGACCCAACAGCCGGATCCGGACGGGTGCCGTGGCCGTGACCACCGGCGTGCTGGCGGCCGTGGCGTTGCCACTGGCCGCGGCCCCCGTGTCCGCCGACAGCGTGGTGGTCGGCGGGCAGCCGGTCCGCGCCGCCGACAGCCCCTGGGCCGTGGCCCTGGCGAGCCGTGAACGGTTCGGGGCCGTGCGCTCCGGCCAGTTCTGCGGTGGTGTGGTCGTCGCGCCGACCAAGGTGGTGACCGCCGCCCACTGCCTGGGGCCCGCGGTGCTCGGCATGGAACCCGGCGGGCTGGCGGATCTGGCCGTCATCGCGGGGCGGACGGACCTGAGCGGCACGGGCGGGCGGGAGGTGTCCGTGAAGCGGGCGTGGATCAGCCCGGCGTACGACCCCGAGACGCAGTCCGGCGACCTCGCCGTGCTGACGCTGGCGACCGCTCTGCCCGCCTCGTATGTGATCAAGGTGGCCGGACCGGACGATCCGGCGTACAGGCCCGGTACGAGCGCCGACGTGTACGGCTGGGGGGACACGACGGGTGGGGGCGCCTATGCGCACGGGCTGCGCTCGGCACGGGTGCAGGTCCTGCCCGATGAGGTCTGCCGTAGCGCCTACGCGACCGGAGCGGGCGGGGCGTACCTGCCGTCCACGATGCTGTGCGCGGGGGACCCGGACGGGGGCCGGGACGCCTGCCAGGGCGACAGCGGGGGGCCGCTGGTGGCGCGGGGCCGGCTGATCGGTCTGGTCTCCTGGGGGAGCGGTTGCGGCCAGCCGGGCAGCCCGGGGGTGTACACCCGCGTCTCGGCAGTGATGCCGGCGCTCTGATGCCCTCGGCCCCGCAGGCAGCGCCTGCCCGGCCGCCCGGTTCTCCCGCGCGTCAGGGCGTACGAGAACGGGCGGCCGGCCCCCGTGGTGCGGGGGCGGCCGCCCGTCGGCCGGTCCGGGACCGGCCCGTAGCTCGTCGGGATGTGAGCGTCAGCGATCCTCTTCGGTGCTGGCCGGTACGGTGGTGAGCCGGTCCGTCTCATCCTGTATTTCCGCGGCGATCTTCTTGAGTTCCGGCTCGAACTTGCGCCCGTGGTGGGCGCAGAAGAGCAGTTCGCCACCGCTGGTCAGCACGACGCGCAGATATGCCTGGGCGCCGCAGCGGTCGCAGCGGTCGGCGGCCGTCAGCGGGCTCGCGGGGGTCAGAACAGTAGTCACGTCGCCTCTTCTCTAGCTCGACGAGCTGTCGTACCAGGGTCAACATCCAACCAGGCCGAAAACGTTCCCGCTCGTGGCTTTTCCTCGAAACTTTTTCCAAGGTGGCTGTCTGCTGCCGGTTGGCGGCGAATGAGCCGTATTGCTGTGCTCTACGGGTTTCGCGTTGTTTGCGGTGTATGTGTCGTTCGGTCCTCCCGGCTGGTTGCCGGTTGTGCATGAGGACGTGCCCGGAGCCTAAATGGTTCATGCCTGGAAGGGAACGTGATGTGCACGTCACCCCATCGAGGGATCGAACACCTATACGACCCTGGACTAGCATGAGTGTTCCACGAGGGTGGCGTTACAACGGCTCTACCAGGCCTCGGTACCCTCTGACCCGGTGACAGACGCCGGGCCTTACCCCCATGGGCCACATCCCAAATTCAGCGAGGAGCGAACCGCGTGACCGCCGAGACGTCCGTGCCGTCCAGTGCGCTGCTGACCGCAGACCGTGACGGTTCCAACTACACCGCTCGGCACCTGCTCGTCCTGGAGGGCCTCGAGGCGGTTCGCAAGCGCCCCGGCATGTACATCGGGTCCACGGACAGCCGTGGCCTGATGCACTGCCTCTGGGAGATCATCGACAACTCGGTCGACGAAGCCCTCGGCGGGTACTGCGACCACATCGAGGTGATCCTGCACGAGGACGGCTCGGTCGAGGTCCGGGACAACGGCCGTGGCATCCCGGTGGACGTCGAGCCGAAGACCGGCCTCTCCGGCGTCGAAGTCGTCATGACCAAGCTGCACGCCGGCGGCAAGTTCGGCGGCGGGTCGTACGCCGCCTCCGGCGGTCTGCACGGCGTGGGCGCCTCGGTCGTGAACGCCCTGTCGGCCCGCCTCGACGTCGAGGTCGACCGCAGCAGCTCGACCCATGCCATCAGCTTCCGCCGCGGAGTCCCGGGCATCTTCACCGAGTCCGGCCCGGACGCCCCCTTCGACCCGGCGAACGGGCTGCGCAAGACCAAGCGCGTGCCCAAGACCCGCACCGGCACCCGCGTGCGCTACTGGGCGGACCGCCAGATCTTCCTGAAGGACGCCAAACTCTCCCTGGAGACCCTGCACCAGCGCGCCCGCCAGACCGCCTTCCTGGTGCCCGGCCTGACCATCGTCGTACGGGACGAGCGCGACCTGGAGGGCGAGGGCAAGAGCGAGGAGATCTTCCGGTTCGACGGAGGCATCAGCGAGTTCTGCGAGTACCTGGCGCAGGACAAGGCCGTCTGCGACGTGCTCCGCCTCACCGGCCAGGGCACCTTCAAGGAGACCGTGCCGGTCCTGGACGAGCGCGGCCACATGACGCCCACCGAGGTCACCCGCGAGCTCGGCGTCGACGTGGCCCTGCGCTGGGGCACCGGGTACGACTCCACGGTCAAGTCCTTCGTGAACATCATCGCCACCCCCAAGGGCGGCACCCACGTCACCGGCTTCGAGCGAGCCATCACCAAGACGGTGAACGAGGTGCTGCGCTCCACCAAGCTGCTGCGCGTCGCCGAGGACGACATCGTCAAGGACGACGCCCTGGAGGGCCTCACCGCCGTCGTGACCGTACGGCTGGCCGAGCCGCAGTTCGAGGGCCAGACCAAGGAGGTACTCGGCACCTCCGCGGCGAACCGCATCGTCGCCACGGTGGTCGCCAAGGAGCTCAAGGCCTTCCTGACCTCCACCAAGCGCGACGCCAAGGCGCAGGCCCGCGCGGTCCTGGAGAAGGCCGTCGCCGCGGCCCGGACGCGCATCGCGGCCCGCCAGCACAAGGAGGCGCAGCGTCGCAAGACCGCGCTGGAGTCCTCCTCCCTCCCCGCGAAGCTGGCCGACTGCCGCAGTGACGACGTGGAGCGCAGCGAGCTCTTCATCGTCGAGGGCGACTCGGCGCTCGGTACGGCGAAGCTCGCCCGGAACAGCGAGTTCCAGGCGCTGCTGCCGATCCGCGGCAAGATCCTCAACGTCCAGAAGTCGTCCGTCTCGGACATGCTCAAGAACGCCGAGTGCGGCGCGATCATCCAGGTCATAGGGGCGGGATCCGGCCGGACCTTCGACATCGACGCGGCGCGCTACGGCAAGATCGTGCTCCTCGTCGACGCCGATGTCGACGGCGCCCACATCCGCTGCCTGCTGCTCACGCTCTTCCAGCGCTACATGCGTCCGATGGTCGAGGCGGGCCGGGTCTTCGCCGCCGTACCGCCGCTGCACCGCATCGAGCTGATCCAGCCCAAGAAGGGCCAGGACAAGTACGTCTACACGTACTCGGACAACGAGCTGCGGCAGACGCTGCTGGAGTTCCAGCGCAAGGGCGTCCGGTACAAGGACTCGATCCAGCGGTACAAGGGACTCGGCGAGATGGACGCCGACCAGCTCGCGGAGACCACGATGGACCCCCGGCACCGCACCCTGCGCCGGATCAACATCGGTGACCTGGAAGCCTCGGAGCAGGTCTTCGACCTGCTGATGGGCAACGAGGTGGCGCCGCGCAAGGAGTTCATCACCAGCTCCGCGGCGACGCTGGACCGTTCGCGTATCGACGCCTGATCCACCGGGGCTCCCCGCCGGCTTCACCTGATGGGGTGAAGAGGGCGGGGACCGGAGGCCGGGATCCTTCCTGAATGCCCATCCTTGGGCACGCGGCCGAAACGGTTCGCTGACAAGGAGGGTCGATTCGGTGATCCATGACCCGTGGTATGACGCGCCGGTCTCCGGCTGGGGGGACCCGGCCGGAGCGGACGAGCCCGCCGCCGCGGGGCCGCGGCGGACACAGCCGCCGCAGCGGCCCCCCACCGCGACCGACATCTACCGCGAAGTGCAGCGCAGCGCCGCCTTCCAAGAGGTGCGCAGCCGCTACCGGCGGTTCGTGGTGCCGGCCGCGCTCGCCTTCCTCGCCTGGTACCTGGCGTATGTCGTCGCCGCGACCGCCGCGCCCGGGCTGATGTCCCGGCCGGTGGCCGGCGCGGTCAATGTGGCGATGGTCGCGGGACTCGGCCAGTTCCTCACCACCTTCGTGCTGACCTGGGCGTACGCACGCCATGCCCGGCTGCACCGGGACCGGGCGGCGCTGGACCTGCGGTGGGCCATGTTCGAGCGGGAGCGGGGCCGGGAGAGCGACCGGCGGGCCGCCGGGGAGCGGAGTCCGCGGCCGACCCGGGAGGGGGCCGGGCGGTGAGCGGAGACCACCAGACCCTGGCCCTGCTGCTGTTCAGCGCGTTCGTCGCGGTGACCCTGGCCATCACGACCTGGGCCGGCCGCAACCGGCGCGGCTCCGCCGAGGAGTTCTACGCCGGAGGACGCCTGTTCTCCCCTATGGAGAACGGTTTCGCCATCGCCGGCGACTACATGTCCGCCGCCTCCTTCCTCGGCATCTCCGGGCTCATCGCGCTCCACGGATACGACGGAATGCTCTACTCCGTCGGCTTCCTGGTGGCCTGGCTGGTCGTCCTGCTGTTCGTGGCCGAACTCGTCCGCAACTGCGGCCGGTTCACGCTCGCGGACGTCATCGCCGCGCGGATGAGGGAACGGCCGGTGCGCATCGCGGCAGGCACGTCCTCCGTCACCGTGTCCGTGCTCTACCTGGTGGCGCAGATGGTCGGTGCGGGCAGCCTGGTCGCCCTGCTGCTGGGCGGTACGAGCGAGGCCGCGCGCTCCTGGACCGTCATCGGGGTCGGGGCGCTGATGGTCGTCTACGTATCCCTGGGCGGCATGCGCGCCACCACCTGGATCCAGATCGTCAAGGCCGTGCTGCTGATGGCGGGAACACTCGCGCTCACGGTTCTCGTCCTGCTGCGCTTCCACGGCGACGTCGACCAGCTGCTCACCACCGCGGCCGAACGCAGCGGCCACGGCTCCGACTTCCTCGCCCCCGGACTGAAGTACGGCGAAAACTGGACCGCGCGGCTGGACTTCATCAGCCTCGGTCTGGCGCTCGTCCTCGGCACCGCCGGCCTGCCGCACATCCTGTCCCGGTTCTACACGGTGCCGACCGCCCGCGCCGCACGGCGCTCGGTCGTCTGGTCCATCGGACTCATCGGCAGCTTCTACCTCATGACGATCGTGCTCGGCTTCGGCGCGGCCGCGATCATCGGCAGCGACGAGGTGCGGGCCTCCAGCGCGGCCGGCAACACCGCCGTGCCGCTCCTCGCCCTCGACCTGGGCGGCGGAGCCGGCACGACGGGCGGGGCGGTGCTGTTCGCCGTGGTCGCGGCGGTCGCGTTCGCGACGATCCTTGCCGTCGTCGCCGGCATCACGCTCGCCTCCTCCGCCTCGGTCGCGCACGACCTGTACGCCTCACTGCGGCGCCGGCGACGCTCCACGCCGTACAGCGAGGTCGCGGTGGCGCGCGCGGCCGCGGCCGGGATCGGCGCGGTGGCGATCGGCCTGGGCCTCCTCGCCCGGGACCTGAACGTGGCTTTCCTGGTGGGCCTCGCCTTCGCCGTCGCCGCCTCCGCCAACCTGCCGGTCCTGCTCTATTCGCTCTTCTGGCGGAACTTCACCACGCGCGGGGCGGTCTGGTCGGTGTACGGAGGGCTGGTGCCGGCCGTCCTGCTGGTGGTGCTCTCCCCGGTCGTCTCCGGCAGTCCGGACGCGCTCTTCCCCGGCGTGGACTTCCAGGTCTTCCCGCTCCAGAACCCCGGCGCGGTCTCCATCCCGCTGGGCTTCCTGGCCGGCTGGCTCGGTACGGTGACCTCGCCCGAGCCACCCGACGAGGCCGGCCACGCCGAGACGGAGGTACGGGCGCTGACGGGCGCGGGCGCGGTCTGAAAGCCGCCGGGGCTGCGGTTCAGAGGTCCCGCCTGCGCAGGGCGGCGCTTCAGGGATCCGGGCCTCGGCAGGGCCGCCCTTCAGGCGGTGGCCCAGGCGTAGCGGTGTTCCGGACGGCCTGTATCGCCGTACCTCAGCGACAGCCGCACCCGCCCCGCCCGCTCCAGCAGTTTCAGGTAGCGCTGTGCGGTCTGCCGGCTCACCCCCGCCCGTTCGGCGATCTCCTGCGCCGACAGCGGCCCGCCGGCGGCCAGCAGCACCTGCCGTACGAGCTCCGCCGTGGTCGGGGAGTGGCCCTTGGGCAGGTCCGGCGCGCCCGAGCCGACCGACAGCGCACCGAAGATCCGGTCCACCTCGGCCTGTTCCGCCTCGCCGCCGCCGTCCAGGGTGCGGCGCAGCGCGGCGTACGCCTCCAGCTTGGGGCGCAGCCCCGCGAAGTTGAACGGCTTCACCAGGTACTGCAAGGCCCCGTGACGCTGGGCGGCCTGGACGGTCGCGACGTCCCGGGCCGCCGTCACCATGATCACGTCGGTCTCGTGGCCGCGCCGCCGCAGCTCCCGCACGACCGCGAGCCCGTTGCGGTCCGGCAGGTAGTGGTCGAGCAGGACCAGGTCGAGGCCGGGCAGCTCCTCGACGCGCGCCAGGGCCTCGGCTGCCGTGTGCGCCCGCGCGGCGACCTCGAAGCCCGGCACCTTGGCCACGTACGCGGCGTTGATCTCCGCGACCCGGACGTCGTCGTCCACGACGAGGACGCGGATCACGGGGCGACCTCCGCCCCCGGTACCCCGGCCACTCCAGGCGCCTGGGCCGCCCCCGGTACCCCGGCCACTCCAGGCGCCTGGGCCGCTCCTGGCACCCCGGCCACTCCGGGGACCTCCGTTCCCGGGACGTACTCCGCCGCAGCAGGGGACCCCGCCGTGGCCCCCACCGGCGCGCGCGGCGCCGGTGGGGGCTCCGTCAGGGCCTCCGGCAGCACGACGGTGAACGCGGCGCCCCCGTCCGCGCCGTCCGTCACCCGCACGCTGCCGCCCTGCCGCTCCGCCAGCCGGCGCACCATGGCGAGTCCCAGGCCGCGCTGTCCGCCGTGCGCGGGCATGTCCTTGGTGGACCAGCCCTCGGTGAAGATCAGTTCGCGCCGCTCGGCCGGTACGCCCGGTCCGCTGTCCGTGACCCGCAGCACCGCCGTACGCCCCTCGGCACGCAGTTCGACCACCACCACGGGCTGCGCGGAACCGGCCGCGGCGTCCAGCGCGTTGTCGACCAGGTTGCCGACGACCGTGACCAGCTCGCGCGGCTCCACCAGCCGGTCCGGCAGCAGCGTGCCCGGTGCGACGCGCAGCGAGACGCCCCGCTCCGCGGCCACCGTGGCCTTGCCCACCAGCAGCGCCGCCAGCAGCGGATCGTGCACCCGCTCGGTGACCTGCTCGGCCGTCGCCCGGTGCACGCCCGCCACCTCGGTGACGAACTCCACCGCCTCCTCGTGCATCTCCAGCTCCAGAAGCCCGAGGAGTGTGTGCATCCGGTTGGCGTGCTCGTGGTCCTGGGCCCGCAGTGCGTCGATCAGCCCGCGCGTCGAGTCCAGCTCCCGCCCCAGCCGCTCCAGCTCGGTCCGGTCACGCAGCGTCGCGACGGCGCCCCCGTCGTCCGTGGGCATCCGGTTGGCGATCAGTACGCGGTGTCCGCGTACCGTCACCAGGTCCTCGCCCGTGACGCGGCCGGCCAGCACGTCCGCGGTCCGGCCCTCCCCGAGGACCTCGTCCAGCGGCTGCCCGGCCGCGTCGGGCGCCACGCCGAGCAGCCGCTGCGCCTCGTCGTTCAGCAGCCGGATCCGTCCGGCCGCGTCCAGGGCGACCACCCCTTCGCGGATGCCGTGCAGCATCGCCTCGCGTTCCGCGAGGAGCGCCGAGATGTCGGAGAAGGCGAGGTCGTGCGTACGGCGCTGGAGGCGGCGCGAGATGAGGTACGCGGCCAGCGCCCCCACGGCCAGCGCCCCGCCCGCGTACGCCAGCAGCCCGGGGATGGCCGCCAGCAGCCGGGCCCGGACGCTGTCGTACTCGATGCCGACCGACACCGCGCCGACGATGTCGCCGTCCGCCGCGCGCAGCGGGACCTTGCCGCGGGCGGAGCGGCCGAGCGTGCCGCTGTCGATCTCCATGACGTCCCGGCCCGCGAGGGCGTCGCTGGGATCGGTGGACACGACCCGGCCGATCTTGCGCGGATCGGTGTGCGACCAGCGCACACCGCGGGTGTCCATGATCACCACGTACTCGGCGCCGGTGGCCGTCCTGATCCGCTCGGCCTCCGCCTGGACGGGTCCGGTGGCGGTGGGCGGCGAGGCCAGCAGCTCGCCGGCGACCTCGGGGGAGGCCGTGGCCTCGGCGATGGCCAGGGCCCGCCGCATGGCCTGGTCGTCGAGCTGGGCGCTCAGCGGTGCCAGGAACAGACCCGTGGCGAGGACGGTGACGCCGGTCGCGATGGCCAGCTGCATCAGCAGGACCTGCGAGAACACCCGCTGCGGCCAGCCGAACCGCCGCCGCCGCGCGGGTGCGCGCAGGGCGGGAGAGGGGGTGGGGACCGGTGCCGGGCTCATCCCAGGAACCGTAAACGGCCGAGCCCCCTCGGGGAAATGCCGGACATCACGCGGGCTCCCCGGGCTGATCACCGCGCCTATCCTGGGTAGCCGTGTCCGGAGCCGTCGGCCGGAAGCCACAACCGGAAAGGTGTCCCTTGAGCAGCGTGCAGCAGATCCCCGTCGTCGTCCTCTCGGGCTTCCTCGGGTCGGGGAAGACGACCCTGCTGAACCATCTGCTGCGCAGCGCCCGGGGCACCCGCATCGGCGTGATGGTCAACGACTTCGGCTCGATCGAGATCGACGCCATGACGGTCGCCGGCCAGGTCGGCTCCACCGTCTCCCTCGGCAACGGCTGCCTGTGCTGCGCCGTCGACGCCAGTGAGCTCGACACCTACCTGGAGGCCCTCACCCGGCCCTCCGCCCACCTCGACGTCATCGTCATCGAGGCGAGCGGCCTGGCCGAGCCGCAGGAGCTGGTGCGGATGGTGCTCGCCAGCGACAACGAACGGATCGTCTACGGCGGGCTGGTCCAGGTCGTCGACGCGGCCGAGTTCGACGCCACGCGCGCCCGGCACCCCGAGACCGACCGCCACCTCGCCATCGCCGACCTCGTCGTCGTCAACAAGGCCGACCGGGTGGACCCGCAGGAGCTGCGCCGCGTGCACACCGTGGTCGCCGGCCTGGCGGAGCGGGCCGCCGTGATCGACGCCGCGTACGGCCGGGTCGATCCCGAGCTGCTCTTCGACCGGGCCGCGCGACGGGACGAGGACCGGATCGAGGGACAGCTCTCCTTCGACGACCTGCGCGAGGACGAGCACCACGCCCACCCGCACGCGGCGTACGACACGCTCTCCTTCACGGCCGAGGACCCCCTGCACCCGCGCCGTCTGCTGGACTTCCTCGACTCGCGCGCGGAGGGCCTGTACCGGATCAAGGGCTTCGTGGACTTCGGCGACGCCGACCCCGCCAACCGGTACGCGGTCCACGCGGTCGGCCGCTTCCTGCGCTTCTACCCCGAGCCCTGGCCGGCCGGGGAGCAGCGCCTCTCCCAGCTGGTGCTCATCGGCTCGGGCATCGAGCCCGACGGCCTGCGCAAGTCCCTGGACGGCTGCCGGGTGACCGGCCCGCATGACGCCCCGGAGGAGCACAGCATGTGGGGCGTCCTGCGCTTCGTCCCCGACAAGGGAGAGCCCGACGAGGTCTCTTAGGGGGTGTCTTGCCGATCACGCCGGGCTCGCGGCGCCCGGCACCGCACCTCGCCGCGTTGTCGTCGGTCGCCGACGGCCCCGTTGCCCTTCGGGCAGGGGAGGTGCCCCCACCGCGGAATTCGGGCAGCTGAGCCCGGCCGTCCTCGACCTGGCGCAGCAGATCGCGCAGCGGGCGCTTGTCGACGCTGAATGCCTCTTCCGTCAACGCGGCCATCCTTCCCCAGGGGTGCCGGACCTACCGGCAGCCGCCCGCGAGCGCCGGGGGAGGGCTGCCGATCATGACGAGGCCATCCGGCGCACCGCGCCGGTATGCGGGAATCGGCAGGACAGCGCCGTCACGCACGAAGACCTCCCGCAGTACGACGTGAGCCGCCGGCCGCAGGAGGTCCTCGATCGCCCCGTTACGACGCCGGGCCCGCCACCACCGCGACCGGCTTGGGGAGCGGTGTGCCCGAGCCGTCGCGGCGCGGGTCGGCCTCCGGCAGGTCGACCGGGGAGCCGTTCTTCTGGGCCGCCCGGGCCGGGGCGGCCCCCGCCCAGGCCAGGACCAGCATGTCCTCGCCCTTCAGGAAGCGCTGGCAGCGCACGCCGCCCGTCGCCCGGCCCTTGCGCGGGTACTGGTCGAACGGGGTCAGCTTCGCCGACGTGCCCGCCTCCGGGTCCAGCGCGCCGGACGAGCCGGCGACCGTGAACACCGCCGCGTCCGCCGCCGGGTCGACCGCGGTGAACGAGATCACCTCGGCGCCGGCCGACAGCTTGATGCCCGTCATACCGCCCGCCGGGCGGCCCTGCGGCCGCACCTGGGAGGCCGGGTAGCGCAGCAGTTGCGCGTCGGAGGTGATGAAGACCAGGTCCTCCTCGCCCGTGCGCAGCTCGGCCGCGCCCACGATCCGGTCACCCTCCTTGAGGGTGATCACCTCCAGCTCCTCCTTGTTCGCCGGGTAGTCCGGCACGACGCGCTTGACGACGCCCTGGAGGGTGCCGATCGCCAGGCCCGGGGACGCCTCGTCCAGCGTGGTCAGACAGACCACCGTCTCGTCCTTCTCCAGCGTCAGGAACTCGGAGATCTGCGCCCCGCCCGACAGGTTCGGCGCGGACGCCGTGTCCGGCAGCTGCGGCAGGTCGATCACCGACAGCCGCAGCAGGCGTCCGCCGGACGTCACCGCGCCCACCTCGCCGCGCTGGGTCGCCGGCACCGCCGAGACGATCACGTCGTGCTTGGTGCGCCGGCCGCCGCTGTCCGGGAGCGGCTCGCCGCTCGCCGTACGCGCCAGCAGACCGGTCGACGACAGCATGACCCGGCACGGGTCGTCCGCGACCTGCAGGGACACCGACTGGACCGGCGCGCCCGCCGACTCCAGCAGCACCGTGCGCCGCTCGGTGCCGAACTTCTTCGCCACCGCGGCCAGTTCCGACGACACCAGCTTGCGCAGCTCGGCGTCCGAGTCCAGGATCCGGGTCAGCTCGGCGATCTCGGCGTTCAGCCGGTCCCGCTCGCCCTCCAGCTCCAGCCGGTCGAACTTGGTGAGCCGGCGCAGCGGGGTGTCCAGGATGTACTGGGTCTGGACCTCGCTCAGCGAGAACCGCTCGATCAGCCGCTCCTTGGCCTGCGCGGAATTCTCGCTCGACCGGATCAGCCGGATCACCTCGTCGATGTCGAGGAGCGCGACGAGCAGGCCCTCGACGAGGTGCAGCCGGTCCCGCTTCTTGCCGCGCCGGAACTCGCTGCGGCGCCGCACGACGTCGAAGCGGTGGTCGAGGTAGACCTCCAGCAGCTCCTTCAGGCCCAGGGTCAGCGGCTGCCCGTCGACCAGCGCCACGTTGTTGATGCCGAAGGACTCCTCCATCGGCGTCAGCTTGTACAGCTGCTCCAGCACGGCCTCGGGGATGAAGCCGTTCTTGACCTCGATCACCAGCCGCAGGCCGTGCGCGCGGTCGGTCAGGTCCTTGACGTCGGCGATGCCCTGGAGCTTCTTCGCCGCGACCAGGTCCTTGATCTTGGCGATGACCTTCTCCGGGCCGACCGTGAAGGGCAGTTCGGTGACGACCAGGCCCTTGCGCCGGGGGGTCACGTTCTCCACGGCCACGGTGGCGCGGATCTTGAAGGTGCCGCGGCCCGTCTCGTATGCGTCCTTGATCCCGGACAGCCCCACGATCCGGCCGCCGGTCGGCAGGTCGGGCCCCGGCACGTACCGCATCAGGGTCTCCAGGTCCGCGCCCGGGTGCCTGATCAGGTGCCGGGCCGCGGCGATGACCTCGCCCAGGTTGTGCGGCGGCATGTTGGTCGCCATGCCGACCGCGATCCCGGACGCGCCGTTGACCAGAAGGTTGGGGAAGGCGGCGGGCAGCGCGACCGGCTCGCGCTCCTGCCCGTCGTAGTTCGGCGTGAAGTCGACGGTGTCCTCGTCGATCGACTCCGTCATCAGGGAGGTGGCGTCCGCCATCCGGCACTCGGTGTACCGCATGGCGGCCGGCGGGTCGTCGTTGCCGAGGGAGCCGAAGTTGCCGTGGCCGTCCACCAGCGGCAGCCGCATGGAGAAGGGCTGCGCCATACGCACCAGCGCGTCGTAGATCGAGGCGTCGCCGTGCGGGTGCAGCTTGCCCATCACCTCGCCGACGACCCGGGCGCACTTGACGAAGCCGCGTTCGGGCCGCAGGCCCATCTCGTTCATCTGGTACACGATGCGGCGGTGCACCGGCTTCATGCCGTCGCGGGCGTCGGGCAGGGCCCGGGAGTAGATCACCGAGTACGCGTACTCGAGGAAGGAGCCCTGCATTTCGTCGACGACGTCGATGTCGAGGATCCGCTCCTCGAAGTCGTCGGGCTGCGCGGTCTTCGTGCTGCGGCGGGCCATCGCGGCTGCGCTCCTTCACCAGGCAAGGGCTGATCTGACGCCGACCATTGTGGACCGTCCCACCGACAACGCCGACCGCGACCCGGAAGAGGGATGATCCGGCGGTACGGGAACTTCGCCAGGTGTCGGTCCGCTTGCATACAGTGGCAGCACTTTCCACCAGCGATCGAAGGGACGTACATGCCCATGGGTCACACGGCCACAGCCCAGGCCGGCTCCGGCGGCCTGACAGCGACCGAGCACCGCCTGGCCAACGGCCTGCGCGTGGTGCTCTCCGAGGACCACCTGACCCCGGTCGCCGCGGTGTGCCTCTGGTACGACGTCGGCTCCCGCCACGAGGTCGAGGGCCGCACCGGCCTGGCCCACCTCTTCGAGCACCTGATGTTCCAGGGCTCGGCCCAGGTGAAGGGCAACGGCCACTTCGAGCTGGTCCAGGGCGCCGGCGGCTCGCTCAACGGCACCACGAGCTTCGAGCGGACCAACTACTTCGAGACCATGCCCGCCCACCAGCTGGAGCTGGCCCTGTGGCTCGAGGCCGACCGGATGGGCTCCCTGCTCGCGGCGCTCGACGACGAGTCCATGGAGAACCAGCGGGACGTCGTCAAGAACGAGCGCCGCCAGCGGTACGACAACGTCCCGTACGGCACGGCCTTCGAGCGGCTGACCGCCCTCGCCTACCCCGAGGGCCACCCCTACCACCACACGCCGATCGGCTCCATGGCCGACCTCGACGCCGCCACCCTCGAGGACGCGCGGAACTTCTTCCGTACGTACTACGCGCCCAACAACGCCGTGCTGTCGGTCGTCGGCGACATCGACCCGGCGCAGACGCTCGCCTGGATCGAGAAGTACTTCGGCTCCATCCCTGCCCACGACGGCAAGCAGCCGCCGCGCGACGGGACCCTGCCCGACACCATCGGGGAGCAGCTGCGCCACGTCGTCGAGGAGGAGGTCCCGGCCCGCGCGCTGATGGCCGCCTACCGCCTGCCGCACGACGGCACGCGCGAGTGCGACGCCGCCGACCTGGCCCTGACCGTCCTCGGCGGCGGCGAGTCCTCCCGGCTGCACAACCGCCTGGTGCGCCGCGACCGTACGGCCGTGTCGGCCGGCTTCGGCCTGCTGCGGCTGGCCGGGGCGCCCTCGCTCGGCTGGCTGGACGTGAAGACCTCCGCCGGCGTGGACGTGCCCGACATCGAGGCCGCCGTCGACGACGAGCTGGCCCGGTTCGCCGCCGAGGGCCCCACCGCCGAGGAGATGGAGCGGGCCCAGGCCCAGCTGGAGCGGGAGTGGCTCGACCGGCTCGGCACGGTCGCGGGCCGCGCGGACGAACTGTGCCGCTACGCCGTCCTGTTCGGGGACCCGCAGCTCGCCCTCACCGCCGTCCAGCGGGTCCTGGACGTCACCGCAGAGGAGGTGCAGGCGGTCGCCAAGGCCCGGCTGCGCCCGGACAACCGGGCCGTACTGGTCTACGAGCCCGTCACCGCAGACCGCAGCGAGCAGGAAGAGGGAGCCGACCAGTGAGCGACGCCGCTGTGTCCCTGACGTCCATGGAGTTCCACCCCCGACCCCAGGCGGGCACGCCCAAGCCCTGGGCCTTCCCGGCCCCCGAGCGCGGCACCCTCGACAACGGCCTGACGGTGCTGCGCTGCCACCGTCCCGGCCAGCAGGTCGTGGCCGTCGACATCTCCCTCGCCGCTCCGCTGGAGGCCGAGCCGGAGGGCCTCGACGGAGTCGCCACGATCATGTCGCGGGCCCTGTCCGAGGGCACCGACAAGTACTCGGCGGAGGAGTTCGCCGCCGAGCTGGAGCGCTGCGGCGCCACGCTCGACGCGCACGCCGACCACCCCGGCGTCCGGGTCTCCCTGGAGGTGCCGGTCTCCCGGCTGGCCAAGGCCCTCGGACTGGTCGCCGAGGCGCTGCGCGCCCCCGCCTTCGCCGACAGCGAGGTCGAGCGCCTGGTGCGCAACCGGCTCGACGAGATCCCGCACGAGGTCGCCAACCCGGCCCGCCGCGCCGCCATGCAGCTCTCCAAGGAGCTCTTCCCGGCCACCTCGCGCATGTCCCGCCCCCGCCAGGGCACCGAGGAGACGGTGGCGCGGATCGACGCCGCGGCCGTACGGGCCTTCTACGAGGCGCACGTCCGGCCCGCCACGGCCACCGCGGTCGTCGTGGGCGACCTGACGGGCGTCGACCTCGACGCCGTGCTCGCCGACACCCTGGGCGCCTGGACGGGCGACACCGCCGCGCCCCGCCCCGTCCCGCCGGTCACCGCCGACGACACGGGCCGCGTCGTCATCGTCGACCGGCCCGGGGCCGTGCAGACGCAGCTGCTGATCGGCCGCATCGGCCCCGACCGGCACGACCGCGTGTGGCCCGCGCAGGTCCTCGGCACGTACTGCCTGGGCGGCACCCTCACCTCCCGGCTCGACCGCGTCCTGCGCGAGGAGAAGGGCTACACCTACGGCGTGCGGGCCTTCGGCCAGGTACTGCGTTCCGGCCCCGAGGGCAACGGCGCCGCGATGCTGGCCATCAGCGGATCCGTCGACACGCCCACCACGGGCCCGGCGCTGGGCGACCTGTGGCAGGTGCTGCGCACCCTCGCCGCCGAGGGTCTGACCGACGCCGAGCGCGAGACGGCCGTGCAGAACCTGGTGGGCGTCGCCCCGCTGAAGTACGAGACGGCGGCCTCCGTCGCGGGCACCCTCGCCGACCAGGTCGAGCAGCACCTCCCGGACGACTTCCAGGCGCAGTTGTACGCCCGTCTGGCCGAGACCGGGACCGTGGAGGCCACCGCCGCCGTCGTCAGCGCCTTCCCGGTGGACCGTCTCGTCACCGTGCTCGTCGGCGACGCCGCGCAGATCAAGGAGCCCGTCGAGGCGCTCGGCATCGGCGAAGTGTCCGTCGTCTCCGGCTGATTGACAGCCGGTCGGCGACCGCCGCCCGCCCGGTGCGCGGAACCCCGGTATCCGATCGGATGCCGGGGTTCCCCTGTCTCCCCGCTGTATGTCCGTTTTATTGGGGAGGTTACGTGTCTGCCCTGTGGCGTGCGCTACAAAAAAGCGTGTTCGTTTGGTGATTGAAAGATCGGCCGCTTAGCGTCTGATGCGCTGTCCGCCCGCTGTACCCGCCGCACCCGCGGCACCGGACAGCCATCGCCGAATCCCCACCGGGCGCGAGCCCGGGGAGCCGGGGACCCACGCAGTCCCTGGGGTGAATCGGACGCCTTCGCATCCGTGCGGAGGGGCCCGTAGGAGACCTTCCTGCTCCGAACCCGTCAGCTAACCCGGTAGGCGAGAAGGAAGGAAAGGACCAGCCACTTCATGGCGTTCACCCGTGCCACCGGGAAGCACCGTGCCCCGAGCCGTCTGAGCCGCAAGAGCGCCCACGCCGCCGGCGTCGCGGCCCTCGCCACCACCGGCGTGATCGGAACCCTCGCTTCCCCGGCGCTCGCCGCCGACACGGACACCCGCGCTCTCGAGGACACCGGCCTCAACCAGGCGGTCATCACCGACACGATCGCCGACCGCGTCGACGCCCAGGCCGAGGCCCAGGAGCGGGAGGCCGAGGAGGCCGCCGCCCTCGCCCAGGCCCAGGCCCAGGCGGAGGCCGAGGCCAAGCGCAAGGCGGAAGCCCGCGCCAAGGCGGCCCGTGACGCCGAGGAGCGCGCCGCCCGCGAGGCCGAGCGCAAGCGGCTCAACTCCTTCACGCTCCCGGTCGCCGGCTCGTACGTCAGCACCTCCTACGGGGCGGGCGGCGCCATGTGGTCCTCCGGCAGTCACACCGGCATCGACTTCCACGCCGCCTACGGCAGCGAGGTCGTCTCCGTGGGCCTGGGCACCGTCGTCGAGGCCGGCTGGGGCGGCGCGTACGGCAACAACGTCGTGATCCGGATGGAGGACGGCACGTACACCCAGTACGGCCACCTCTCCTCCGTCAGTGTCTCCGTGGGCCAGCGCGTCATGCCGGGCCAGCAGATAGGCATCTCCGGCTCGACCGGCAACTCCTCCGGCCCGCACCTCCACTTCGAGGCCCGCACGAGCGCCGACTACGGCTCCGACATCGACCCGGTCGCGTACCTGCGCTCCCACGGCGTCAACGTCTGACCCCGACGCCCGGGACCCCCGCCCGGGCGTCCGCCGGCCCCGGCTCGCTCCCCGCGAGCAGGGGCCTTTCGGCGTGCACGGGCCGCTCGGCGCGGCGCCGTCCGCGTCGCCTCCTGCGCGGTGCCGGCGGATCCCGGCGGATCCCGGCAGGTCTCCGGCCGACCGATGCCTGCCGATCAGAGGTGATCACCGTTGGTCCCGGCCGATCCCGGCCGATCCTGGCCAAAAGATATCCATGAATTCCGGACGGCCATCGGAAACGCAGGCCTGCTGCAATAGAGTCACTGAACACTCGTCAAAATCGTCGGCGCTCATCGTTCCGCGCGGATCCAGTCGGAGGTTCGGTATGCGCATTCCCGCGCACTCGGTATGCACGGCTATCCGCGACGACATCGTCTCCGGGGTCTTCGAGCGCGGCAGCCGGCTCACCGAGGAGCAGCTGGCACGCCGCTACGGCGTCTCCCGCGTCCCCGTCCGCGAGGCCCTGCGCACCCTGGAGTCGGAGGGCTTCGTCACCACGCGCCGCCATGTCGGGGCGTGCGTCGCCGAGCCGACCGAGCAGGAGGCGGCCGACCTGCTGGAGATCCGTGCCCTGCTGGAGCCGCTCGGCGCGGCACGCGCCGCCCAGCGGCGCACCGAGGCACACCTCAAGGTGCTGCGGGGCCTGGTCAGGCTCGGTCAGGAGCGCGCGCGCCGGGGGCGGGGCGAGGACCTGCGCTCGCTCGGCGGCTGGTTCCACGAGACCCTCGCCCAGGCCTCCGGCAGCCCCGGACTGACCGCCCTGCTGACCCAGCTGCGGCACAAGATCGCCTGGATGTACGCGGTTGAGGAGTCCGCGCGGCCGGTGGAGGAGTGGGCCGAGCACGGCGCGATCGTCGACGCCGTGGCGCGCGGCGACGCGGACCGGGCCAGGGCGCTCACCGCGCTGCACGCGGAGCGGTCCCGCGAGGCGCACCGGCTGCGTGTGAGGACTTCGCAACATCACGTAAACACGGCGAGCGCCCGCAATTAACAGCGGGGCCGTATACAAAGAAGAGCATTTCCCGCGGGCGTGGATTTTCCTGTCCAGCCCTGTCATTCACGTCCGCACAACGAAAACGGCGGAGCCGTACCGGCCCGGAATCGAATTCCATGGCGATGCGGCTCCGCCGCTCGGCGTCCGGAAACCGGGACCATACCCGGAACCGGGAACGGATCCCGGTACCGGGAACCGGTCTCGGTAACCGGGAACGGTCCCGGAAGGCCGGTCCCGGAAGGGTCCGGCCCGGAGGCCCGGAAAGGTCAGACGGTCTCGGGGAGCTCTTCGAGACCTTCGGCGACGAGCTTCGCCAGACGGTCCAGGGCGGTGTCCGCGCCCTCCGCGTCCGAAGCGAGCACGATCTCCTCGCCGCCCTGCGCGCCCAGGCCGAGCACCGCGAGCATCGAGGCGGCGTTCACCGGGTTGCCGCCGGCCTTGGCGATCGTGACGGGAACGCCGGAGGCCGTGGCGGCACGGACGAAGATGGAGGCGGGGCGGGCGTGCAGGCCCTCGGCCCAGCCGACGTTGACGCGGCGCTCAGCCATGGTGTTGCCCTTCGAGTTCAGGGGGTTGTCTAGACCACTCTCTCATGTTGTCCGGGGTGTGCGCGAACCTGATCGACGGGCCCTGTCCACAGCACCTCCGCGACCGGTGTGCCTCACCGTACGCTGGGCCCCATGCGGACCCCGTCGGATCAGCCGGACCATGCGTACCCCGACCACTGGGAGGCCGACGTCGTGCTGCGCGACGGCGGCACCGCCCGCATCAGGCCGATCACTCCCGATGACGCGGAACGCCTGGTCAGCTTCTACGAGCAGGTCTCCGACGAGTCGAAGTACTACCGGTTTTTCGCACCCTACCCCCGCCTCTCCGCCAAGGACGTGCACCGCTTCACCCACCACGACTACGTGGACCGGGTGGGCCTGGCGGCCACCGTCGGCGACGACTTCATCGCCACCGTCCGCTACGACCGGATCGACGACCGGGGGCACCCCGCGAGCGCACCCGCCGACGAGGCCGAGGTCGCCTTCCTCGTCCAGGACGCCCACCAGGGGCGCGGCGTCGCCTCCGCGCTCCTGGAGCACATCGCGGCCGTCGCGCGCGAGCGGGACATCCGGCGCTTCGCGGCCGAGGTGCTGCCCGCCAACTCCAAGATGATCAAGGTCTTCACCGACGCCGGGTACACCCAGAAGCGCAGCTTCGAGGACGGCGCCGTACGCCTCCACCTCGACCTGGAGCCCACCGACCGCTCCCTGGCCGTGCAGCGCGCCCGCGAGCAGCGCGCCGAGGCCCGGTCCGTGCAGCGGCTCCTCGCCCCCGGCTCGGTCGCCGTCATCGGCGCCGGCCGCACCCCGGGCGGGGTCGGCCGCACGGTCCTGCGCAACCTCCTCGACGCCGGGTACACCGGCCGCACCTACGCCGTGAACGGCGCCCTGCCGGAGGGCCGCAGCGAGATGGACGGTGTCCCGGCCTTCCGTTCCGTCGGCGAGATCGGCGAACCCGTCGACCTCGCGATCGTCGCCGTACCGGCCGAGCGGGTGCCGGAGGTCCTCGCCGACTGCGGCGAGCACGGTGTCCAGGGGCTGGTCGTCCTCTCCGCCGGATACGCCGAACAGGGCGCCGCGGGACGGGAGCGCCAGCGGGAACTGGTGCGCCGGGCCCGCTCGTACGGCATGCGCGTCATCGGCCCGAACGCCTTCGGCGTCATCAACACCGCGTCCGGCGTGCGGCTGAACGCGTCCCTCGCGCCGCACCCGCCGGCGCAGGGCCGCATCGGGCTGTTCACCCAGTCCGGCGCGATCGGCATCGCGCTGCTCTCCGGACTCCACCGGCGCGGCGCGGGCCTGTCGTCCTTCGTCTCCGCGGGCAACCGCGCCGATGTCTCGGGCAACGACATCCTGCAGTACTGGTACGACGACCCCGACACGGACGTCGCCCTGATGTACCTCGAATCGATCGGCAACCCGCGCAAGTTCACACGCCTCGCCCGCCGCACGGCGGCCGTCAAGCCCGTGGTCGTGGTGCAGGGCGCCCGCCACGACGGCAGCGCCCCGCCGGGCCACGCGGTGCCGGTCACCCGCATCCCGTACGCCACGGTCTCCGCCCTGCTGCGGCAGGCGGGCGTCATCCGCGTCGACACCGTCACCGAGCTCGTCGACGCGGGCCTGCTGCTCGCCGGGCAGCCGCTCCCCGCCGGGCCGCGCGTGGCGATCCTCGGCAACTCCGAGTCGCTCGGCCTGCTCACGTACGACGCGTGCCTCACCGAGGGGCTGCGGCCCCTCCGGCCGCGTGACCTGACGACCGCCGCCACGCCGCAGGACTTCCGCGCCGCGCTCTCCGAGGCCCTGCGGGACGACGCGTGCGACGCGGTCGTGGTGACCGCCATCCCCTGGGTCGGCGACAACGGGGTGACCGAGTCGGGCGACGGCGAGGTACTGGCCGCCGCCCTGCGGGCCGCATCCGCCACGGCGCCCGCGAAGCCCGTCCTGGTGGTCCATGTCGAGATGGGCGCCCTCGCCGACGCCCTGGCCGCCGCCACCAGCACGGCGCCCCCGCCCCCCGGCCCCGGAACCCCGCACCCCGCGCCCGCCGGAACCCCGCACCCCGCGTCCGCGGGAGCCGCGGACCCCGCACCCACCGCGCCCACCGGAACCCCGCACCCCGCACGCACCGGACCGGCGGCACCCGCCGCCCCCGCCCCGGCGGCACCCGCCGATTCCGCCCCGGAAGCCGGCGTCACCCCCGGCCCCCGGGAGAGCCGCATCCCCGCGTACCCCGCCGCCGAGCGGGCCGCCCGGGCGCTAGCCGAGGCCGTGCGGTACGCGCAGTGGCGGCGGCAGGCGGCCGAGCCGGGCCGCGTGCCGCACTACGAGGGCATCGACGAGGCCGGGGCGGCCGCCCAGATCGAGCGGGCGCTCGGCGAGGGCGACGGCGTGGGGGAGCGGGGCGTCACCCTCGACTCCGCCGCCACCGGCGAGCTGCTCCGCCGGTACGGCATCGACGTACGCCCCGCCCTCGCCGCTCCCACGCCCGACGCCGCCGTCCGCGCCGCCGGGCACCTCGGCTACCCCGTCGCCCTGAAGACCACCGCGCCGCACCTGCGCCACCGCCCCGACCTCGGCGGCGTACGCCTCGACCTCGCCACCGAGGAGCAGCTGCGCACCGCGTACGCCGAGCTGACCCACACGCTCGGCAAGCCCGAGGAGCTCCAGCCCGTCGTCCAGCCCATGGCGCCGCGCGGCGTGGACACCGTCGTGCGCGCCGCCCTCGACCCCGCCGTCGGCGCCGTCCTGTCGTTCGGCCTCGCCGGTGCCCCCTCCGAGCTGCTCGGCGACACCGCGCACCGGCTCGTCCCGGCCACCGAGCGGGACGTCGCCGAGCAGATCCGCTCCATCCGCACCGCGCCGCTGCTCTTCGGCTGGCGCGGCTCCGACCCCGTCGACACCTCCGCCCTGGAGGAGCTGCTCCTGCGGGTGTCCCGGCTGGTCGACGACCACCCCGAGATCGTCGCCATCGGCCTGGAACCGGTGGTCGTCGCCCCGCGTGGCCTGTCCGTCCTCGGCGCCACCGTCCGCCTCGCCCCGCCCCCCGCCCGCACCGACCTCGGGCCACGACGGCTCCCCAGCTACTGAGGGGGACGGGCCGGGCCGACCGGCCCCGTAGGATGGAGCCCATGGCGAAGACCGGTACGACGACCCAGGGGCTGCGCGCGGCGATCGAGCGCAGCGGCTACTACCCGGCCCTCGTGGCCGAGGCGGTGGAGGCCGCCGTCGGCGGCGAGTCGATCGCCTCGTACCTGGTCCACCAGGAGACCACCTTCGACAACAACGAGGTGCGCCGCCACGTCACCGTCCTGGTGCTGACCTCCACCCGCTTCATCGTCAGCCACACCGACGAGCAGAACGCCGACACCAGCTCCCCGACGCCGTACGCGACCACCTCCACCGAGTCCGTCAAGCTCGGCCGGATCTCGTCCGTCGTCCTGAGCCGGGTCGTCGCCAACCCCGAGTCCTACACCCCGGGCACCCTGCCCCGCGAGGTCGTGCTGAACATCGGCTGGGGCGCCGTCTCCCGCATCGACCTGGAGCCCGCCGCCTGCGGCGACCCGAACTGCGAGGCCGACCACGGCTACACCGGCAACTCCACCGCCGACGACCTGAGCCTGCGGGTCAGCGAGGCCGGTGACGGTCCCGAGACGGTCCGCCAGGCCCTCGCGTTCGCGCAGGCCCTGTCCGAAGCCACCGCGGCCACCCGCTGATGGGGCAGCCCACGACCACGGCCTCCGCCTGGCCCGACGATCCGGCACCGCGCCCGGGCTCCGCGGCCTGGGAGCACCCCACCGCGCTCGCCGTCGACAGCGCGCCCGTGCCCGAGTACGGCTCCGGCTCCCTCGCCGACCTGCTGCCGACCCTCGCCGCCGCCCAGGGCGTACCGGGCTGCGAGCACCGCATCGCCGAGCTGGCCCCGGCCGACCGGAACTGCGTGTTCCTGATCGACGGGCTGGGCTGGGAGCAGATCAAGGCCCACCCGGACGAGGCGCCGTACCTCACCTCGCTGCTCGCGGGCTCACGCGGCGGCACCGGCCGGCCCCTGACCGCGGGGTTCCCCGCCACCACCGCGACCTCGCTCGCCTCCGTCGGTACGGGCCTGCCGCCCGGCGCGCACGGACTGGCCGGCTACACCGTGCGCGACCCCGCCACCGGCGAGCTGATGAACCAGCTGCGCTGGCGGCCCTGGACCCCGCCGCACGTCTGGCAGCCGTACCCGACGGTCTTCCAGCTCGCCGACGCCGCGGGTGTCCACACCGCCCAGGTCTCCTCCCCGGCCTTCCAGGACACTCCGCTGACGAAGATCGCGCTGAGCGGCGGAACCTTTCACGGCCGGCTCTCGGGC
This sequence comes from Streptomyces sp. NPDC051310, assembly GCF_044455245.1. Taxonomy (NCBI): domain Bacteria; kingdom Bacillati; phylum Actinomycetota; class Actinomycetes; order Kitasatosporales; family Streptomycetaceae; genus Streptomyces; species Streptomyces sp. NPDC051310. Next base: position 124,683 of record NZ_JBITEO010000017.1, read on the forward strand.
GACGAGCGCATGGACCTCGCCGCCGAGCAGCTCGCCGCCGGCGACCGGGCGCTGGTGTACACGTACTACAGCGAGCTCGACGGCAGCGGCCACCGCCACGGCATCGACTCCGACTCCTGGCGCGGACAGCTCATGTGCGTCGACCGGCTCGTCCAGCGGCTGGCCGAGCAGCTGCCTCAGCGCTCCGCGCTGTACGTGACCGCCGACCACGGCATGGTCGACATCCCGTTCGACGAGCAGTCCCGGATCGACTTCGACGAGGACTGGGAGCTGCGCGCCGGAGTCGCCCTGCTGGGCGGCGAGGGCCGGGCCCGCCACGTCTACGCCGTCCCGGGCGCCCAGTCCGACGTGCTGGCCTGCTGGCGCGAGGTGCTCGGTGAGCAGTTCTGGGTGGCGAGCCGCGAGGAGGCGATCGCGGCGGGCTGGTTCGGGCCCGCGATCGACGAGCGGGTGCACGGCCGGATCGGCGACGTCGTCGCCGCCGCGCACGACGACGTCGTGATCACAGCGTCCGTCAACGAGCCGCACGAGTCCGCCATGGCCGGCATGCACGGCTCGATGACCCCGGCCGAGCAGCTCGTCCCGCTCCTCGAAGTACGCTCCTGAACCGCGGCCACACCCCGCACACCCCGGCAGCGCCCGGCAACCCCGGTCATCCCCTTCCCACCTGACCCGAAAGGTCGTCACTTCCCCATGCCCGAGTTGGTGTTCTTCTCCGGAACGATGGACTGCGGAAAGAGCACCCTCGCTCTGCAGATCGAGCACAACCGCTCCGCGCGGGGCCTGCAGGGCATGATCTTCACCCGCGACGACCGCGCCGGCGAGGGCAAGCTGTCCTCGCGGCTGGGCCTGGTCACGGACGCCGTCGAGGCCGCCGAGGGCTTCGACTTCTACGCGTACCTCGTCGGCCACCTCAGCAAGGGCGGCCGGTGCGACTACGTCATCGCCGACGAGGCGCAGTTCCTCGCGCCGGAGCAGATCGACCAGCTCGCCCGGGTCGTCGACGACCTCGAACTGGACGTCTTCGCCTTCGGCATCACCACCGATTTCCGCTCCAAGCTCTTCCCCGGCTCGCAGCGGCTGCTGGAACTGGCCGACCGGGTCGAGCGGCTGCAGGTCGAGGCGCTGTGCTGGTGCGGTGCGCGCGCCACCCACAACGCGCGCACCGTCGGCGGCGAGATGGTCGTCGAGGGCGCCCAGGTCGTCGTCGGCGACGTGAACGCCGGGAACGAGATCGGGTACGAGGTGCTGTGCAGGCGCCACCACCGGCGCCGGATGACGGCCGCGACCGCCCGCGCGGCTGCCCTGTCCCCGGACGTCCTGCCGGTCGCGGACGAGATCAGCGCGGGGCCGACCGCACGATCGTGAACACCGCGCCCTCCGGGTCCGCGACCGTCGCGTGGCGGCCGGCGGCATCGTCGCGCGGCGGCTTCAGGAGCTGACCGCCCAGCTCGGTCACCCGGCGTGCCGCGTCGTCCGTGTCCGCCACCTCGAACCAGGTCATCCAGTGCGCGCCCCGGTCGCGGGGCAGCGCGGTGCCGACCCCGTGCAGCGAAGCCACCGGGCGGTCGCCGGCCTTCAGCGTCACAACGTCGACATCGGCCGAAGCCAGCGGTTCGAGCTCGTAGCCGAACACCGTCTTGTAGAACTTGCCGACCGCATCGGTCTCCTGCGTCAGCAGCTCGTTCCAGGCGGGCGTGCCGGGTCTGCCGCCCACCGCCGTCCCGAGGTGGGCGGCCTGCTCCCAGACCCCGAAGACGGCGCCCGTCGGGTCGGAGCAGATCACCATCCGGCCGGCGTCGGCGGCGTCCAGCGGCCCCACGGCGACCGTGCCGCCGCTGCACCGGATCGCTTCGGCGGTGGCGCCGGCGTCGGCCGACGCCAGGTACGGGGTCCAGGCGACCGGCAGGCCGCGGTCGGCCGGGAGCCGGCCGATGCCGGCGACCTCCTCGTCGTCGAGCAGTGCGCGCACGTACGGGCCGAGCTGCTGGGGACCGGGCCGGAAGCTCCAGCCGAACAGCTCCCCGTAGAACTCCTGCGTCGCGTCAAGGTCGTGCACCATCAAGCTCACCCAGCAGGGTGTACCGGGCTTGTGCCGAGCCGCCTCGGTCATCGTCACTCTCTCCTCGGACCATCGGTCGTGGCCGTGCAGGGGGGACCGGACGTGCGGGCCGTTCGGGTGCCGGCCTCACGCCTCGTCAGATGCTTGCACCACCGGCCGCCCAGCGCGCCCCGGCCGCGCCGGGATGTGGCGCGATCCCGCAGGAGGATGCCCGGTTTTTCGTTGCCCATCCGCCCTGCGGTGCTCACCGCGGGAGCCGCGCTTGCGGGAGGATGGCACGTATGAACCCCATCATCTCCGCAACCGAACTGGCGGCCGAGCTCGTCGGGCCCCGTCCGCCGGTCCTCCTGGACGTCCGCTACCAGCTCGGCGGCCCGCCCGGACGCCCGGCGTACGAGGCGGGGCACATCCCCGGCGCGGTGTACGTCGACCTGGACTCGGAGCTGGCCGCCGCACCCGGCCCCGGGGGCCGGCACCCCCTGCCCGACGTGGCGGAGTTCGGCGCGGTGATGCGCCGCGCCGGTGTCTCGGCGACGTCGCGGGTGGTCACGTACGACGGCGGTCAGGGCTGGGCCGCGGCCCGCGCCTGGTGGCTGTTGCGCTGGGCGGGACACCAGGACGTACGGGTGCTCGACGGCGGCCTGGAGGCGTGGCGCGGCGAGCTGTCGACGGCGACGCCCACGCCGTCCGTCGGCGACTTCACGCCACGGCCGGGCGGCATGCCGCTGCTGGACGCGGACGGAGCCGCGGAACTGGCCCGGACGGGCCTGCTGCTGGACGCGCGGGCGGCGGAGCGCTACCGCGGCGATGTGGAGCCGATCGACCCGGTGGCCGGCCACATCCCGGGCGCGGTGTCCGCCCCGACCATGGAGAACGTCGACGGGGAGGGCCGCTTCCTGCCGGCCGAGGCGCTGGCCGCTCGTTTCAAGAACCTGGGCGCGGCGGACGCGCCCCGGGTGGGCGTCTACTGCGGTTCCGGTGTCTCGGCCGCGCAGCAGATCGTGGCCCTGGAGATCGCGGGCATCCAGGCGGCCCTGTACGCGGGCTCCTGGTCCGACTGGGTCGGCGACTCGTCCCGCCCGGTCGCCAAGGGGCCGGACCGCGGATGACCGGGCCGCCGGGCTGCCGGGCGGCCCGTACGAGGCCGCCCGGCGCCCGGTGATGCACGCCCAGGACACCGGGAAGCGGTGACCGCTCCTGCCGCCGCGGTCACTCCTGCTTCTTGCGGCGCGTGCCGAAGACGATCTCGTCCCAGCTCGGGACCGCCGCCCGGCGGCCCGGGCGGACGCCGTCCGCCTCCGCCTGCCGGTCGGTGGTGCCGGTGAGCCGGTCGCGGTGACCGCTCACCGCGCGCGGCATGAGCACGTCCGCGTACGCCGAGCCGGCGCCCGCCGAGGCGGCGGGGGCCGGAGGCTCCACCGCCTCGGGTTCCTCGTCGGGGTCCGTGGGGGAGGAGTCGGCGACCGGGCGCTCGGGCACGACCATGTCGCCCCGGAAGCTCGGCACGGCCTCCAGCAGGCTGGTCAGCGAGTCCCGCTCGGGCTCGTCGTCGGCCTCGGGGACCGGCGGCGGAACCGGGGTGCGGTCCAGCGGCCGGTCGCGCGGCAGCCGCGCGATCCGCGGTACGAAGGGGAAGCTCGGCTCCTGCACCGCCACGGCGTCGTCGGTCTCGCCGATCAGCGCGCGTGCCTCGTCGTCCACGGCCTGGACGAGCCGCCTGGGCGGGTCGTAGGTCCAGCTCGCCGAGTGCACCTCGCCCGCGACCCGGTAGACCAGCAGGACCTCCCAGGTGCCGTCGTCCCGGCGCCAGGAGTCCCACACCACGGTGTCCTTGTCGGCGCCACGCAGCAGCAGCCGCTCCTGCACCGCCTCGCCGAGCTGCGGACCGGTGTTCTCACCGGGCCGGCGCACGGGGGTCTTACGGGCGCGTTCGGCCATGAAGGCGCGCTCCGCGAGCACGGGGCCCTCGAAACGGCGCACCCGCTCGACAGGGATGCCGGCGAGCTGCGCGACCTCCTCCGCGGAGGCACCGGCCCGTATCCGCGCCTGGATGTCGCGCGGCCGGAGGTGGCTCTCCACCTCGATCTCGATCTGACCCAGCCGGGCGCGGTCGTTGCGTACCGCGGCGCGCAGCCGTTCGTCGATCGGAAGTGTGTACTCCGTGTTGTCAGCAGCCTTCAGCACCAGTCGTGTGCCGTCGTTGGAGACGGCCACGACACGCAGTTCGGGCATGGGGACCTCCCGGGTGGTGCCTGCCGACGTCACCTGCGTCGCTGCTTCCGCTAGTCGAGTGTGGCCTGCCCGGGTGCAGCCTGCCACAACCTTGCCGAGTTGCCCGGCGTGTCGGGCATGGGCCCTGGAACGCCGTTATGGCACGGTTACCTATTTGCAACGCAGGGTGACCGTGACGGTCACTCTGTGCAGCAGGCGTCCGTGCGGTGCCGCGGCGCCGCCGGATCGAGTGCCATGCGAGGCCCCCTCCCGTTGGTCCCGGACACCCGTGAAGGACCGGAGCCCAGGGTTCGCCACAGTACTCCATTCGGGCCACCTGGGTGGACCGGCGCGCCGTCGAAGTTGTCCCGTGGCGCGGCAGTTGGGCTCCGCCGGTTATTCCCCGCGCGTGTCATCCTTCACGCAATCGACGCAAACGGAACTATTCGATTCGGTCATGGGGCACAGCGCCCGGAGGCTCGACGAGGCGTCAGGCGCCCAGCACCCGCCGCAGGTAGGCGTTGCCGAACAGCCGGTCGGGATCCAGCCGGTCCCGCAGAGCCGTGAACTCGCCGAACCGCGGATAGACCCCGGCGAGGTACGCCGCGTCCCGGGTGTGCACCTTGCCCCAGTGCGGCCTGCCTCCGTGCGCGGTCATGATCCGTTCCGCGGCCGTGAAGTAGGCGTGGTACGGGGTGCCCTTGTACATGTGCACCGCGATGTACGCCGTCTCCCGGCCCGACGCCGTCGACAGGGTGATGTCGTCCGCGGGGGCCGTGCGCACCTCCACCGGGAAGCTCACCCGCAGCGGCGACCGGTCGACCATGGCCTTCAGCTCGCGCAGCGCGCCGACGGCCGCCTCGCGGGGGAGCGCGTACTCCATCTCCACGAACCGCACCCGGCGCGGACTGGTGAAGACCCGGTACGGGATGTCCGTGTACGTACGGGCGGACAGCGCCCGGCTGGAGACCCTGGCGATCGCCGGGACGGCGGCGGGCACGGCCCGGCCGACCGAGTTCACCACCTGGAACAGCCCGTTGGAGAGGAACTCGTCCTCGATCCAGCCGCTGACCCGGCCGGGCGGCGCCGCGGGCCCCGCGCTGCGGTTGTTGCGCTTGGTGTTGCAGTTGCCGGTGTGGGGGAACCAGTAGAACTCGAAGTGCTCGTTCTCCGCGTGCAGCGCGTCGAACTCCGAGGTGACCTTGTCGAAGGTCATCGGCTCCTCGCGCGCGGTGAGCAGGAAGACCGGCTCGACGGCGAAGGTGATGGCCGAGACGACCCCGAGGGCGCCGAGGCCGATCCGGGCGGCCGCGAAGACGTCCGGGTTCTCCTTCTCGGAGCAGGTCATCACCCGGCCGTCCGCGGTGACCAGTTCCAGCTCCCTGATCTGCGCGGCGATGGAGGCCGAGTCCCGGCCGGTGCCGTGCGTACCCGTGCTGGTCGCGCCCGCGACCGTCTGCTCCATGATGTCGCCCATGTTCGTGAGCGACAGGCCCTCCCGGGCCAGGGCCACGTTCAGCCGCTTCAGCGGAGTGCCCGACTCCACCGTCACGGTCATCGCGCGGCGGTCGATGTGCCGGATCCCGGTGAGGAGATCCGGCCGGATCAGCAGCCCGTCGGTCGCGGCGATGGCGGTGAAGGAGTGGCCCGTACCGACGGTCTTGACCCGCAGCCCCTGCTCGGCGGCCCCGCGCACCGCGTCGGCCAGCTCCGCCACGGAGGCCGGACGCGCTTCCCGTACGGGCCGGACGGCGACGTTGCCCGCCCAGTTACGCCACGTGTCCCTGCCGCTCCGGCTGTTCAGACTCTGCAGAGTCCTGCTCACGCTGCCCCTCCCGCGTCGGCACCGGCCTGCGCAGCCGGCGGTACCCCAGGAACGCCACCACGGCCGCCAGCACCCCCGCAACGCCGGGCACCCCGTACCCCGCCGCCGCCCCGTGGGTATCGACCACCCAGCCGGCGGCCGAGGAGCCGAGCGCCACGCCGACCGCGAGCCCGGTACCCGTCCAGGACATGCCCTCGGTCAGTTTGGTGCGCGGTACGTGCGCCTCGACGAGGGCCATGGTGGTCACCATCGTCGGTGCGATGGCAAGGCCCGCGACAAAGAGCGCCACGGCCAGGACAGGCAGGCTCCCGGCCAGTTGGAGGGGGATCATACTCACGGCCATCGCGCAGACACCCAGGACCCAGCGGCGGGACGGCTCGCCCTTCAGGTGCAGCAGGCCGAAGACCGCCCCCGCGAGACAGGAGCCCAGCGCGTAGACCGCCAGCACCAGGCTCGCGGCGGCCTTGTGGCCCTCCTCCTCGGCGAACGCCACCGTCACCACGTCCACCGCGCCGAAGATCGCACCCGTGGCGACGAAGGCGGCCACCAGCACCTGCAGACCGGGGGAGCGCAGCGCGCTGCCGCCGGTGTGCTGCTCGACGGGGTGCGGCACCGGCTCGGTGGCCCGCTGCGCGGTCAGCCACCACACGCCCACCGCCAGGAACACGGCCGCCAGCAGCGGCCCGGCCTCCGGGAACCAGATCGTCGACAGCCCGATGGAGACGATCGGGCCGAAGATGAAGCACACCTCGTCGACGATCGACTCGAACGAGTACGCCGTGTGCAGCTCCCGCGCCGAACCCTCGTAGATCGACGCCCACCGGGCCCGGGTCATCGCCCCCATGCTGGGCACGCAGCCGGCGGCGGCCGTGAAGGCGAACAGCGTCCAGTCCGGCAGGCCCTGCTGCGCGCAGAGCAGCAGACCCGCCACTGCCGCCACCGTGATCAGCGTCGCCGGGCGCAGCACCCGCCGCTGCCCGTACCGGTCGACGAGCCGGGAGACCTGCGGGCCGAGCACCGCGGCCGAGACGGCGAGGGTCGCCGAGAGCGCACCGGCCAGCCCGTAACGCCCGGTGAGCTGCGAGACCATCGTGACGATGCCGATGCCCATCATGGCCAGCGGCATCCGGCCGAGGAAGCCGGCGAGGGAGAACCCCACGGTGCCGGGGGCGGCGAAGATCGCGCGGTAGGGACTGGGCAAGGGGTACTCCGGCCGGTCGGGCGGTCAGGCGAGGGGCGTAGCGGCACGCAACGGCGCGTAGCAGTGCGTAAGGCGCATGGGCAGTCTTCACAGGTTACGCCCGAACGGGTGAGCCCGCACGGCGGTTTCTCCGCTGTCGGACCCGGGTGGCAGGATCGATCCCATGTCCGATCAGCGCGATCCAGCCCCGTACGACGCCCTGCTGCTGCTCTCCTTCGGCGGCCCCGAGGGGCCCGACGACGTGGTCCCGTTCCTGGAGAACGTCACCCGCGGCCGCGGCATCCCCAAGGAGCGGCTCAAGGAAGTGGGGCAGCACTACTTCCTCTTCGGCGGGGTCAGCCCCATCAACGACCAGAACCGCGCCCTGCTGGCCGCGCTGCGCAAGGACTTCGCGGACGCGGGCCTCGACCTGCCCGTGCACTGGGGCAACCGGAACTGGGCGCCGTACCTGACCGACACCCTGCGCGAGATGGTCCAGGCCGGCCACCGCCGCATCGCCGTCCTCGCCACCAGCGCGTACGCGTCGTACTCCGGCTGCCGCCAGTACCGGGAGAACCTCGCGGACGCCCTCGCGACCCTGGAAGCGGAGGGCCTGCCCCGGCCGCGCGTCGACAAGCTGCGCCACTACTTCAACCACCCCGGCTTCGTCCGGCCCATGGTCGACGGCGTCCTGGCGTCGCTCGCGGAGCTGGACGAGTCCGTCCGCGCGGGCGCCCACCTCGCCTTCACCACCCACTCCATCCCGGTCTCCGCCGCCGACACCTCCGGACCCGTCGAGGAGCACGGGGACGGCGGTGCCTACGTGAAGGAGCACCTGGACGTGGCGCGGCTCATCGCCGACGCGGTCCGGGACGAGACGGGCGTCGAGCACCCCTGGGAGCTCGTCTACCAGTCGCGCAGCGGCGCCCCGCACATCCCGTGGCTGGAGCCGGACATCTGCGACCACCTGGAGGCGCTGCACGGCGCCGGGGCGCCGGCGGTCGTGATGGTGCCGATCGGGTTCGTCTCGGACCACATGGAGGTCCTGTACGACCTGGACACCGAGGCCACCGCGAAGGCCGCGGAGCTCGGCCTGCCGGTGCGCAGGTCGGCCACCGTGGGCGCCGACCCGCGCTTCGCCGCGGCCGTCCGCGACCTCGTCCTGGAGCGGGCGGCGGCGGAGCGGGGCACCGCGGTGGAGCGGTGCGCGCTCGGCGCGCTGGGCCCCTCGCACGACCTGTGCCCCATCGGCTGCTGCCCGGCCCGGGCCCCCCGGCCCGCGGCGGCGGGCGCCGACAGCCCGTACGCGTAAGGAGACCCCGTGACGAGCGACCCGCTCCCCGACGAGCTGCTGGCGCACGCCCTGGAGGCCGCGCGGCGGGCCGGTGCGCTGCTGCGCGACGGCCGCCCCGCCGACCTCGGCGTCCAGGCCACCAAGTCCAGCCCCATCGACGTCGTCACCGAGATGGACATCGCCGCCGAGAAGCTGATCGCCGGTCATCTCGCCGATCACCGGCCGGACGACGGCCTCCTCGGCGAGGAGGGCGGCGTGACGGCAGGCGTCAGCGGCGTCCGCTGGGTGGTCGACCCGCTCGACGGCACCGTGAACTACCTGTACGGCCTGCCCACCTGGGCGGTGTCCATCGCCGCCGAACGGGACGGCGAGACCCTCGTCGGGGTCGTGGTGGTCCCGATGCGCGACGAGACGTTCCACGCCGTGCTCGGCGGCGGCGCGTTCCTGAACGGCCGGCCCCTGCGCTGCCGCCCCGCGCCCCCGCTGGACCAGGCCCTGGTGTCCACCGGTTTCAACTACGTCGCCGAGGTCCGCGCCCACCAGGCGGACGTGGCGCAGCGGCTCATCCCACGGGTGCGCGACATCCGCCGCGGCGGCTCGGCGGCGGTCGACCTCGCCGACGTGGCGGCCGGCCGGCTGGACGGCTACTACGAGCGCGGGCTCCACCCCTGGGACCTGGCGGCCGGCGCCCTGCTCGCCCGCGAGGCCGGGGCCCTGACCGGCGGACGCCCCGGCACGCCCCCGTCGCGCGAGCTGACGGTGGCGGCGTCCCCGGGCGTCTTCGAGCCGCTCCAGGAGCTGCTGGAGGAGTTCGGGGCCTGGCACGACTGAGGACCCCCGGGAGCCGGCCGGCAGCCTCGCGGGTTACCCAAAGCCGGCGCCGGTACCAGCCCCCGTGCGCGGGAGCACGCCCGGACACAAGCGAGCGGCCCCGATGTCGTACCCGGACATCGGGGCCGCTCGCCGGCGCGGGCCGGGACTCAGGCCGTCGCGGCGCCGATCTCCACGCCGTGTTCGGCGGCGAGGCGGCGCAGGTCCTCGAGCTCCTCCTGCTCCACATCGGCCAGGAAGTCGTCGCCCGTCTCGCGCGCCTGCGTGAGGTGGGACTCCGCCGCCTTTATGCGCTGCAGCAGTCCTGTGGTGAAAGCGTCCATCGTGCGCCCCCTCGTCATGGGTCAGTGGCACGGGGGTGTGCCGAGGGTCGGTCGATCGGTAGGGCGATCACGCACGGCACCTCTGGGGGACAGAGCGGTTCGTGGCGCGCCACATACACGGCGTGATCTCGGGTGTGCAGACGTCCTCCCCCAGAGCCGTCTCACAGAAACCTCAAGTCGTTCGTGAATCCGGTGAATTCCCGGTGCCGCAGCCGTGACCAGGGCTCTTGCGGCCAGGTGCCTTACCGCCGGTTTACGCGCGTAAGGGGCAGGATGGAGGCGCACAGTCAACGCCCGCACCCGGGCTCGGAGGAAGGATCAGCGCCGTGCGCGTACTCGTCGTCGAGGACGAGCAGCTGCTCGCCGATGCGGTGGCCACCGGACTGCGCCGGGAGGCCATGGCCGTCGACGTCGTGTACGACGGGGCGGCGGCACTGGAGCGCATCGGGGTCAACGACTACGACGTGGTCGTCCTCGACCGCGACCTGCCGCTCGTCCACGGTGACGACGTCTGCCGCAGGATCGTCGACCTGGGCATGGCCACCCGCGTCCTGATGCTCACCGCCTCCGGTGACGTCAGCGACCGCGTGGAGGGCCTGGAGATCGGCGCCGACGACTACCTCCCCAAGCCCTTCGCGTTCAGCGAGCTCATCGCGCGCGTGCGGGCCCTGGGGCGGCGTACGACGGTGCCGCTGCCGCCGGTCCTGGAGCGGGCGGGCATCAAGCTCGACCCCAACCGCCGCGAGGTCTTCCGCGACGGCAAGGAGATCCAGCTGGCGCCGAAGGAGTTCGCGGTGCTGGAGGTGCTGATGCGCAGCGAGGGAGCGGTCGTCTCGGCCGAGCAGCTGCTGGAGAAGGCCTGGGACGAGAACACCGACCCCTTCACCAACGTCGTCCGGGTCACCGTCATGACCCTGCGCCGCAAGCTGGGCGAGCCGCCGGTGATCGTCACCGTCCCGGGCTCCGGTTACCGGATCTGAGCCGTGGCGACGACTCCAGTGCCTCCCCAGGCGCCCCCCAAGCCGACCTGGGACCCCCGGGATCCGGTCCGCCCCTGGCTGCGGCCCACCATCCGGATACGGCTGACCCTGCTGTACGGCGGCATGTTCCTGATCGCCGGCATCCTGCTGCTGTCGATCATCTACCTGCTGGCGGCACAGGCGCTGCACATCGGCAGCGAGCTGCCGTTCCGGGTCGTCGAGGGCAAGGTGACCAGCGACATCTGCACCTTCCCGCCCGGGCCTCCCAGCGCCGAGGCGGCGAACCGGGCGATGAACGCCTGCGTCAACGAACAGCGCCAGCACGCCCTGGACGACCTGCTGCGCCGCTCGCTGTTCGCGCTGCTGGGCCTGTCCATCATCGCCTTCGCGTTCGGTTACGCGATGGCGGGCCGGGTCCTGTCCCCGCTGGGCAAGATCACGCGCACGGCCCGGAACGTGGCCGGCACGGATCTGAGCCGCCGCATCGAGCTGGACGGCCCGGACGACGAGCTGAAGGAGCTCGCCGACACCTTCGACGACATGCTGGACCGGCTGGAGCGCGCCTTCACCGCCCAGCAGCGGTTCGTCGCCAACGCCTCGCACGAGCTGCGCACGCCGCTGGCGATCAACCGCACCCTGCTGGAGGTCCAGCTCTCCGACCCCGGCGCCCCCGCCGAGCTGCACCAGCTGGGGCGGACGCTGCTGGCCACGAACGAGCGCAGTGAGCAGCTCGTGGAGGGCCTGCTGCTGCTCGCCCGCAGCGACAACCAGATCGTGGAGCGCAAGGCCGTGGACCTGTCGGAGGTCGCCTCGCGCGCCATCGAGCAGGTACGGGCGGAGGCGGAGGCGAAGGGCGTGGACGTCCGCGGCGAGCGGGCTCCGGCCGTCGTCCAGGGCAACGGCGTCCTGCTGGAGCGGATCGCCCTGAACCTCGTGCAGAACGCGGTGCGCTACAACGTGCCGGAGGACGGCTGGGTGGAGGTGACCACCGAGGCCCAGCACGGCCAGGCGGTGCTGGTGGTGTCGAACACCGGGCCGGTGGTACCCGCCTACGAGATCGACAATCTCTTCGAGCCGTTCCGGAGGCTGCGACAGGAGCGCACCGGCAGCGACAAGGGCGTGGGGCTGGGGCTGTCGATCGCCCGGTCCGTCGCGCGGGCCCACGGAGGCCGTATCATCGCGGAGCCCCGCGAGGGCGGCGGCCTCGTGATGCGTGTCACCCTTCCGGTGTGACACGCGGGGCGACGGTCGTCATCGTGTTCGCTTTGCGCGGAATTTTCGGGACCCTTTCCCGCGTTGACCGTGTGTGATCGATCACAAAGGACCGTTTCCGGCCCTCTACTCTCCGTGATCAAGAATTCCTCCGGAAAACCGGGAAAAGTCCGGGTTTCCGGGGCCCTGGATCACGGGAAGTACACGGGGTGGCGCCCGTCGGGTGCCGCCCCGGGACCGTGTACGGTCCCCTTCGCCACCTGAACCCGATCGCTCCGGAGGGGTCCGGTTGGGTGTCGATTGAGTAACAGACCTTGATGTGAGGCAAAATCTCCGCCTCAGGTCGGGCACAAGACCGGCCTCTCACGCGTTACGTGCGCTGGAGACACTGCAAACACCCAGAGGGGGAGAGCGACATGGCAACGGATTACGACACCCCACGCAAGACCGACGACGACGTCGACTCGGACAGCCTTGAAGAACTGAAGGCCCGCCGGAACGACAAGTCCACCTCGACGGTCGACGTCGACGAATTCGAGGCCGCAGAGGGCCTCGAGCTCCCCGGCGCGGACCTGTCGAACGAAGAGCTGGCCGTCCGGGTGCTGCCCAAGCAGGCGGACGAGTTCACCTGCATGAGCTGCTTCCTGGTGCACCACCGCAGCCAGCTCGCGCGCGAGAAGAACGGTCAGCCGATCTGCCGAGACTGCGACTGAGGTCCGGCAGGCCGTGGCAGGCGACAACCCGTCTCGGAAGCGACGCTTCCGGCTCTCCCTCCACCGGAAGCCGGAGGCGTACCAGGGCGGCACGGACCCGGCACCGGGCACGCACGACGCGCCCGCCGAGCACTCCGCCCTCCTGCCCTCCCCCGGCGCGCGTGACGACGAGCGAGGCCCCTCGGCCTCGCTCGAGGCGACCCGCGGGGCGGCAGGCCGGCACCCGGCACGCCCGGACAGGCCGGGGCGGCTGGACGCCGTCCGGACCGGCGTGCGCAACGGCGTCACCAAGGGACGCGAGGGAGCGCGAGCGGGCCTCGCCCACCTCGCCGACCGGCTCATCGAGAACGCACCGCGCGTTCCCGTCCGCGACCTCGCCACCCTGCGCCAGCAGTTCCCCGGGCTCGGTCCCGAGGAGATCGCCGACAAGCTGATCGCGGGCGCCGCCAACGCCACCTCCACGGTGGGCGCGGGCGTCGGCGCCGCCGCCATGCTCCCCGTACCGCCCGCGATGCCCGCCGAGCTGGCCGCGGAGATCACCGGCGTCGCGGCGATCGAACTGAAGCTCATCGCCGAGCTCCACGAGGTCTACGGACAGCGGCCCCCCGGCACCACCCGACAGCGCGCCGCCGCCTACCTCACCTCCTGGACGGAGGAGCGCGGCATCGACGTCACCAAGCCGGCCAGCGTCAACGCCGCCCTCGGCGGCCGGATGAAGCGCGAGCTGCGCCAGCAGATCATGAAGCGCATGGTGCGCAACCTGCCGAACCTCATGCCGTTCATGGTGGGTGCGGCCGTCGGCGCCGTGCTGAACCGGCGCGACACCAAGAAGCTCGCCGAGCGCATCCGCAAGGACCTGCGCACCCGCCAGGTGCCCTGGGACGCCCTGCCCGAGCTGCCCCCGCTGGAGCAGCCCGAGAATCCCAAGGAGCTCGGCTTCTGAGCGGCCCGAGGACCGCGGCTCCTCAAGCGGCGCGGGCCTTCCGAAGCGCCGCCGCCAGGGCCTTCGGGTCGCGGCTCGACAGGTAGACGTACGGCGTCGGGTCCGCCGGGTCCGTCACCTCGACGCGCACCGCCTCCGGCACGTACCCCCGCATCACCATGAACGCGCGCGGGTCCGCCTTGTACGTACGCCAGGCCCGCGCCTCCTCGGCGTCCAGCACCCGCGGGTCGCCCAGCGCCGACAGCGGGATGCGCGCGTCCCCCGCCACCAGCGAGTCCGCCACCACCCGGATGCGGACGGAGCCGTACGAGCTGACCCCGACCGCCGCCAGCGCACCGGCCAGGATCAGCCCGCCCAGCATCGGCAGTGTGCCGAGCGGAAGCATGATCAGTGCGCCGGAGACCCCGACAAGGGCGGCGATCAGCCACCAGGAGCGCGGGGCGGTGAGACGTTCGTCGAACTGCGGCGCGGAGGCCGGGGCAGGAGCCGATGCGGAAGGCTGCATACAACCAAGCTTGGCACGGCGCGACCCAGGGTCCCCCGCGCGGGTAAGGTCTGCGCCTGTGAGCACTGCACTGAGGCCCCCCGCCGAGGCCATACCGCCGGTACGGCACCCCGACGCGCCCGCCCCGGGCGAGCTCCTGGGCGCCCATTACGAGCACTGCTTCGGCTGCGGCGGCGGACAGCCCCACGGGCTGCACCTCGCGGCGCGGGCCGGCGAGGGCGTCACCGTCACCGCCGAGTTCACGGTGACCACGGACCACCAGGGCGCCCCGGGACTGGCGCACGGCGGCGTGCTGGCCACCGCCCTCGACGAGACGCTCGGCTCGCTGAACTGGCTGCTGCGGGTGATCGCCGTGACCGGACGGCTGGAGACCGACTTCGTGCGGCCCGTGCCCGTCGGCACCGTGCTGCACCTGGAGGCGGAGGTCACCGCCGTGCACGGCCGCAAGATCTACTGCCGCGCGACCGGGCGGATCGGCGGCCCCGAGGGCGCCCTCGCCGTCCGGGCCGACGCCCTCTTCATCGAGGTCAAGGTCGATCACTTCATCGACAACGGCCGTCCGGAGGAGATCCGGGCGGCGATGGCCGACCCCGACCAGCTCCGGCGCGCCCGCGCCTTCGAGGTGAACCCCTGATGCCCCACCCTGTCGACGTGCTGATCCGCCGCGTGGACCCCGAGGTACCGCTCCCGGCGTACGAACATCCGGGCGACGCCGGCGCCGACCTCGTCACCACCGAGGCCGCCGAACTCGCCCCCGGCGAGCGGGCCGTCCTGCCCACGGGCATCTCCATCGCCCTCCCCGACGGGTACGCCGCCTTCGTGCACCCGCGCTCCGGGCTCGCGGCCCGGTGCGGAGTGGCCCTCGTGAATGCCCCGGGGACCGTGGATGCCGGGTACCGTGGGGAGATCAAGGTGATCGTGGTCAACCTCGACCCGCGCGAGAGCGTGCGGTTCGAACGGTTCGACCGGATCGCCCAACTGGTCGTTCAGCAAGTCGAGAAGGTCCGCTTCCACGAGGTGGCGGAGCTCCCCGGCTCCGCGCGGGCCGAGGGGGGCTTCGGGTCCACCGGCGGTCATGCCGCCGTGGAGGGCTGGACGGGTGGGAATCGATACGCTTCGGTCGTATCCGACCGGGAAGGACAGTGACGTGTTCGGACGTCGCAAGAAGAGCAGGGCCGCTGAGGACGCAGCGGACGTGGCGCGCGAGGCCGAGCAGGTCGTCGACGAGGTCGACACCGACGACGCGGCCGAGGGCGAGCCGCGCCGCGTGAACCTTCCGCCGGCGCCCCGGCCCGACGGGCCCTGGGACATCACCGAGGTCTCCAAGCCCGACGAGGGCCGGGTGGACCTGGGAGGCCTGTTCGTGCCCGGAGTCGAGGGCATGGAACTGCGGGTCGAGGTCGCCGGGGACGCGATCGTCGCCGCGACCGTGGTGCTGCGCGACAGCGCCATCCAGCTGCAGGCTTTCGCCGCCCCCAAGAACGAGGGCATCTGGGGCGAGGTCCGCGAGGAGATCGCCTCCGGCATCACCCAGCAGGGCGGGGTCATCGACGAGGTCGAGGGCCCGCTGGGCTGGGAGCTGCGGGCCCAGGTCCCGGTGCAGCTGCCCGACGGCACCGGCGGTGTGCAGCTGGTGCGCTTCGTGGGTGTGGACGGGCCGCGCTGGTTCCTGCGCGGTGTGATCTCGGGGCAGGGCGCGGTGCAGCCGCAGGCCGCCGGACTGCTGGAGCAGATCTTCCGCGACACCGTGGTCGTCCGCGGCGAGGGCCCGATGGCGCCGCGCGACCCGATCGTCCTGAAGCTGCCCAACGACGCGCAGATGGTGCCCGAGGGCGTCCAGCAGGAGGACCAGGAGTCCTCGCGGTTCTCCGGCGGCATGGGCCAGCTCCAGCGCGGGCCGGAGATCACCGAGGTCCGCTGACCTCCCGCCGCGGTGCCGCGGTGTCCACGCTCGGGGCCCCCGGGTGCGGACGCGGCACCGCGCGGTCCCGGGCCGCGCGGAAACCCCGTACGGCCTGGTACGGCTCGTGGTACGCGGGCCGGGCCGCGCCGCGGGCGGCCCCTCCGCACGCCGCCCTGCGCGCCTGACCTGGCACGACGCTCCGGGGACCATGCCTCGCGGCTCGTCAGGATCCCGTCAAGACGCCACCGCGAGGACCCTCCGGCTCCGCCGGCCCTGGTGGCCGGTCGTAAGGTCTAGGCCATGGGACGCGGCACGCTACGGATCTACCTCGGCGCGGCACCGGGTGTCGGCAAGACGTACGCGATGCTCGCCGAGGCCCACCGCCGTACGGAACGCGGCACCGACTGCGCCGTCGCGGTCGTCGAGCACCACGGCCGGCCCCGTACCGAAGCCCTGCTGCACGGGCTGGAACAGATACCCCGCAAGGCCCTCGCGCACCGCGACGGCACCCGCACCGAGATGGACGTCGACGCCGTCCTGGAGCGCCGCCCCGCGGTCGCCCTGGTGGACGAGCTCGCCCACACCAACGTCCCCGGCTCCCGCAACCCCAAGCGCTGGCAGGACGTCCTGGAACTCCTCGCCGTGGGCATCGACGTCATATCGACGGTCAACATCCAGCACCTGGAGTCGCTGGGCGACGTCGTGGAGTCGATCACGGGGGTGCGGCAGCGGGACACCGTCCCGGACGAGGTCGTCCGCCGCGCCGACCAGATAGAGCTGGTCGACATGTCGCCGCAGGCGCTGCGCCGCCGCCTGGCGCACGGCAACGTCTACCGGCCCGACGCGGTGGACGCGGCCCTCTCCAACTACTTCCGACCCGGCAACCTCACCGCGCTGCGCGAGCTCGCCCTGCTGTGGACCGCCGACCGCGCCGACGAGTACCTCCGGCAGTACCGCGGCGAGCACAACATCCGCTCCACCTGGCAGGCCCGCGAACGCATCGTCGTCGGCCTCACCGGCGGCCCCGAGGGCCGCACCCTCATCCGCCGGGCCGTCCGGCTCGCCGAGAAGGGCGCCGGCGGCGAGGTCCTCGCCGTCTACATCGCCCGCAGCGACGGTCTGACGGCCGCCTCCCCCAAGGAACTCGCCGTCCAGCGCACCCTCATCGAGGACCTCGGCGGCTCCTTCCACCACGTCATCGGCGACGACATCCCGGCAGCGCTGCTGGAGTTCGCGCGCGGTGTCAACGCCACCCAGATCGTGCTCGGCTCCAGCCGCCGCAAGGCCTGGCAGTACGTGTTCGGGCCCGGAGTCGGCGCCACGGTCGCCCGCGACTCCGGGCCGGACCTCGACGTCCACATCGTCACCCACGAGGAGGTCGCCAAGGGACGCGGCCTGCCCGTCGCCCGCGCCGCCCGCCTCGGCCGCTCCCGGATCACCGGGGGCTGGCTCGTCGGCGTCCTCGGGCCCGCGCTGCTCACACTGCTGCTCACCCACGGCGAGGCCCACCTGGGCCTCGCCAACGACATGCTGCTGTTCCTGTCGCTCACCGTGGCGTCCGCGCTGCTCGGCGGCCTGTACCCGGCGCTCGCCTCCGCGGCGCTCGGCTCCCTGCTCCTCAACTGGTTCTTCGCGCCGCCCCTGTACCGCATGACCGTCGCGGACCCTAAGAACATGGTCGCGATCGCCGTCTTCTTCGGGGTCGCCGTCTCCGTCGCCTCCGTCGTGGACCTCGCCGCGCGCCGCACCCACCAGGCCGCCCGGCTGCGCGCCGAGTCCGAGGTGCTGTCCTTCCTGGCCGGCAGCGTGCTGCGGGGGGAGACCGCGCTGGACGCCCTGCTGGAGCGGCTGCGCGAGACGTTCTCCATGGAGTCCGTGGCGCTGCTGGAGCGCGCGAGCGACGTCGAGCCGTGGACCCGCGCGGCCAGCGTCGGCCCCGCACCCGTCGCCCGGCCCGAGGACGCGGACGTCGACATGCCCGTCGGGGAGCACCTGGCACTGGCGCTGACCGGCCGCGTCCTGCCCGCCGAGGACCGCCGGGTGCTCGGGGCGTTCGCCGCGCAGGCCGCCGTCGTACTCGACCGGCAGCGGCTCGTCGACGAGGCCGAGGAGGCCCGCAGGCTCGCCGAGCGCAACAAGATCCGTACGGCGCTGCTGGCCGCCGTCAGCCACGACCTGCGCACTCCGCTCGCCGGCATCAAGGCGGCCGTCAGCTCCCTGCGCGCCGACGACGTCGAGTGGTCCGACGAGGACCGGGCCGAGCTCCTCGCCGGCATCGAGGACGGCGCCGACCGGCTGCACCACCTGGTCGGCAACCTCCTGGACATGTCCCGGCTCCAGACCGGCACCGTCACCCCGCTCCTGCGCCCCGTCGACCTCGACGAGGTCGTCCCGATGGCGCTCGGCGGCGTGCCGGACGGCAGCGTCGGACTCGACATCCCCGAGAGCCTGCCGATGGTCGTGGTCGACACGGGCCTGCTGGAGCGTGCCGTGGCCAACATCGTCGAGAACGCCGTCAAGCACAGCCCCGCCGGCACCCCCGTCACGGTCGCCGCCAGCGCTCTCGGCGGGCGCGTCGAACTCCGCGTCGCCGACCGCGGCCCCGGCGTACCCGACGACGCCAAGGAACGGATCTTCGAACCCTTCCAGCGTCTCGGGGACGCACCGCGCGGCGCCGGGGTCGGCCTCGGACTCGCGGTCGCGCGGGGGTTCGCCGAGGCCATGGACGGCACCCTCACCGCCGAGGACACCCCCGGCGGCGGCCTGACCATGGTCCTCACCCTCCGGGCGGTCACCCCACGGGCCGCCCCCACCCCGCCGGCCCACACCCCGCCGGCCCTCACCCTCCCCTCACCGGTACGAGAGAAAGCAGGCCCCTCATGACGCGGGTGCTCGTGGTCGACGACGAGCCGCAGATCGTACGCGCCCTGGTGATCAACCTGAAGGCACGGGCGTACGAGGTCGACGCCGCCCCCGACGGCGCGACCGCGCTGGAGCTGGCCGCCGCGCGCCACCCCGACGTGGTCGTCCTCGACCTGGGCCTGCCCGACATGGACGGTGTCGACGTCATCAGGGGCCTGCGTGGCTGGACCCGCGTACCGATCCTCGTCCTCTCCGCACGCCACACCTCCGACGAGAAGGTCGAGGCGCTGGACGCCGGGGCCGACGACTACGTCACCAAGCCGTTCGGCATGGACGAGCTGCTCGCGCGGCTGCGCGCCGCGGTGCGCCGGGCCGAGCCCGTCGGCGGCGACGGGGACGTGGCCGTCCTGCGCACCGACTCCTTCACCGTGGACCTGGCGGCGAAGAAGGTCCACCGCGACGGCCGCGACGTCCGGCTGACCCCCACCGAGTGGCACCTGCTGGAGGTGCTCGTACGCAATGCCGGCCGGCTCGTCGGCCAGAAGCAGCTGCTCCAGGAGGTCTGGGGACCCTCGTACGGCACCGAGACCAACTACCTGCGCGTCTACATGGCCCAGCTCCGCCGCAAGCTCGAAGCGGACCCCTCCCATCCGCGGCACTTCATCACCGAACCGGGCATGGGTTACCGCTTCGAGCGCTAGGTACGCTTTCTGTATGAGTGCTGCACCGCGTACAGACAAGCCGGCCGGCCGGTTCCGGCGGATGCTCGACCGGCTGTCCAGCTCCCAGGGCGACCTGGAGTCCGAGGAGCTGCAGGAGGACGCTCAGGCCTCGGGGTGCACCCCTATATCCGCATGCGGAGACCGACAGATCGTCACGGTGACTGGTACCTTGCGGACGGTCACCCTGCGCCCGAGGGCCGGCGTCCCCGCGCTGGAGGCCGAGCTCTTCGACGGCACGGAACCCCTGGACGTGGTGTGGCTGGGCCGGCGTTCCATCGTGGGCATCGAACCCGGCCGCAGGCTCATCGCCTCCGGCCGGATCTCCATGAGCCACGGCCGCCGGGTCCTCTTCAATCCCAAATACGAGCTCCGACCGCTCGGACAGGAGTAGCCGGTGACGTCACCCGACAAGCCGTCCCCCGACGACACGAAAGCCGCGACCGAAGCCGCCCTTTTCGACGCCTTCGGCGGCGTACGGGGCATGGTGGAGACCGTCCTGCCCGGCCTGCTGTTCGTCACGATCTACACGATCAACAAGGACCTGCACCTCTCCGCGATCGCGGCACTCGGGGTGTCCCTGGCGCTGGTGGCCGTACGGCTTATCCGGCGCGACACCGTCAAGCACGCCTTCAGCGGCGTCTTCGGCGTCGCCTTCGGCGTGGTCTTCGCGCTGATGACCGGCAACGCCAAGGACTTCTACCTGCCGGGCATGCTGTACACCCTGGGCCTGGGCATCGCGTACATCGTCACCACGCTGGCGGGCGTGCCGCTCATCGGCCTGGTCCTCGGCCCGGTGTTCAAGGAGAACCTCTCCTGGCGCACCCGCAACCCCGGCCGCAAGAAGGCCTACGCCAAGGCCAGCTGGGCCTGGGGCCTGATCCTGCTCGCCAAGTGCGCGATCCTCTTCCCGCTGTACTGGTGGGCCGACACCACGCAGCTCGGCTGGGTGCTGGTCACCCTGAAGATCCCGCCGTTCCTGCTCGCGGTCTACCTGACGTGGCTCTTCCTGGCGAAGGCGCCGCCGCCGATCGACGTGTTCGCGGAGATGGAGGCGGAGGAGGCCGCGGAGAAGGCCCGCAAGGCCGCGGCCGCGTCCAACGCCACCCACACGGAAGCCTGACGCCGCACCCGTCCGGCAGCAGCGGGGGGGGGGGGGGGGGGGGGGGGGGCGGGCGCCGCCCCCCCCCCCCCCCCCCCGCCCCCCCCCCCCCCCCCCCCCCCCCCCCCCCCCCCCCCCCCCCCCCGGGGGCCCCCGCGGGGGGCCCCCCCCCCCCCCCCCCCCCCCCCCCCCCCCCGGGCTTTCCGCCCCCTGTCGTGTGCGCTCCCCGCAGGGCGGCGCGGAGCGTCAGCCCGCCGACTCCTGGCGGACCGACAGCAGGTCCTCCAACTGCTCCTCCCGCGCCTGGGCCGCGACGAACAGCAGCTCGTCACCCGCCTCCAGCGTCTCCTCCGGGCTCGGCGTCAGCACCCGCGACCCACGGATGATCGTCACCAGCGAGGTGTCCTGCGGCCACGCCACGTCACCCACCTGCGTACCCGCGATCGCCGACTCCGGAGGCAGCGTCAGCTCGACCAGGTTCGCGTCGCCGTGGCTGAAGCGCAGCAGCCGGACCAGGTCGCCGACGCTCACCGCCTCCTCCACCAGCGCCGACATCAGCCGCGGCGTGGAGACGGCGACGTCGACGCCCCACGCCTCGTTGAACAGCCACTCGTTCTTCGGGTTGTTGACGCGGGCGACCACCCGCGGCACCCCGTACTCCGTCTTGGCCAGCAGCGAGACGACCAGGTTGACCTTGTCGTCGCCGGTCGCCGCGATGACCACGTTGCACCGCTGCAGCGCCGCCTCGTCCAGCGAGGTGATCTCGCAGGCGTCGGCCAGCAGCCACTCCGCCTGCGGCACGCGCTCCACCGAGATCGCGGTCGGCGCCTTGTCGATGAGCAGCACCTCGTGCCCGTTCTCCAGCAGCTCGCCGGCGATGGAACGGCCCACCGCGCCGGCGCCCGCAATAGCGACCCGCATCAGTGACCGCCCTCCTCAGGGCCCTCGGCGAACGCCGCCTCGACCTTCTCGATCTCGTCCGTACGCATCATCACGTGGACGAGGTCGCCCTCCTGCAGCACCGTCTGCGAGGTCGGCAGGACCGCCTCACCCAATCGGGTGAGGAACGCCACGCGGACGCCCGTCTCCTCCTGCAGCCTGCTGACCTTGTGCCCGATCCACGACGGCGCGGTGTGCACCTCCGCGAGCTGCACCCCGCCGCTGGGGTCCCGCCACAGCGGCTCGGCGCCGGACGGCAGCAGCCGCCGCAGCATCTGGTCGGCGGTCCAGCGCACCGTGGCCACCGTCGGGATGCCCAGGCGCTGGTACACCTCGGCGCGCCGCGGATCGTAGATCCGGGCCGCGACATTCTCGATGCCGAACATCTCGCGGGCGACCCGCGCCGCGATGATGTTGGAATTGTCACCGCTGCTCACCGCGGCGAACGCCCCGGCCTCCTCGATGCCCGCCTCGCGCAGCGTGTCCTGGTCGAAGCCGACACCCGTGACGCGCCGCCCGCCGAAGCCCGAGCCCAGGCGCCGGAAGGCCGTGGGGTCCTGGTCGACGACGGCGACCGTATGCCCCTGCTGCTCCAGGGTCTGCGCGAGTGCGGCTCCCACTCGGCCGCAGCCCATGATGACGATGTGCACGACCGGTTACCCCGCACTCCTGGTGACTCTGCCGACGACGCCGACCTGCGTAAACACCCTGCTCACTTCTCTCTCTCAGCCTGCTGTGCGGTGATGCCCGAAGACGAGCTTATGCCGCGGATGCAGCCCCGCCCTCATCGGCGCAAGAGGACGTCCCGCCAAGATTCCGTAGGGGTAAGGGGTGGTGGGTGGGCACGTCCCTTTTCGAACGCTTACGATCCTCTGCGTGTCCAAACTGACCGACCTGCCCAAACGGATCCTGATCGGCCGGGCGCTGCGCAGCGACAAGCTGGGAGAGACACTCCTCCCCAAACGCATCGCACTCCCCGTCTTCGCCTCCGACCCCCTCTCCTCGGTGGCGTACGCGCCGGGCGAAGTGCTGCTGGTCCTTTCCATCGCGGGTGTGTCGGCGTACCACTTCAGCCCCTGGATCGCGGCCGCGGTCGTGGTCCTGATGTTCACGGTCGTCGCCTCGTACCGCCAGAACGTCCACGCCTACCCCAGCGGCGGCGGCGACTACGAGGTCGCCAACACCAATCTGGGCCCCAAGGCCGGTCTCACCGTCGCCAGCGCCCTGCTCGTCGACTACGTCCTGACCGTCGCCGTGTCGATCTCCTCCGGCGTGGAGAACCTCGGCTCCGCCGTGCCGTTCGTCGTCGAGCACAAGGTCTTCTCCGCCGTCGCGATCATCCTGCTCCTCACGCTGATGAACCTGCGCGGCGTGAAGGAATCCGGCAAGCTCTTCGCCATCCCCACGTACGTCTTCGTCACCGGCGTCTTCATCATGATCGCCTGGGGGGCGTTCAGGGGCATCGTCCTCGACGAGCCCATGAGGGCCCCGACCGCCGACTTCGAGATCCGGCCGGAGCACCAGGGGCTGGCCGGCTTCGCGCTGGTCTTCCTCATGCTGCGCGCCTTCTCCTCCGGCTGCGCGGCGCTCACCGGCGTCGAGGCGATCAGCAACGGCGTCCCGGCCTTCCGCAAGCCCAAGAGCAGGAACGCCGCCACCACGCTCGCGCTCATGGGCGGACTGGCCGTCACCATGTTCTGCGGGATCATCGGCCTGGCCATGGCCACCGACGTCAAGATGGCCGAGCAGCCCGCGCACGACCTGATCCGCGACGGCGTCCCGGTCGGTGCCGACTACGTCCAGAACCCGGTGATCTCGCAGGTCGCGGCCGCCGTCTTCGGCGATGGCACGTTCTTCTTCGTCCTGCTCGCCGCGGCCACGGCGCTCGTGCTGTTCCTCGCCGCGAACACCGCGTACAACGGCTTCCCGCTCCTCGGCTCGATCCTCGCCCAGGACCGCTACCTGCCGCGCCAGCTCCACACCCGCGGCGACCGGCTCGCCTTCTCCAACGGCATCGTGCTCCTCGCCGGCGCCGCGATGCTGCTGGTCTGGCTGTACGGGGCGGACTCCACCCGGCTGATCCAGCTCTACATCGTGGGCGTCTTCGTCTCCTTCACGCTCAGCCAGACCGGCATGGTCCGGCACTGGAACCGCCATCTGCGGACCGAGAGGGACCCGGCCGCGCGCCGCCGCATGATCCGGTCCCGCGCCATCAACACCTTCGGTGCCTTCTTCACCGGCCTCGTCCTGGTCGTCGTCCTCGCGACGAAGTTCACGCACGGCGCCTGGGTCGCCCTGCTGGGCATGGTGATCTTCTACGGAACGATGACCGCGATCCGCAAGCACTACGACCGCGTCGCCGAGGAGATCGCCGCCCCCGACGAGCCGACGGACGACACCGCCCGCCCGTCCCGGGTGCACTCCATCGTCCTGGTCTCCAAGGTGCACCGGCCGACACTGCGCGCCGTCGCCTACGCCCAGCTGATGCGCTCCGACAAGCTGGAGGCGCTCAGCATCAACGTCGACCCGGCCGAGACCAAGGCGCTGAAGGAGGAGTGGGAGCGGCGCGGCATCAACGTCCCGCTGAAAATCCTCGACTCCCCGTACCGCGAGGTCACCCGGCCGGTCATCGACTACGTCAAGCGCATCCGGCGCGAGAGCCCGCGCGACGCGGTCAGCGTGATCATCCCCGAGTACGTCGTCGGCCACTGGTACGAGCACCTGCTGCACAACCAGAGCGCCCTGCGCCTGAAGGGCCGGCTGCTGTTCACGCCGGGCGTGATGGTGACGTCGGTCCCGTACCAGCTCCAGTCCTCGGAGGTGGCGAAGAAGCGGGCCAAGAAGCGCCAGGACTGGAACGCGCCCGGCTCGGTGCGCCGCGGACCCGCCACGGAGCGCCCGAAGGAGCCGACGGCGAAGAGCTGAGTGGGCCGCGCGGGGGCCCGCGGGCGAGCCGGGCGGGCCGCGCGAGCCCGCGGGCCGGGCGGGCTGGACGAGCCGGATGCACCCGGTCGGCTGCGCGGGCCGGGCGGGCAGGGCGTGGAGAGCCGGGGCGCACAAGGGCCGGCCCCGGCCACGTAGACTGGTGGGCTGCCGCGAAAACTGCGGCAGCCCCCGTCTCACCCCTGGAGCCCCCTCGCCATGCAGAACGCACCTGACTCTTCACTCATCGGGGAGGAGTACGAGGTCGAGGTCGGCCCGGTGGCGCACGGCGGCCACTGCATCGCCCGCACCGACGAGGGCCGCGTGCTCTTCGTCCGGCACGCGCTGCCCGGCGAGAAGGTCGTCGTCCGCGTCACCGAGGGGGCGGAGGACTCCCGCTTCCTGCGCGCCGACGCCGTCCGCGTCCTGGAGGCGTCGAAGGACCGGGTCGAGGCGCCCTGCCCGTACGCCGGACCCGGCAAGTGCGGCGGCTGCGACTGGCAGCACGCCAAGCCGGGCGCGCAGCGCCGCCTCAAGGGCGAGGTCGTCGCGGAACAGCTTCAGCGGCTCGCGGGCCTGACGCCGGAGGAGGCAGGCTGGGACGGCACCGTCATGCCGGCCGAGGGCGACAAGGTCCCGGCCGGAGAGGTGCCCGCCTGGCGGACCCGCGTCCAGTACGCGATCGACGCCGAGGGCCGCGCGGGGCTGCGCAAGCACCGCTCGCACGAGGTCCAGCCGATCGACGGCTGCCTGATCGCGGCGCCGGGCGTCTCGGAGCTCGGCATCGAGAAGCGCTCGTGGGAGGGCATGGCCTCGGTCGACGCGATCGCAGCGACGGGTTCGCAGGACCGCCAGGTGGTCCTCACCCCGCGGCCGGGGGCCCGCCTCCCGATCGTGGAGCTCGACAGGCCGGTCTCGGTCCTGCGGGTCGCCGAGGACGGGGGAGTGCACCGCGTCCACGGCCGCCCGTTCGTGCGCGAGCGCGCGGACGACCGCACGTACCGCGTCGGCAACGGCGGCTTCTGGCAGGTCCACCCGAAGGCCGCCGACACCCTGGTGCGCGCGGTGATGCAGGGCCTGCTGCCCCGCAAGGGCGACACCGCCCTGGACCTCTACTGCGGCGCGGGCCTCTTCGCGGGCGCCCTCGCCGACCGCGTGGGCGACAAGGGCGCGGTGCTCGGCATCGAGTCGGGCAAGCGCGCGGTGGAGGACGCCCGCCACAACCTCCAGGACTTCGAGCGCGTCCGCATCGAGCAGGGCAAGGTCGAGCAGGCCCTGCCGCGCACCGGCATCACGGACGTGGACCTCATCGTCCTGGACCCGCCCCGCGCGGGCGCCGGCAAGCAGACGGTCAAGCACCTGGCGGGTCTGGGCGCGCGCCGCATCGCCTATGTCGCCTGCGACCCGGCGGCCCTGGCCCGCGACATCGCGTACTTCCGCGACACGGGCTACCGGGTGCGGACGCTGCGGGCGTTCGACCTGTTCCCGATGACGCATCACGTGGAGTGCGTGGCGATCCTGGAGCCGGTGAAGAAGGACGCCTGACCTGCGGTTCAGCGTGTGTGCTTCATGGGCGGTGTGGGCGTTACGGGCGATATCTTGACGTTGAGACGACGCTCGTTCTGGCAGGGCGTCACCTGACTGATCGTGCAGGTCACGTCGGTTGGGAGGCGCTGCTCCCGAGGGCTGGTTTTGCGGAACCTGACGGGAATTTCGCCGGTTTCCGGCGCCGCTGATTGCGGCGGCAGGCGCGCTGCCGCCGTACTTCGGCGGGCCGGACGTGTGGCGGAGCGGGCGTCAGTAGGTGGGGCCGTAGGGGCTCCAGTGCCCGAGGAAGGGCTTCAGGTCGTCGGGGCGTGGCTCGGGAATGTCGGGCAGCCGGGGCGGTGTGTTCAGTGGGTCGAGACGCTGCACCGTGGCCGCTGCCCAGCTGATCCATGCTTCGGCCTCGGTTCTGGCCCGGCCCGGCGGCATGGCGTCGACTCGCGTGCGTGCAGCGCTCACGTACTCGGTCAGGCAGGTGGCGTGGCGCCATGCCGCTTCCTGCGCTTCAAAAAAGCCGGGCAGGAAACAGCGGGACGACGTCTTTGATCCTCTGCCGAGCGATGAGCGCGAAATCTGACGGCCTGCGGTCCGTGGCGGCGATGTCCTGGGCGATCCAGTCGGCGATGACGTCGCCTCCCGGTCACTGCTGGAGAACGTCCACAAGACGGCTCCGTGGTCTTCCGCCGGGAGATCGCCGCTTCCGACGATCCGGAGGCGACCCGCGCCCGGCTGGTGGAGGCGTACAAGTCGGAGCTGATGCATCCGTACTACGCCGCGGAGCGGGGACTGGTGGACGACGTCATCGACCCCGGTGACACCCGCCGGACGCTGATCCGCTCGCTGGCCATGTTGCGCGACAAGCACGCCGTGCTGCCGGACCGCAAGCACGGCAACGTGCCGCTGTGAGACCTCAGCTCGGGGGCGCCAGCAGATGGGCCGGTGTGACGCGGTGGAGATGGAAGAGCAGGTCATGGGAGGCCGTGGGGGCGATGATGTGCGGGCGCTCGGGATAGGACGTGCCGATGCTGCGGGTGGGGCGCGGGGTGTTCAGCCAGCTGCGGGCGGGAGCGGGGGAGTCGCGCAGGTCCATGAGGTAGTCGCCGGGACGCACCCGGTCGAGGAAGCGTTCGGTGCTGTCGCGCGGCGGGGCTCCCACGGTATGGACGCGGGCCCTGCCGTCGCGGTCCGTCGCGTTGAAGGAGCCGGAGCCGAACGTCACGGCGACGCTCACATAGTCCTCACCCAGCCGCTCCCGCAGGAAAGCGCCCTGCATACGGGGGTAGCGCGGGTCGGACGTGCGGTAGGAGACATGGCTGTTGTGCGCCGACAGCAGCACCTTGTGCCCCGTTCGCGCCTGCCACCAGGCGACGTTGTCCGCCATCAGCCGGTCGCGGTAGCCCATCGACGCCCGCAACTGGCGCGGGTCGTCGAAGTCGAAGGCGTAACCGCGCGCCGTCTGCGCCAGGGCGCGGGCGTGCTGCACCGCCCAGGCGTGGGCCTCCTCCGTCGCACCGGCGGGAACCGGCTGCCGGGCCAGCAGGGACAGCGCCGCCTCCGCGCGGACGGCCATCGCGCGGCGCTCGGCCAGGGGCCGGGTCAGGTACGCCTTCATGTAGGCGCCCGCCGAGGTGGTGGGCCGCAGGCCCCGGTAGAGCGCGGTGAGGCGCGGCAGCAGGTCGGGGCGGTAGCGGGCCGCGTACCGCAGCACCCTGTCGTACTGCTCCGGGCCCGCGTACGCGAAGTCGTCGCCCATGAACCGCACCGGGTCGCCCGGGTGCCGGACGTTGTACGCGCGCATCCACTCGATGAGGGCGAGGTACTCCTCGGTGTTCCACCACGCGTAGGTGTCCTGGAACTCCTCGCGCATGATGCGCCGTGGGTCGCCCTCGCCCGTCCGCACGTACGCGTCCAGGCGCAGGCCGCTGCTCCAGCTCGTCTCCAGCGCGAAGGTGCGGAAGCCCTCACGCTCCACCAGATAGCGCAGGACGCGGTGCTTCAGCGTGAAGAACTCGTGCGAGCTGTGCGTCGCCTCGCCGAGCCCGACCACCTTCGCACCGCCCACCATGCGGCCCAGCGGCCGCAGGTCGTCCAGCTCGCCGTACGGCCCGGTGGCGCGCAGGGGGTGGGCGCCGCGTTCGGCGGCTCGCAACGCGCGCTTCTCGGGTGGCGGGAGCGTGCCGGCGCCCGGGACGCCCGCGCAGAGCAGCAGAAGCAGAAGCAGAAACGGGATGAGTACCGACCGGTTTCGCGTCATACGACAAGCTTCCGGTTCCGTGCGCTCTCAGGACATCCGACGCACCCCCGACTTTCCGGCGGGCTGTCCCCACCCCGGGCATGCCGCTAAACCGGAAGAGGCTGTGCCGGTTCCATGGCGGTACGGGCCACCCGCTCAGCCGCCGGCACCAGGTAGAAGTGGTCGCCCTCCAGCACCGTCAGGGTGAAGGAACCCGAGGTCAACGCCTTCCACCCGGTCGCCTCCTCGGGGGTGACCTGCGGGTCCCGGTCTCCCGTCAGGGCGTGGACGTCGGCACGCAGCGGGGGCGCGTCGGTCCGGCGGCGGTAGCCGTCGATCAGGTGGTAGTCGTTGCGGATCACGGGCAGGAGCAGCTCCCGCAGTTCCGGGTCGTCGAACACGGCCGCGTGGGTGCCGCCCAGGGACCGGACCGCCTCGACCACCTCGTCGTCCGTCCGTACGGCCGGGCGGTCGGCGGCACCGTCGGGGGACCGGCCGGAGACGCACAGGCGGGTCACGTGGGCGGCGCCCGCCCGTTCGAGGCGCAGGAGCGTCTCGTACGCGACGGCCGCGCCCATGCTGTGGCCGAAGAACACGGTGGGCAGCGGGGGCAGGGCCAGCAGTTCGTCGGCGACGGCCGACACCAGCGGCTCCATCGTCGGGATCAGCGGTTCCCGGAACCGGTTCTCACGGCCCGGGTACTGGACGGCGAGCAGCTCCGTCGAGGGGTCCGCGTACCGGGCCCAGGGGCGGTAGAAGCTCGCCGCGCCGCCCGCGTGGGGGAAGCAGACCAGGCGGCGCGCGGGGCGGTCGGGCCGGGTGTGGCGGGTCAGATACGGTGAGGCGATGGGGGAGGGAGTGGGCAATGTGAGGGTCCGATCTTCAGCCGAGGATGGCCTCGCCCAACGGGGTGAGGCTGTGGACCGCCAGGTTCTGCTGGCGCTCCGTGGTCACGAATCCGGCGCGGCGGAGAATGGTGAGGTGCTTGCTCGCGGAGGGGCTCGATATCCGTACGCGGTCGGCCACCTGCCCGGTCGAACGGGTCTCCCGCAGCGCCGCCAGCACGTCGGCCCGCGTACGGCCCAGCAGGGCGTGCAGGGCCGATTCCCCCTCGCCGCCCTGCCACAGCGAGGCGGCCGTCTCCGCGTCCGGGGTGATGTCGTACACCAGGATCGGCAGGCCCTGCCACCCCATGCGCTCGTCGATCAGGAGGGGGTGCGGGGCGAACAGGGATGGGACGAGCGTCATGCCCCGGCCACCCAGGTCGGTCCGCCGGGACGGCTGCGCGGTATCGACGCGGAGCACCGGGGCGTCCCATCTGATGGCGTCGTGCCGGCTGTTGAGGACCTGCTCCATGCCGCCGGCGAGCATCGCCCGCCCGGCGGCGTCGCGCTCCGTCCTCAGTAATCGCTGGATGCGGTCCCAGAAAGGCTCGACGGCCACCGCGTGGAACGTGTCCGTGTCACGCGGCAGGGGCGACGTCAGGGTCTCCACGAGGGACGTGGAGGGCTCCATCGCCGGATGCACGGCGGAGGCCCTGCGCAGCCGGTGCCGGGCCGTCCGGCGCCATTCGGTCAGCGCGTCACGGCGCTGCTCGGTCAGCCGTCCCCAGGCCATGTGCGTCTCGAACGCGATGCCCAGGGTTCCGATGACGCGTACACGAGCCAAGTCCTCAACGCTGAGGCACATTTCCAGCACGACGAAGGCCCCCCAGTGGTCGAGCAAGATCATATGAACGGGTGGAGGATCAGCGCCAGTCCATGGAGACCTTGAGGCTGCTGTAGCCCTGCACCAGGTTGGAGCGCATCCAGCGCACCTCCCCGGCCAGGTCCACCCCCCGCGCCTCATTGGCCAACTCCAGTACCAGCGCGCGCAGTTCGAGGCGGGCCAGGGCGGCGCCGAGGCAGTGGTGCGGACCGTTGCCGAACCCCAGGTGGCGGTTGGGCGTACGGTCCGGGACGAAGCGGTGCGGGTCGGGGAAGAGCCGCTCGTCGCGGTTGGCGGCGGACAGCCACGCCACGACCGGCTGCCCCTTGAGGATCTCCTGGCCGCCGAGCTCGCAGTCCTCGGTGGCCACCCGCAGGACGTGCGCCGCCGGGGACGTCCAGCGGACCACCTCCTCCACGGCCGGCCCGGCGAGGTCCGGGTCGGCGCGCAGCGCGTCCAGCGTGCCGGGGAAGGCCTGGAAGGCGTGGAAGGCGCCCGCGATCGAGTGGCGGGTGGTCTCGTTGCCGCCGATCAGCACGTTGTCGCAGTTGATGAGCACGTCCTCGGTGCTGAGCCGGCCGTCCTCCAGCAGCGCGCTGACCAGGTCGGAGCCGGGCTTCCGGCGGCGCCGCTCGATCAGTTCGTGGAAGTAGAAGAGGATCTCCGTGTGCGCTTCGGCCGGTGTCATCTTGTCGAAGCTGCTCTCCTCGCCGCCGAAGGCGTGGTTGGTCAGCTCGATCAGCTGTTCCCGCTCGCTGAGCGGTACGCCGATGACCTCGCAGACGATCGCGGCGGGCAGCCGCGGGCCGATGCCCAGGGCGATGTCGGTGGCGTCCTCCGCCCGCAGCCGGTCGACGATGTCCCGGACCTCCCGGTGCAGCACCGTCTGGAGCTCCGGGGCGCGCAGCCGCGAGAGGAACGGGCCGATCAGCCGCTTCAGCGTGGAGTGCCAGCCGCCCTCGCTCACCACCAGCATCCGGCCGCCCGAGTTGTCGGGGTGCTCGGCGTCGAAGCCGATCATCATGCCGTACTCGGAGGTGAAGGGCGCCTTGGGGGAGAGGACGGCGGACACGTCGCGGTGGGAGAAGACCGACCAGAAGCCGGACGGGGAGAGGCCCGGATCGCTCCAGACCTTCGCGTCCGCCCGGGTGTACTCCCCCCACATGGTGAAGCGGTCATCGGTGGTGTAGAGGTCGGGGTTGGCCAGATCAATGGTGGCCGGATCAAGGGTCATGGTGGCTGTCTCTGTCTGTCAGCGGATGGGGGGAGGGGTGGCGGCGGGCGGTGCCGCGTCGGCGGGGTCGGCGCCGGGCGGGGCGGCCTCGGCCGCACCGGGTTTCGGTATGCCGCGCAGGGCCGGGCTCAGGGACGTCAGCAGGGCGATGACCGCCATCACGGCCGTGCAGCCGAGCAGGCCGGCGAACCGGCCCGCCAGGTCCAGCACGATGCCGCCCGCGAGCGGGGCGATCGCACCGCCGCCACCGCTCGCGATGGCCGCGACGCTCACCACGCGTCCGCGGTGGCTGTCCGGGGTGAGCGTCAGCTGATGGGTGGTGAAGTACGCGTTCGCCGTCGGCGCCGCGAAGGCGATGGCGCCCAGCAGCACACCCGGCGTCCAGCCACCCGGCAGCACCGCGATCCCCGCCGTGAGCACGACGAACGACCACAGCACGACGTAGATGGGACGGGCACCGGTCAGCACCCGCTGGAGCAGCGGCGCGGCGAGGGCGCCCAGCAGGCCGCCGACGCCGAGCAGCGCCGCCATCACGCCGATGAGCCCGGTGTCCATGCCGCTGGTCTGCGCGGAGGCGATGACGATGAAGTAGATGACGCCGAAGAAGAAGTTCGTTGCCGTCGCGCAGACCAGCCCCACCCGCAGGAACGGATGGGAGGTGATCCAGCGGACCCCCTCCAGCAGCCCCGGCCCGCTGATCACCGGCCGGTCGGCCGGGGCGCCGGCGGCCGGCGGCTGCCGCTTCAGGAACAGCAGCAGGACCAGCCCGGCCAGATGGGCAAGGCAGCCGACGACGAACGGGAACGCGTTCTTCACCGCCAGCAGGAACCCGCCGGCGGACGTGCCGGCGAGCTGGCCCGCGTATGTGCGCGCCGCGTTCATCGCCACCGCGTCGGAGAGCCGCTCCTCCGCCACCAGACTCGGGATCATCGCCTCCCCGGCCGCCATCGTCAGGGCTGTCGCCGCCCCGTTGACCAGGGCGAGCCCCACCAGGGCGGGCAGCGACACGGCGTCCGCCCACAGCAGCAGGGCCAGCACGCCGAACACGGCGACCAGCGCCGCCTGGCACCACAGCATCACGGTCCGGCGGTCGTACCGGTCGGCGACGGCCCCGGCCGGCAACCCGGCCAGGAGCATCGCCGCCGCGTCGACGAAGCCGATGATCCCCGCCTGCGAGGGCGAACCCGTCAACGCCAGCACGATCAGCGGCAGCACGATCAACGACGTGCTGTACGCGAACTCACCGAGCGCCGACCCCACCCACAGCAGCGTGAAACCACCACCCCGCCGCGTCTTCGCCGGCGGCATCAGCCGAGGAGCCGCGAACGCGACTTCGTGCGCACGTACGTGCGCCGCAGATCGCGGACCAGGCTGGTGCGCTTGAGCCAGCGGTCCGTCCCGTCGTAGCGGGGCGTGAAGGTGTCACGGCCGTGGATGGCCCGGTAGTTGTCGATGAAGACCGCGTCGCCGGGGCTCAGCACGACCCGCTCCGCCGCGGCGGCCAGCAGGTCGGCGGCCTCCTTCATGGCGGCCTCGGCCTCGGTGTCGCCGGGCACCGCGTCGGTGAAGTCCGCGTCGATCCGCAGGTACGGCGCCTCCTCCGGCCCGAACAGCACGGACGCCACCTCGTGCGGGCGCTCCTCGAGCGCCGACGGGTTCTCCGCGGTGTGCTGCGGCACCACATGGTGGGAGTCGTCCGGGAAGAACCGGAAGCGGTCCTGGTGCAGCACCCGGCGCACCGGCTCCGGGAAGTCCACCGACTCCACCAGCGCCACCGTCGTGCCCACCGCGTCGGGGTTGCGCAGGCACATCAGCGCCACGTAGTCACCGCGGCAGGAGTGGAACACGTCCTCCGTGTGCAGCGTGAGCTGCTGCCGGCTGCTCGCACTGGTCAGCGAGTTCTCCTGCCCCTTGGACGGGCAGACGTCGTGCACGAGGCGGCCGTTCTGCTGATTCACCCAGCCGAACGGCTCACCGAGCACGGACCCGACCAGCAGCAGCACCAGCTCCTCACGGATCGCGGCGGCCTCCTTCTCCGCGATCTCCCAGCTCGGCGGGGTCGGTACGAGATCCTCGGCGACGGGCAGGTTGCCCAGCGCGATGACGGCGTCCTCGGCGGCGCGGGACGACACCAGGAACCGGCGCACCCCCACCGGGAGCCGTTCCGCCTCGGCGCGGATGTCGTCCGCGTACTCCAGCGGTGTCCAGACGGGGTGGGTGGCCAGGAACTCGTCCGCCACAGCGGCCAGTTCGTTCTTCTCGACGTCGCTCAGGACATAGCGAGCCACAGCAAAGCCTTCCAGTGGTAGTCAGTTACCGGCCGCGGCGGCGATCTGCCGCAGGGCGGTGGCGAAGTCGTCCGCGAGCCGGCGGACGGTGGTGGGGGTGTGGGCGGACGGCGCGTACAGCCAGTCGACGCGCAGCTCGCCGTCGCTGACGGCTGCGACCACGTCGATCAGGTGCGGACGGACCTGGCCGGGCGCCTGGTCGGCGCCGAGGCCGTCCAGGCGGTCCCGGATCAGCCCGCCGTCGTCACCGGCCGAACCGTCCCACTGACCTAGGTAGTTGAAGCTGATCCGCGGCTGCGGGGCGGCGGCGAGGGCGGTGTGCGCAGCACTGCCCGGCTCGGACAGGTAGCGCAGCGCCCCGTAGCCGAGTCCGCGCCCGGGCAGCTTCCGCAGGGCCTTCTTGACGGCCTTCAGCGCCGCCTCCCAGCCGCCCTCGGGAACGTCGAGGGCGAGGGGATGGATGGTGGTGAACCAGCCGACCGTACGGGACAGGTCGATGTCGTCGAAGAGCTCCTCGCGGCCGTGGCCTTCGAGGGCGATCGTCACCGGCGCGCCCGCCCAGTCCCGCAGGACCCGGCCCAGCGCGGCCAGCAGCACGTCGTTGATCCGCGTGCGGAACGCTCCGGGCGCGCGCTGCAGCAGCGCCTCCGTCACGGACCGGTCCAGCACCGACGACGCGACGGCGACCTCGCCGTACGTGCTCGCCGCCGGACCGTCGCACGGGATGTCCATGGTGCCGGACACGGCCTTGCGCCAGTACGCGCTCTCGTGGTCGAGGGCGCCGGAGCGGACGTGCGCGGTCAGGCGCTCCGCCCACTGCTGGTAGCTGCTGGTCTTCGCGCCCAGGTCGACGGGCCGGCCCTCGGCCAGTTGCGCGTAGGCGGTGGACAGGTCCTCCAGGACGATCCGCCAGGACACCCCGTCCATCACCAGGTGGTGCACCGCCAGGAACAGGCGGGGCGCGGTGCCGTCCGGCATGCGCAGGAAGACGCCCCGCACCAGAGTGCCCCCGCGCAGGTCCAGGGCGCGCTGGGCCTCCAGCGCGGCGTCGTCCAGCGCCCACTCGGCGTCGGCCACGGCCGTCAGGTCCCGGACGGTGAGCAGCCCGTCGGGGCGCTCGCCGTACTCCTGGACCCAGCCGCCCGCGCCGTCGTCCGCGTACCGCATGCGCAGCGCGTCATGGTGGTCCACCACCGCCGCGAGGGCACGCTCCAGTACGGCGGGGTCCGTCTCGGGGGCCAGGGCGACGTGGACGGACATCGCGTACTGGTCGGGGTGCGTCGTGTGCTCGGCGAAGAACCACCGCTGGACGGGCGTCAGTTCGACCCGGCCGGACGCCTCCGGCGCGTCGGCCCCGGTGACCGCCGCGTCGTCGGCGCGCCGCACGACGGACGCCAGATCGGCGATGGTCTGGTGGACGAACATCAGCTTGGAGGTGAGGTGCAGCCCCGCCTGGCGGGCGTGGGAGATGAGCTGGATGGAGAGGATCGAGTCGCCGCCCAGTTCGAAGAAGTTGTCGTGGATGCCGACCTTCTCCGCGCCCA
>NZ_JBITEO010000018.1:0-152938 GCF_044455245.1 Streptomyces sp. NPDC051310
GGGTGTGTGGGGGCCCCCCCCGGGGGTGTTTGGGGGCCCCCCAGTGCCTGGGGGGGGGCGGGGGGGGCGGGCGCCCGCCCCCCCCCCCCCCCCCCGGGGGGGGGGGGGGGGCCCCCCCCCCCCCCCACCGCATCCGGCCGGACCGGTCCCCCGTCCCGCACACCCCACACCCCCTCCCCCACACCAGCTCACCGAGCGGCGCGCCCCCTCCTCCCCCTCCGCGCCGCCCAACCCGGCACCGGCGCTGCCCTGACGCCGCTGCCGACGACCAAGGGCCCCGCGGTACGGGACTACCGCGGGGCCCTTGCACGTCGATCACGCTCAGCTCGTGACGGCCGTCTGCATCGAAATCACCCGGTACCATGCGCGACTTGGTCGCGTCCCAGGGCGAATGCTCGCTCCACGACCCAACGTTGAGTGCCGAGTCCGGAGCCGTGCTCGGTGCCGCGACGGGCGATCAGTGGCTTCACTCTGAGGTTCCAGACCAAGGCGGCGGTACTTGTCGTGGTCGTAGCCGAGGTCACCCAGCACTACGTCCGGCCGGCGCCGGGGTCGGTCTTGCTTGCCCCGCACCGGCGGCACGGCTTGGAGCAGTGGGATCAGCTGGGTTACGTCGTTGCGGTTGCCACCGGTCAAGGTGGCGGCGAGCGGGATGCCGGTGGCGTCGGTGATCAGGTGATGTTTGCTGCCCGTCCTGCCCCGGTCGACGGGGCTTCGTCTGGTCTTGGCTCCCCCTTCCAACGCCCGGATGCGGGAGCCGTCGACCGCCGCCCGGGAGAAGTCCAGGGCGTTCGCGCTGCGAAGCTCAACGAGGAGGAACTCGTGCAGCCGAGGTCACACACCGGCTTCGGTCCACTCGGCCAGGCGGCGCCAGCAGGTCCCTGGTCGCCGCGGCGGGCCACGTCCCGGTCGCGCTCAGCGCGGAGGAGTACATCGAACTGCTGCCCCGCTGCCGCCGGAGGATCAACTCCTACGGGCGAGATGACCGCCCATGGCGAGGAGGCCGTGCCGCATCGGCCCGACTACGGCGGGCTCGGGCCGGAGCCTCTGCCCCGCTACCGTGCCCGGCCGCTGTCCTTACGTGAGCACGTACTGGCCGCGGGCCGCCACCAGGGCCGGACCGTGACCTGGCGCAAGGGCTCGAAGGCGGCGATGACCTCGCACTTTGTGCTCCTGCGGGTCCGCCTGGCCGGCCGCCGCCCGAACCCGGCCGCGGACGGGACGATCCCGCTGGTCCGGCTCATCAGCTACCGCCGACTCACCAAGTGAAACGACGTCCAATGCGGGCGTGGCCTGACGGTTTCTTGATCACGACGAGTTGGACACCCTGTTCCAGGAGGAGGGTGGTGGTCGACTGCCCGAGGGTCGTGGAAGCGGATGCGGCGGAGGCGGGTTGAGAGCCGTCCTGTAAGCGTGGCGAAGACGAGGCTGTTGTCTCTCCAGTCCGGCCCTGCGGTCTCACGCTCCTTCTCCTGTCGAGGCATTTGGTGGTGACAGCAAGGCGGCGTTCGAGTGCGCAGGCTTGGTAGGCGGCAAGTGAGGCCACCTGCGCGGGCGCGCTGGAGGGAGCGCCACATGTTTGCCGTTCCAGCGGTGAGGGCGATGCCTTCCTGGCGGAGGCCGAGGAGCCAGCCCTTGCGGAGGCCGGTGCGCGGAGCGAGTCCGTATCGCGCGTGCAGTCCACCCCGACGACGCGCCGCGACCGGCGTGACGCAGACCACATAAGGATTCTGTCAGTTCCCGTACAACCGTTCCCGCCAGGCACAGGTCATGCATGCGGAACCAACGGCCCCGCCTGTGACCCCACCACGGGAGACGGCCCCCCACGCTCCGTGCCGCCGCGTGCGGCACGCCAGACCATGAGGTCTTGAATGAAGCTTCGCCGCGCCATGGCGGTCGCCGCCGCGACCGCCGTCATCGCCCCTGCCGCCTTCCTTGCGGCTCCGGCCGCGTACGCGACGGATGGCACCACCAGCACGACCTCCTCCGGCACCACCGAGGGCCAGGGGTCCACGGCGCCGGACACGACGACGCCCGACACGACGACTCCGGACACGCCGGAGACCTCGGACGACACGAAGCCCGCCGAGGGCACCGAGCCGGCGGCCGAGGACGAGAAGCCGGCCACGGACGACAAGCCCGCGGCCGACGAAAAGCCCGCGGCCGACACCAAGCCGGCCGAGGGTGACAAGCCGGCCGACGAGAAGCCCGCCGAGGACGAGAAGCCCGCGGAGGACGAGGAGCCGGCCGAGGACGACTCGCTGTTCGACTGCGAGGAGGGCTCGGTCAAGGTTTCCCTCGGCGGCTTCCCGAACAAGATCACCGCGGGTAGTGGCTGGAAGAGCTTCACGTTCCACGTGGAGAACACCAGCGAGAAGAACATCCGCGACCTGAACGTCTTCACCGCCGCCACCTACACGGCGGACATGGAGGATGACGACGCCGACCGGCTGGCCGAGAAGTACGCCCACTTCGAGTACAAGGACCCCGAGTCCGGCGAATGGGTCAACGACTTCGAGGGCTCCGGCATCAACAACGGCATCTTCTACGGCCAGTTCGACCTGGACGCCGGCATGGAGGTCACCATCGACCTCCGCGTGAAGATCGACAAGGCTGCGCCCGCGGGTGAGAGCCTGGCGATCGCCGCCGGCTACTACGACAACGGCCGCGACGACGAGTCGTTCAAGTGCTTCGAGAACGCCGAGATGTACCCGTTCCAGATCGTCGCGGCCGGCAAGAACCCGGGTGACGTCGAGGACTCGAAGCCGTCCGGCGAGAAGCCTGCCGCGGACATCAAGCCGCAGGGCGAGGCCAAGGAGATCCCCGTCACCGGCAACCTCGCCGAGACCGGGTCGTCGTCGATGCTGCCGACCATCGGGCTCGCCGGTGGCATCGCCATCGTCGCCGGTGCCGGTGTCGTCTTCGCGCTGAAGCGCCGCAGCGGCGGTTCCGCCGCCTGAGTGGCACCACGGACACGGGAGGCGCTGCGCTCGGAGGGGGGTGCAGCGCCTCTCGCATGTGCGGTCACGGCTTGGGCGGGACCGCCGGGATGCCGAGGAACGGCAGCTTCAGCGCGCCGAAGGCTTCCGCCGGGACCGCCGGGGACTTCGGCTCGACCGGGGCCAGGCGTTCGTACGCGACGCCCTGCGCCGGACGGGGGTCCTCCTCGCCCTTGTTGGGCCAGAACGACATGGCCCGCTCCGCCTGCGCCGTGATGGTGAGGGACGGGTTCACCCCGAGGTTCGCGGAGACGGCCGCGCCGTCGACGACCGATATCCCCGGGTGGCCGTAGAGGCGGTGGTACGGGTCTATGACGCCCTCCTCCGCGGACGCGCCGATCACGCAGCCGCCCAGGAAGTGCGCGGTGAGCGGGGTGCCCATGAGTTCGCCGACGTTCGAGCCGGCGAAGCCGTTGATCTCCTCGGCCAGCAGCGACGCCGCACGCGTGCCCGCGGGGATCTGCTTGGGGTTGGGGGAACCGTGGCCCTGGCGGGCGGTGAGCAGGCCCTTCCCCACGCCCTCCCGCTTGCGGTACGTGGTCAGTGAGTTGTCCAGCGACTGCATGACCAGCCCGATGATGGTCCGTTCCGACCAGCGGCGGTTCGACAGCGAGCGCATGGTCAGCACCGGGTGGCGGGCCACGTTCCCGAGCCAGGCCCGCACCCGCCGCTCCGCGTAGGGCACCTGGAGGATGGACAGCGAGCCCATCGCGTTGGAGCCCTTGCCGTAGCGGACCGGCTCGATGTGGGTGTCGGCGTCCGGGTGGATGGACGAGGTGATCGCCACGCCCTGGGTGAAGTCCACCCGGCGGTGGCCATGGCGCTTGCGGTAGCGGCGGTCGGTGGTCTGCGAGCCGACCAGCGCCTCGGAGTTGGTACGGGTCAGCTCGCCGAGCCGGGAGGAGACCCGCGGCAGCTTCCCCTCGTCCTTCATCCGGTGCAGCAGCGTCTGCGTTCCGTACGTGCCCGCCGCGACGACCACGTACCGGGCCCGCAGCGTCCGCGGCGCGGCCTTGCGGCGGCGGTGCGTGGGGACGGTCGAGACGGCGTAGCCCCGGCCGGACGGGGCTTCCGTGAGGGCGGTGACCGTGGTCATGGGGTGGATGACGGCCCCGGCCTTCTCGGCGAGGTAGAGGTAGTTCTCCGTGAGGTTGTTCTTCGCGCCGTGCCGGCAGCCCGTCATGCACTCGCCGCACTCGGTGCAGGCGCGGCGGGACGGGCCCGCGCCGCCGAAGTAGGGGTCCTCGACCTGCTGACCCGGCCTGGCCTTCGCCGTGCCGTCGGCGTCCTTGCCGTCGCCGAAGAAGACCCCGACGGGCGCCAGGTGGAAGGTGTCGCCGACGCCCATCGCCTCGGCGGTGGCCTTCAGGTGCACGTCGGAGGGGGTCATGGTCGGGTTGAGCCGTACGCCCAGCATGCGCTTGGCCTGGTCGTAGTACGGGGCCAGCTCCGCCTGCCAGTCGGTGATGGACGCCCACTGCTTGTCCTGGAAGAACGGCGCGGGCGGTACGTACAGGGTGTTGGCGTAGTTGAGGGAGCCGCCCCCGACGCCGGCGCCCGCCAGCACCATCACGTTGCCGAGCAGGTGCACGCGCTGGAGCCCG
Organism: Streptomyces sp. NPDC051310; assembly: GCF_044455245.1. Taxonomy (NCBI): domain Bacteria; kingdom Bacillati; phylum Actinomycetota; class Actinomycetes; order Kitasatosporales; family Streptomycetaceae; genus Streptomyces; species Streptomyces sp. NPDC051310. The sequence continues at coordinate 4,604 of NZ_JBITEO010000018.1, forward strand.
TACAGGCCGAGGGCCGGGGCCCACAGGTAGTTGCGCAGGTCCCAGGAGGTCTTGGGGAGGGTCCGGGGGGTGAAGCGGCGGCCGGCTTCGAGGACGCCGACGCGGTAGCCCTTCTCGGTCAGGCGCAGGGCCGAGACGGAGCCGCCGAAGCCGGAGCCGATGACGATGACGTCGTAGTCGTACTCGTGGTCGTCGTCACCGGGGACGTGGCCGGCGACGTGCGTGGCGTCGTCGGTGTCGGTCGGTTTTTGGGCAGGGGGGACCTGGGACATGGACTCTCCTCGTACCAAAAGGTGCTGAAACGGGCGGCGGGCGGCGGGGCGCTCCCAAGGTCTTTCGTTCGGATCGGGCGGGAGCCCGGCAGGGTCCGAACGAGACACCCCCTAGCGGAAGCGGAGCGCCTTCATCAGCCGGAGGCTGCGGCTCATGAACTCCGCGTACTTCTCGTCGTCCATGCCGAAGGAGGGCGCCAGCGGCATCAGCCGCTGCTGCGCCACCGTCTGGGCCTCGGTGTACTTGAGGATGCCCTCGGAGCCGTGCCGGCGGCCGAGGCCCGAGTCCTTCATGCCGCCCATGGGCGACTGGACGCTGCCGTACGCCGGGGCGTACCCCTCGTTGATGTTGACCGTGCCGGTGCGCAGCCTGGCGGCGATCTCGTGGCCGCGGCGGCCGTCCTTCGTCCAGACGCTGGCGTTGAGGCCGTACGCGGTGGCGTTGGCGCGCTCCACGACCTCGTCCTCGTCCGTGAAGCGGTAGAGGGAGACGACCGGGCCGAAGGTCTCCTCGGCACACACCGCCATCGGCTCCTGGACGCCCTCCAGGATGGTCGGCTCGTAGAACAGCGGGCCGATGTCGGGACGGGCGACACCGCCCGCGACGACCGTGGCGCCCTTGGCGACGGCCTCCTCGACGTGCCGGGTGACGGTCTCCAGCTGCCGCTCGCCGACCAGGGAGCCCATGTCGGCGCCGTACGCGAGGGAGCTACCGAGCCGCATCGCCTTCGTACGGGCGGCGAAACGCTCCACGAAGTCGTCCGCGATCGACTCGTGGACGTACAGCCGCTCGATGGAGATGCAGAGCTGCCCCGCGGAGGAGAAGCAGGCGCGGACCGCGCCCGCGGCGGCCTTCTCCACGTCCGCGTCGTGGAAAACCAGCATGGCGTTCTTGCCGCCCAGTTCGAGGGAGACGCCGACCAGCCGGGCGGCGGCGGCCTGGGCGACCTCGCGGCCGGTGCGGGTGGAGCCGGTGAAGGAGACGTAGTCGGCGTGCTTGACGACCTCGGGGCCGACGACCGGGCCCTCACCGAGGACGACCTGGAAGACCTCCGCCGGCAGTCCGGCCTCCACGAGGAGGTCGCGGGCCCACAGAGCCGTGAGCGCGGTCTCGGTGTCGGGCTTCATGACGACCGCGTTGCCGGAGACGAAGGCGGGCAGCGCGTCGCCGACGGACAGCTCCAGCGGGTAGTTCCAGGGCGCGATCTGCCCGACGACCCCGCGCGGCTGCCGAAGCTCGGTCACCTTGGTGAGCGTCGGTACGACGCCGGTGTGGCGCTTCGGCTTCAGGTACGCGGCGGCGCGGCGGCCGTAGTGGCGGGCGGCGACGGCGACGGCCTGGACCTCCTCGTGGGCGTGCAGCCTCGCCTTGCCCGTCTCCAGCTGGATCAGGTCGAGCACCTCGGCCTGCCGCTCCAGCACCAGGTCGTGGAAGCGCAGCAGGACGGCGGCGCGGGCGCGCACCGGCGTCGCGGCCCAGACCGGCTGGGCGGCACGGGCCCGTGCGAACGCCTCGGCGACGTCCTCGGGCGTGGACTCCGGCAGCTCCGCCAGCTGCTTCCCGGTGAACGGCGAGTGGTTCGCGGTCCGGCCGGAGCCGACGACCCCTCGGGTGAGCTGGGCGACCACCTCGGGCGTGACCACGTCGGCGGCGGTGCGCGCACCCGCCGGGGCGGGCGCCACCGGGTTCGTGCCGATCGGCTGGGTACCGGTCGCCTGCGTACCTGCGCGGGCAGCGGGGGCGGTGTGCGCGTCCGGCGTGGAGTCCGGCGTGGAGTCCGTGGTGTCCGTCATGGGGGCGAGGGTATGCGGAATGGCACCCGTGCGGTACCCGCCGGTAACAGGTTTTCACCGACCACTCACACCACGCCAGTGATCGCTGGCAAATAAGCCCTGATCAGGGCTGCCGTACGCGGAACGAGTCCAGCACGGTGTCGAAATGGCGCTTGAGCTCATCGAGGCGCGCCAGCGGCGCCGAGACCCACACGCTGTACGTCCGGCCGCCCTCGTCCCAGCAGATGTCGTACGTGCGCCGGGGGCCTCCGGGCGCTCCCGCGGCACCGGCGAACCCGTCCCAGGTGAACTCGCGCAGCGCGGCGGGCAGACCGTTGTACGTGGTGGGGGTGACCTTCGCCGCGCGGTAGCCGGGGTTGTCGACCGGGCCTCGGGCATGGGCGCGGCGCATGGCCGCGAGCGGGCCGCCCGTGACGGGCTGCCGGACGCGGACACCGATGCGGACCGCCCGGTCGGGCGACATGTAGTAGACGCGCTTGCCGTCGGTGCTGCGGAGGTATCCCTCGGGGACGATCAGCGAGAAGCCGCCCGGGTCCGTGACGGCGCGGTACCCGGCGGGAACGGGCGCGGACCGGGTGGGGGCCGGGGCGGGATCGCGGGGCGGCGACGGGGTGGGGGCGGGAGCGGTCGGGGACGTGGGTCTGTCCTGGGGGGAGGCGGTGACCGTCGTGACGGGCGGCACGGCATGGCCGCCACCGTCGTTCACGAGGTCCTCGCGCACGAGGAGCAGGGCCGCCGCGCCGGCCCCGGCGAGGGCGGCGGCGAGCACGACGGCGGCGATGACGGGGGTGCGCGCCGGGCTCCGCGCCGGCCGGGTACCGACCCGGGTGGTCGGGGCCGTGGCGGCGACGGCGGCCGTGGCCGCGCTCATTCCCGCGGTGGCTCCCGCGGTGGCGGCCCGTTCGGCGGCCACCGTCGCGGCGTCGGCCACGAGCGCGGCCCCCGGTCCGGAAGGGGAGGCGGTCGGCGCCGGAGCGGTGGGGGCGGCCGGGGCCTGGGAGTCGCCGGGTGAGGACGGCGCGGAGGGTGCGGACGGGGGTACTGGTGCTTGCGGGGCGGACGGGGTGGGCGGGGCGTCCGCGGCGTCCGCGGCGGCTGACGGTGGCGGGGCGGAGGCGGCCGGTGGCGTGTACGGGCCGCCGGGGACGAGGCCGGGGCCAGGAGCGGGGGCCGCGTCCCGGTCGTCGAACGGCTCACCAGGCGCGTACGGCTGGTACGGCCCGTACGGTTCGTACGACTCGTAGGGCTCATACGAAGGCTGGGAGTGCTGGGACTCCTGCTGCTCCTGCTGCTCCTGGTTCGACCGATGGTCCTGGGACCGCTGGTGCTCCTGGCCGGCCTCCTGGGACTGCGGCCGGCTCCGCGGTGACGGCACCTCCGGTTCGGAGGCGGCCCTGGCCGCGCGGTTCCACCGGTACCGCTGGCCCCCGCGATCCCTGCGGCCGGCGCGACCGGCACGGCCGACGCGCTCGGAACGGCCGGGGCGTCCGGGCCGGTCGGGGCCGTCGGGGTCGGGCCGGTGCCCCGGGTCCGGCCGGTACAGCGGAGTCGTCCCCGTGACGACGTACGCCTCCAGCAGCCGTTCCGCCTCCGCCGCGCGCATCCTGCGCTCCGGGTCGCGCTCCAGCAGCGCCCGTACGACGGGGAGCAGCGGTGCGGCCGCCGGCGGCGTCCTGACGTCCTCCTCCACGACCGCGTGCAGCACCCCGCCCAGGGAGTCCCGGTGGAACGGCGACTGTCCCGTCAGCGCGGCGCACAGCAGCGCGCCCAACGACCACAGGTCCGTCTCAGGCCCCGCCTGCGCGCCCTGCATCCGCTCCGGGGCGGTGTACTCGGGCGAGCCGACGAACATCCCCGCCTCGGTGAGTGTCGTCGCACCTGCCAACTGCGCGATGCCGAAGTCGGTGAGGACGACGCGCCCGGTGCCGTCCTCCAGCAGGACGTTGGCCGGCTTGAGGTCCCGGTGCAGCACCCCGAGCGCGTGTGCGGCGCGCAGCGCGCCCAGCAGCGCGAGTCCGATGCGCGCCGCCTCCGCCGCGTCGACCGGGCCCCGCAGCGCCAGCAGTTCGGCGAGCGAGACCCCCTCGACCAGCTCCATCACGATGTAGGGGGTGCCGTCCTCCTCGACCACGTCGTGGACGCAGATGACGTTCGGGTGGTGCACGCGCGCGACGGCGCGTGCCTCACGCAGCGAGGAGTGCGCGGCGGTGCCGGCGTCGACGTGGATCTCCTTGACGGCGACGCGGCGGCCGAGCAGCTCGTCGAACGCCCGCCAGACGGTTCCCATGCCGCCGCGGCCGAGCCGGGACTCCAGCCGGTAACGACCGGCGATCCGCCGCTGCTGTCCCAGTCCGGACACGGCACATCCCCTCTGCTCGCGCCGAGGTCACTCCTCGGCGGGACGCCAGCCGCGCAGCACGGTGTCGAACTGCTTCCGAGTGGTCGCCCAGTCCTCGGCCGGAGACGACATGTACAACGCGTACTCGGTTCCGTCGTCCGTGTAGTACACCTGGTCGATCGCGTGCCGCTTCCCCGGATGGTCCTTCTTCTCCACCCAGGTGAACTCCCACAGACAGGATTCCAGTTGATCACGGAACGTGTTCGTTTGCAGCTGCTTCCGTGCATACTGGGGCAGCCGTTTCCTGAGCCCTTTCTCGATGTCGAGCATGTGCAGGCACGGGGTTTCGAAGTCCGGTGCGGGGTCCTTGCTGATCCGGATGCGGTGGCGGCCGTTGTCGGGGGTGTAGTCGATCTGGTTGCCGTCCAGACGGCGCTTCCACCCGCGCGGCACGAAAAGGCTGAAACCCTCCGGATCCTTGACGCGTTCCCAGCCGTCCGGCACGGACGTGGCCACCGAAGGATCACCGGTCGCCGTCCGGCCCGACGGGTCGCCCGCGGGGGTGCCGTCGCCGCCGTACAGCGTCACGACGAAGCCCGCGGCACTGCCGACGACGGCGGCGAGCGCCACGACGAGAGCGGCCATGCGCCAACGCGGTACGCCCCCGGCGTCCTTGCCCGCCACGGTGGCGGCGGGGACGGTGCCCGACGCCGGTGAGGCCGCGCGTGCGGGAGTGTCGTCCGGGCCGGCCCCGGGAGCGGGAAACCCGCCGGAGGAGCCACGGGCGGCGGCCGTGCCGGAGCCGGAGGGCCCGCGCGCGTCACCGCCGGACGCCTTCCCGGCCCCGCCCGCCGCGCCCTCGCCCGTACCGCCCTCACTGCCCGTGCTGCCGGTGCCGCGCGTGCTGCCCCGCCGGGCCGGTCCGCCTGCTTCGGCCTCGGCGTGCGCTGCGCCATCGGCAGCGGAAGGCGCACCGGCACCGGTCTCGGCGGTACCGGTGCGACGGCCTGTGGCAACGCTGTCACGCCGCGTCGGGACGCCCGTGTCCTCCAGGACCTTCGTCGCCGCCGTACGGTCCGCCGCGTCGACCCGCTGCGTCGGTACGTACGCCTGGGCCGCGGTCGGCGTGCGGCCCTCCATGGCCTCCAGCAGCATGCGCTCGGCCTCCGCGGCCTCCGGGCGGTCCGCCGGGTCCTTGCGCAGCAGCGCGGTGATGACGGGCGCCAGCGCCCCGGCGTACCGCGCGGGTTCGGGCTCCTCCGTCACCACGGCCTGCATGGTGCTGATCGGCGACGAGCGACGGAAGGGGGAGGTGCCCTCCACCGCCGCGTACAGCGTGGCGCCCAGCGACCACAGGTCGGAGGCGGGTCCGGGGCGCCCGCCGCGTACCCGCTCGGGCGCCAGGTAGTCGATGGACCCGACGAGTTCGCCGGTGCGGGTGATGGTCGAGTCGCCCTCGATGGCGGCGATCCCGAAGTCGGTGAGCAGCACCCGGCCGTCGCGGGCCAGCAGGACATTGCCCGGCTTGACGTCGCGGTGGAGCACCCCGGCGGCGTGCGCGGCACGCAGCGCGCCCAGCACGTGCAGCCCGATGCGGGCCGCCTCGCGCGCGTCGATACGGCGGTTTTCGGCCTCCTTGGCGGCGTCGGCGAGGGAAGGGCCGTCGACGTACTGCATGACGATCCAAGGACGGGCGTCGTGGTCCAGCACGTCGTGGACCGTGACCACCCCGGGGTGGCTGATACGGGCGGCGGCGCGCGCTTCCTTCTGCGTACGGGCGTGCAGGACGATCCGGTCCGCCTCGGAGACGTACTTGCCCGCCGTCAGTTCCTTCACGGCGACGGTCCTGTGCAGGACTTCGTCATGGGCGCGCCAGACCTTGCCCATGCCACCACGACCGATGCTTTCGGCCAATCTGTAACGTCCGGCCAGTACCTGACCCGCAGCCGTGTCCTTGGAGTGTTCCACTTGCCCCCGCCCGTTGCTCAGGAGGCCAAGATTACGGAGGGTGGTGACCGGGGCGGAACCTCGGGGGCGCCACGGAGACCTCTCCGTGATGCGGACTCAGCGGGTGACGCGGTAGGCGGTGACGGCCTGTTCGTAGATTTCGGTCACCTTGTCGCGCTGGCCGTCCGGGCCGATGACCTGGATGACGTGGTAGCGGCCGTCGACGACGAGGGCGAGGTTACGGACGTACACCTCACGGCCGTTGCTGTCCTGCCAGGTGAACTGGCCCTCCGCCATGACCTGCTGTCCGACGTCGACCCGGCGCATCCCGGTGACGGACGCCCAGGACGAGTCGCGCCACGGCTGCAGCTCGCGCTCCTTGGACCGCTGGTACTCCAGCGGGTCGCTGCCGTTGGCCTGCACGGTGTCACGGCCGGGGACGACGACGAGCGTGTAGTCACCGCCCGTATACCGGACCTGGCCCGCGTCGTTGATGGGGCTGCGCCGCCACGCCGCGTCCACACCGATCCGGAAGCCCTCCGGGTCCTCCTTCAGGACGTAACCCGCGGCCAGGGCGGGCGCGGTGGGCGTGTCGGCGTTCGGTGAGGGGGCCTGGCTGGTCGGCCCGGTCGCCGTGTCCGTGGCGGTGGGCCGTGACGGGGCCGCGGGCCCGGACGTCGCCGGGGCCGTGGCGGGCGGCTGCGGGGCGCCCTGCCCGCTCTGCCGGCCGTCCTCCGGACCGGCCTCGGGCATGAACAGCACGGCGTACGCGACGGCCGCCGCCAGCGCGAGCAGGATGACGATCAGGAGCGTACGCCCGAGCGCCCTGGGCGCCCGGGCGGCAGCGGGCGCCCGGGTGTGCTCCCGGGGCACGCCCGTGTGCTCCCTGGCCGTTCTCGGCCCGCGGGCGGGCTTGGGCTTCTTGTGGCGGTGGCGCCCCTGGACGGCGGCGCCGCCGCGCCTCCTGCGCACCAGTTCGCCGCGGCGGCGCACGATGGGCAGCCGGGCGTCGTCGACGACGGACGGCATCGGGACGACGGCGGTGCCCGCGTCCGGCTCCGGCGCGGAGCGGACGAGCGAACGCAACCAGCCGCGCAGTTCCTCGAAGTCGGGGCGCTCGGTGGGGTCCTGGCGCAGCAGCGACTCGACGACGGGGCGCAGCGGGCCGCACTCCTCCGCGAACGCGGGCGGCTCGGCGCACACCATCTGCACCAGCTCGGCGGCGCTCTCCTCGGGGTACGGCGCGTGCCCCTGCACCGCGCGGTAGAGGAGCGCGCCCAGACCCCACAGGTCGGTGGCGGGCGTGATGGGCGGCGCGAGCTGCCAGGTGCCGTGCACGGGACCGGCCTGCTCGGGCGCCCACCGCTCGGTGACGGCTCCGACGACGGCGATGCGCGTCTGGCGGGCGCGCTCGGCCGCCAGCGGTGTCGCGGGACCCCGGTACGGGGCGGCGGGCCGCCCGGCCGCGACGACCTCGTCCCAGCTGCCGGGGCCGGATCCGGGGCCGTGTCCGGGACCGGATCCGCGGCCGGTCGCCGGCTCCCGCGCCTGCTCGGGCACGCGTGCGTGGCGCTGGGCGTCGGCCTTGATCGCGGCGGGGAAGGCGGGGACCGGGCGCCGGTCGCCACCGATCCCGGAGCCGTGCCCCGATCCGTGCCGCGAGCCGGGTCCGGAGCCGTATCCGGGGGAGCCGCCGGCCGGTACGGGGCCGGTGTTCGGGCCGTCGTGCCACGTGCCGGTCAACAGCGCGCGCGGCGCCTCGCCGCCGTGGCCGCCGTCCTCGTCGTCGGTGTCGTCGTCGTAGCCACCCTCGTAGGCGGGCTGGGCGGGGAGCTGGATCCGGGGCTGAGGCCACGGCTCCTGCTCGTACCCGGCGGGCAGGGTTCCGCCGGGCGGCAGGGCCGCGGCGGCACCGGCTTCGTCGGCGCGGGCGGCGGCACGCACCCCGGCACGGTACGCGGCTATGGCACCCGACCGGGGCGACCGCACGTCCACCGCGGAGGGCTGACCCGGGTCCGTGCCGTACGCGTCCGCCGCATCCTGTGCATACCGGTCGGACCCGGACCGATCCACCCCGTACGGGCCGGAGGGGTCGGTTCCGTACGGGCGCGTGCCGTACGGCAGCGCGAGGCCGGACCCCGGGGCCGCGCCGCGGCCGCCATCGGGGTAGGTGTCTGAGTCGGAGTAGGCGTCGGCCTCGGGGTAGGCGTCGGCGTCGGGATCGGGATCGGTATCGCGATCGAGGTGACCCTCGAGGCCGGGATCGCCGTAGCCGTACGGGCCGGTTTCCGCCTGCTCGGTTTCGTCGTCAAGCTGCGGCACCGGCGCGTAGCCGCACAGCGCCTCTTCCGCCGCGCCCGCCGCGAGGCCCGTCAGGACGACCCGCCCGTCGTCGCAGACCAGCACCGTGCGCGCCGTGATGTTGCGGTGTACCCAGCCGTGGGCGTGCAGGGCGCGCAGGGCGGTGAGCACGTCCGAGCCGATCTCGGCGGCCCGGTAGGGGTTCAGCGGGCGCTCGGCGAGCAGGGCCGCCAGCGGGCGCGCCGCCACCAACTCGCTCACTATCCAGAGGGAGCCGGCCTCCGCGAACACGTCGAAGACCTGGTCCAGGCGCGGGTGGTCCGGGATCTGGGCGGCCGCCTGGGCGGCCTCGACGGCCCGCCGGACGGCCGGGTCACTGGGCCGCCGCGTGGTCCGTCCGGCCGCCGCCCTGCGCGGCCCCGCCGCCGTCGGCGTACGTCCCGGCGCGCCGAAGGAACCGGCCGTACCGGCCGAACCGTCGCCGTCCAGCACCTCGGCGTCGACGACCTCCGGCAACGGCAGCTGCCGGATGAGGACCTCCTGCCCGCTGTACGTGTCGAAGGCGCGCGTCTCGACGAGTTCGTACTCGTCCGAGGGCGGCAAGGGCAGGCGGTAGCGGTCGGCGAGCACCCTCCCCGCATAGTCGTCCACGACGCCTCCCCACGAACGCGCTGTCCCCCCGGTCCCACGGATCGTACGTAACCGTCACATCCGGTCAACGCTCGTACAGTTACTCACCGATCCGGCTTCGTACGGTCCACGAGCTCTCACGATACGTGGCCCTGGTCAGTCCTTGGGGCTGAACGTCGCGAACGCCGTGTTCCGCAGCGTCGTGCACTCCGCGCCGTTCCACTCGGCGGACTTGCAGGTGATCATGATCGAGTAGCCGTGCCGGGCGTCGACCTTGAACCCCCTGTTGAGGACCCATACCCGCTCACCGCCCTGGTTGCGCTCGAATTGCCAGTCGGCGACGGTCGGGTACCCGTTGTACTCGACCTTCTTGATGCCGTGGTGGGTGTAGCCGCTGCTGGTGGCGGCCACGGCGGCCTGGGCGGCGGTCCACGCGGCGGCGGCGTCGTCCTTGGGACTGCCGTTGAAGTCGACCTGCACCCGCGGGAACCCGCCGTTCACACTGAAGATCCCGCCGGAGTTCTGTCCGGCTATGCCGGTCATGCGGAAGTTCGACGGCATGGCCATGGAGAAGTGGAACCGGTCGTTCGTGACCATCGTGTAGCCCGGGGGCAGCGCCGCGCCGTTGCCGGTGCCGCCGGAGGCCTTGCCGCTTCCGTCACCGGTCCCGGTGGTGGTTCCGGTGCTCGCGCCGCCGTTCTGCGCACCCCCGGTGCCCTGGTCCCCGCCGGTCGCGCCGGCGGTCCGTCCGCCGGAGTCGGGCTGCGCCCCGCCTTGCGCCGCGCCGCCGCCCTGCTGCTGGCCCTTGCCCTGGTCGCCGCCGGTCGCGCCGGCGGACGCCGTCTTGTCGCCCTGGGCGGTGCCCTTGCCGCCGGTGCCCGGCTGATCGTCCCCGCCGAAGGCGAAGGCCAGTACCGCGGCGACCACCACGAGCACCGCCACCACCGCGATGATGACGAGCGTGCGGCGCGGCACCACGTCCGTGAGCGGCGCCCGTACCGGCGCCTGGGCGGTGGACTTCGGCGCCACCGGCGGCTTGGGCCTGGTGTCCTGCTTGGCGGCGGCATTGCGCACGGAGCGCAGGGCGCCGCGCACCCGCTCGGCCGCCGCGTCGGCCGCTTCCCTGGCCTTCTCGGCGGGCGCCGGCGGCAACGGCACCACGCGCGTGGCCTCCGGCGACGGCTCCGGTACCGGCGGCACGACGGGCGGCTCGGGCGTGTGGATGACGTCGTCGAGCAGCACGCGGGCGCCCGCGTCGTCGAGCCGCTTCGCGGGATCCTTGTGGAGCAGGCCGTAGATGACCTCCTCCAGCGGCCCCGCGTTCTTCGGCGGGTCGAGCTGCTCGGTCATCACGGCGGTCAGCGTCGCGATGGCGGAGCCCTTGTCGTACGGCGGGCAGCCCTCCACGCACGCGTAGAGCAGGCCGCCGAGCGACCACATGTCCGCCGCCGGTCCGGGCTTGTGGCCGCGGGCCCGCTCCGGCGAGATGTACGAGGGCGCGCCGACGAGCATGCCGGTGGACGTGATGGACGGGTCGCCTTCGACCTGGGCGATGCCGAAGTCGGTGAGGACGACCCGCCCGTCGTCCGAGATAAGCACGTTGGACGGCTTCACGTCACGGTGGAGGATGCCCTCGCGGTGCGCGGAGCGCAGCACGTCGAGGATGGCGAGCCCGACCTCGGCGGCGCGCCGGGGCGTCAGCACGCCGTCCTCGCGGATGACGTCGGCGAGCGACTTGCCCTCGATGAGCTCCATGACGATCCAGGGGCGGTCGTCCTCGTCGACGACGTCGTAGACCGTCACCGCACCGTTGTTGCGGATCCGCGCGATCGCCTTGGCCTCGCGGAGGGTACGCGTGATGAGGCGGCGCTTCTCCTCCTCATCGATGCTGCTGGGGAAGCGGAGTTCCTTGACGGCGACGGTCCGGCCGAGCGTCTCGTCCACGGCCCGCCAGACGGTGCCCATGCCGCCGCGCCCGAGCACCGCGCCGAGCCGGTACCGGCCCGCCAGCAGCCGGCCTTCGGTCGTCGTGGACCTCGCGGACGCGGCGGACGCGGTGGAGGTGCCGGACGGGGCGGATGTGCCGGACGCCGCGGGCGTTCCGGGCGTCGTGGCGGCGCTGGACGACCGGCCGCCCGACGGGGTGTCACCGGCCGCTCGTCCCCGCCCGGCAGCGCCGGCCGAGCCCTTGGCGGCGGTGCCGGAAGCCGCCGGAGCGGCCGGAGCGGCGCCGGCATCGGAGCCGGAAGGGCCCGTGCCGCCGGACGCCGGCTTCTTCGCCGCGCCGGGAGCCGAGCGCGCCGGCTGCCCGGCGTCCTCCGCACCGGAGCGGGCCCCGGGCACGGCCGGTCCGGCGGCGGGAGGTGCTCCGTCGGAGCCGGAGGAGCCGGAGGAGCCGGAGGAGCCGGACGACGTGGATGAGGCGGGTGTGACAGGCGAGGCACCGTTGCGCGTGCCCGACCGGGCGGCGGGAACCGAAGGCGGCGCGGCCGACGCGTCCGAGCCCTGTCCGCCGCTCTTCTCGCTCTTCCCGGCGCCCTTCGTACCGTCGCCCTTCACATCGCTCCGGGGATCGCTTTTCGCGCCGCGCTTCTCATCGCTCTTCACGGCGCTGTCCACGCCGCTCTTCGCGTGGTCCGCCCCGGCGGTCCCGTCCCGCTTCACGTCCTGCTCGACGCCCGACTCCACGGCCGCACCCTCGCCCGTCCTGACAGCGGGCTCCTCGTCCGGTCCTGCGACCGGCGAGACGCCCACCCCGTGATCCGACGTACCACCGGTACGGTTCCCCGCACCGGCCGACGCCCCGTCAACCGCCCTACCGGCCCGACGACCTTCCGGCGCCGTCCTCGACGCGGCCCCGGGCTTCCCGCCAGGCACCGTGTCCCGCTCCGGCTCCGACGCCCGCTCGGCATCCCGCTTCGGCTCCCGCTCCGAATCCGACTCCGGCTTCGACTCCCGCTTCGACTTCGGCTTCGGCCGGGCATCCCCGCCGGTGCCCGATTCAGCGACCGGCCCTGACCCGGCGTCGGGCCCGTCCACCGGCTCAGTATCAAGCTCGACATCGGGCTCGACATCGGACGCGGCACCGGGCTCGACATGGGGCTGCACCGCCGGCTCCGTATCCGGTCCGGCGCCCGACTTCCCGGCGTCCCGCTGAGGTTCCCGCGCCGCGTCCCGCGACTGCTCCGCTCCCGACATGCGTCCCCTCTGCGATCCCTGATCCTCGCCCGCGCCTGCCGCTTCCCGCGCGATGCGGTAACCCGCCCTGGAAGAGCGTCCATTGTCCCTCACTCCGGGACCGGCGGTTCTCCCGGGTCCTGCGTGCGTCAGGATGGCCCCCCGAGAAAGGGGCGCGTGCCATGCGAAGGACCAGGATGCGACGTGCCGTCGTGCTGGTCCCGGTCCTCCTCGGAGCGGGGGTCCAGGCCTTCTCGGGGGCCCCCGCCCCCCCGCCCCCCTCCCCCCTCCTCTCCCGCCTCGTGTCCGAGGGGCACGCGCCCGGCGCCGCGCTCCTGGCGGGCTCGGCGTACTCCGCGAAGTCACCGGACTCCGGCGGCGCCGGCGACTTCGCCGACTCCACAGAGGCCGCCGACTCACCAGTGGCCACCGACTCCCCGGGCCCCACCGACTCCGCCGACCCCACGCAGTCCGCCGGCTCGACGCGCTTCGAGTCCGCCGGTGCCGGCATCCGGCGGGCCGACCGCTTCCGGGCGGGCAGCGTCACCAAGACGTTCATCGCGGCGGTCGTGCTCCAGCTGGACGCCGAGCGCCGGTTGCGGCTGGACGACGCGGTGTCGAAGCACCTGCCCGGCCTGCCGGCCGGCCCGTCGGGCCGTCAGGTCACGCTGCGCGCGCTGCTGTCCCACACCAGCGGCCTGCCGGACTACACGAGCTCCGCCGGCCCCGCGCCGACCACCGCGGCGGAGGCCGTCCGCCTCGCCCTCGCCACCCGTCCGCCGCGCCCGCCGGGCTCGTACGCGTACGCGAACACCAACTACGCCCTGCTCGGCATGGTCATCGAGCGGGTCACCGGCCGGTCCTACGCGACCGAGGCGTGGCACCGCATCATCGCCCCCCTGGGCCTGACCGGCACGTCCTTCCCCGGCGCTCGCACCACCCTGCCCGACCCCCACGGCCGTGCGTACGACGCGAGGGGCCGTGATGTGACCGCCTTCGATCCGCGCGGCGCCGGCGCCGCCGGTGAGCTGATCAGCACGCTCGACGATCTGAACCGGTTCTACGCGGCCCTGCTCGGCGGCCGGCTGCTCCCCCCTCCCCAGCTCCGTGCCCTGCTGGACACCAGGCCGGCCCACGGCGCGTACGGCCTCGGCATCTATCCCCGCACCCTGTCCTGCGGCACGACCGTGTGGGGCCACAACGGGCACATCCCGGGCAGCTACGTCCGCACCGCAACCACCGTCGACGGCCGGCGTACCCTCACCTTCCGCGTCAATACGGACACCCTCGCCGCCGGTACGCTCTCCGCGCTCGAACCGGCGCTCCTGGAAGCCGAGTTCTGCACGGCCCCGGCGCGGCCCCGGGCCGGGCGTTAGGTCCCATGCCGATCGGGCCCTAGATGGGCACGATGTCCGGCGCGCCGAGGCGTGCCGCGTCCGCCGTGAGGTCGTCCGGCTGCCGCTGGGACTCGCGCTCCGCCTCCACCCGCTTCTCGTAGTGCTCCACCTCCTTCTCGACCTGGTCGCGGTCCCAGCCGAGCACCGGCGCCATCAGTTCCGCGCACTCCCGCGCACTGCGTGTGCCCCGGTCGAAGGTCTCGATGGAGATCCGCGTCCGGCGGGTGAGCACGTCGTCGAGGTGGCGCGCGCCTTCGTGCGACGCGGCGTAGACGATCTCGGCGCGCAGGTAGTCGTCCGCCGTGCCGAGCGGCTCGCCGAGCGCCGGATCGGACGCGACGAGGTCCAGCACCTCGTCCACCAGCGACCCGTAGCGGTTCAGCAGGTGCTCCACCCGGGCGACGTGGAGGCCCGTCCGCGCCGCGATGCGCGCCCGCGCGTTCCACAGGGCCCGGTAGCCCTCCGCGCCGAGCAGGGGCACGTCCTCGGTGACGCACGCCGCCACGCGGGCGTCGAGCCCGTGCACCGCTTCGTCCACGGCGTCCTTGGCCATGACGCGGTACGTCGTGTACTTGCCGCCCGCGACGACGACCAGGCCCGGCACCGGGTGTGCCACGGTGTGCTCGCGCGAGAGCTTGCTCGTGGCGTCGGACTCGCCGGCCAGCAGCGGCCGCAGCCCCGCGTACACGCCCTGCACGTCGTCGCGGGTGAGGGGGACGGCCAGCACGCTGTTGACGTGCTCCAGCAGGTAGTCGATGTCGGCGCTGGAGGCCGCCGGGTGCGCCTTGTCGAGGTCCCAGCCGGTGTCGGTGGTGCCGATGATCCAGTGGCGGCCCCAGGGAATGACGAACAGCACCGACTTCTCGGTGCGCAGGATCAGTCCGGTGGTCGAGTGGATGCGGTCCTTGGGCACCACCAGGTGGATGCCCTTCGACGCCCGTACGTGGAACTGCCCCCGCTCCCCGATCAGCGCCTGCGTGTCGTCCGTCCACACGCCCGTCGCGTTGACGACCTGCTTGGCGCGGACCTCGTACTCACCGCCCGCTTCCACGTCCTGCACCCGGGCGCCCACGACGCGTTCGCCCTCGCGCAGGAAGCCGATGACCCGTGCCCTGCTGGCGACCCGCGCGCCGTAGGCCGCCGCCGTCCGCACGAGCGTCGCCACGTACCGCGCGTCGTCCATCTGGGCGTCGTAGTACTGCAGGGCGCCGACCAGTGCGTCCTTGCGCAGGGCGGGGGCGACCCGCAGCGCTCGGCGCCGCGTCAGGTGGCGGTGCACGGGCAGGCCGCGCCCGTGCCCGGACGAGACGGACATGGCGTCGTACAGCGCCACGCCCGACCCCGCGTACAGGCGCTCCCAGCCCTTGTGCTGCAGCGGGTACAGGAACGGGACCGGCTTGACCAGGTGGGGCGCGAGGCGTCCGAGCAGCAGTCCGCGTTCCTTCAGCGCTTCCCGTACGAGCGCGAAGTCGAGCATTTCGAGATAGCGCAGGCCGCCGTGGATGAGTTTGCTGGAGCGGCTGGACGTGCCGGACGCCCAGTCGCGGGCCTCCACGAGCCCGGTGGCCAGACCGCGTGTCGCCGCGTCGAGGGCGGTCCCGGCGCCGACCACTCCGCCGCCGACCACCAGCACGTCCAGCTCACGCTCGGCCATGGCCGCCAGCGCCTCGGCGCGCTCGGCGGGTCCCAGTGTCGCTGTCCTCACCGCTGCCTCCCGTCGTCCCCCCGCGTGGTCGGGCTCACAGCTTCGATTCTGTCCCCGCCCGGCGACTTCAGCCACCGCCTGTGGACAACACTCGGACGTCTACATGCTTGCAATGCCACATAACGGTCATATTTACGCCTAGTCTGACATTGCTCCCGCTCGTTCTGTCCACAGGACTTGCACATCGCGTCCCCTCCGGCTACCGGGAAAGGACGGCATCACGCATGCCCGCAGACCTCGCCGTCATCGGCCTCGGCCACCTCGGACTGCCCCTCGCCCACGCCGCCACTGCCGCAGGCATCGGCACGATCGGCTTCGACACCGACCCCCGCGCCGTCGCGGAACTCGCAGCGGGCCGCCCGCCCGTCGACGGCTCGCTGACCGCGTCGGAGATCCGCCGGATGCTCTCGGGGGGCTTCCGGCCCACGACCGACCCCGGCGAACTCGGCCGGGTCCGCACCGCCGTCATCTGCGCCCCCACCCCCCTCGGCGCGGACCAGGCCCTGGACCTGACCGCCGTCACGGGCGCCGCCCGGGCCCTGGCCGCCACGCTGCGCCCGCACACCACCGTGCTGCTGGAATCCCCGGTGCACCCCGGCACCACCGAGGACGTCCTGCGCCCGCTGCTGGAAGAGGGCTCCGGCCTGCGGGCCGGCCGGGACTTCCACCTCGCCTACTCCCCGGGCCGCCTCGACCCCGGCAACCGGACGCACGACTTCGCCCACATCCCCAAGGTCATCGGCGGTCTCACCCCCGCCTGCACCGAGTCGGCCGCCGCCTTCTACGGCCGCCTCACCGACAAGGTCGTACGTGCCCGGGGGCCGCGCGAGGCGGAGGCCGTCAAGCTGCTGGAGACGAACTTCCGTCACGTCAACATCGCCCTGGTCAACGAGATGGCCGTGCTCTGCCACGACCTGGGCGTCGACCTGTGGGACGTCATCCGCTGCGCCGAGACCAAGCCCTTCGGCTTCCAGGCGTTCCGCCCCGGCCCCGGGGTCGGCGGCCACGGCGTCCCCGTCGACACCATCGGCCCCCACCGCCCCCTGCGCCTCGTCGAGCTGGCGACCCGCATCAACGAACGCATGCCGCAGTACGTGATCCAGCGCTGCGCCACGCTCCTCAATGAGCACGGCAAGTCGGCTCGCGGCGCCCGCGTCCTGCTCCTCGGCATCACGTACAAGCCGGACCTGGCCGACCGGGAGGGCTCCCCGGCCACCGAGATCGCCCGCCGCCTGATGGACATGGGGGCGGTGGTCAGCTACCACGACCCGTACGTGGCCGACTGGCGCGTCCGCGATCTGCCCGTCCCGCGGGCCGACTCGCTCTACGAGGCGGCCGCCGGGGCCGACCTGACGATCCTGCTCCAGCACCACCACACGTACGACCTGCAGGGCCTGGCGGTGAAGGCACAGCTCCTGCTCGACACCCGCGGGGTCACACCGGTGGGAGCGGCGCACCGCCTCTAGGCCGAACGGGTGGTCACGCGCAGGGAACCGACGGGCCCACGGGGTCGCCGGCCGGCGGACCGGGCGCGCGGGCCGGGTGATGCCCCCTCAGGCGCCCACCACATCACGGCACCAGCGCCCCACCGCCCCGCGCAGCCCTGCCGTGCGTCCCTGCCCGTGCGCCGCTGCCACGCGCCGCGAAATTGGGGCGGACGGGTGTCAGTGCTGACTGCTACGGTCCGGGCCTCTACGTCACACGGACTTTATGTGCGCACCTGTGCGACGAAACCGTGTCCTATCCCAGGGGGGATCCTTCACCATGAGCCAGTCCGTACCGCCATCCGGCAACCCGTTCGCCCAGGACAGCACCCCGGGTCCGCAGGAGGTCCCCACTCCGCCGCCCGCCCGGGGCAACGTGGGGCTCGGCATCGCCGCCGGTCTGGTCGCCGCCGTCGTCGGCGCCCTCGCCTACGGTGCCCTGATGCGCGCCATGGCCAAGGAGGACGGCAGCTACACGGAGCTCGGCATCGTCGCGCTCGTCGTCGGCGCGCTGGTCGGCTTCGCCCTCGGCAAGGTCGGCGGAGCGCACCCGGTCCTCCCGGTCCTCGGCGTGCCCTTCGCCCTGGCCGGCGTGTTCCTCGGGCAGCTCTTCGGCTACGCCCTGATGATCAGCTGGTGGGCGGAGCTCCAGAACCAGTCCCTCCCCGTCGTCGACATCTTCACCTCGGAGTTCGGCAACCTGCTGGACGCCTGGAAGGAGGAGACGAGCGCCATCAGCCTCCTCTTCTTCGCGATCGCCGGGTACGAGGGCTTCGCCATCACCCGGAAGGTCGCCGCGCGCTGACCCACGCGCCGTGCGCCGGCACCCAGAGCCGTACGACGCCGTACACCGGCGAACGACGCCGCCCGCCGGTGAACGACAAGGGGCCCGCGCCTTGCGGCGGGGCCCCTTTCACGTCCGTCCGGCGGCTCGGCCGCCGGACACGACACGTCAGCGCTTGTGCTGGGCGTCGGCCACCGTGACCTCGACGCGCTGGAACTCCTTGAGCTCGCTGTAGCCCGTCGTCGCCATGGCCCGGCGCAGCGCGCCGAAGAAGTTCATCGAACCGTCGGGCGAGTGGGAGGGGCCGGTCAGGATCTCCTCGGTGGTGCCGACGATGCCGAGGTCGACCAGCTTGCCGCGCGGCACGTCCTCGTGGACGGCCTCCATGCCCCAGTGGTGGCCCTTGCCCGGCGCGTCGGTCGCGCGCGCCAGCGGGGAGCCGATCATCACCGAGTCGGCACCGCAGGCGATCGCCTTGGGCAGGTCGCCGGACCAGCCCACGCCGCCGTCCGCGATGACGTGCACGTACCGGCCGCCGGACTCGTCCATGTAGTCCCGGCGGGCGGCGGCCACGTCGGCCACCGCGGTCGCCATCGGCACCTGGATGCCCAGCACGTTGCGCGTGGTGTGCGCGGCGCCGCCGCCGAAGCCCACCAGGACGCCCGCCGCGCCGGTGCGCATCAGGTGCAGGGCGGCCGTGTAGGTGGCGCAGCCGCCGACGATCACCGGGACGTCGAGCTCGTAGATGAACTGCTTGAGGTTCAGCGGCTCGGCCGCGCCGGAGACGTGCTCGGCGGAGACGGTCGTCCCGCGGATGACGAAGATGTCGACGCCGGCGTCGACCACGGCCTTGGAGAACTGGGCCGTGCGCTGCGGGGAGAGCGCGGCCGCGGTGACCACGCCCGAGTCGCGCACCTCCTTGATGCGCCGCCCGATCAGCTCCTCCTGGATCGGTGCCGCGTAGATCTCCTGCAGACGGCGGGTCGCGGTCTCCGCGGGGAGCTCGGCGATCTCGTCGAGCAGCGGCTGCGGGTCCTCGTAGCGGGTCCACAGGCCCTCGAGGTTCAGCACGCCGAGGCCGCCGAGCTGGCCGATGCGGATCGCGGTCTGCGGTGAGACCACCGAGTCCATGGGGGCGGCCAGGAACGGCAGCTCGAAGCGGTAGGCGTCGATCTGCCAGGCGATCGAGACCTCCTTCGGGTCCCGGGTGCGCCGGCTCGGTACGACGGCGATGTCGTCGAACGCGTACGCCCTGCGGCCGCGCTTGCCGCGCCCGATCTCGATCTCAGTCACGATGTGTGGCCTTTCCCTCTACGTCTGCGCCTACCAGTATCCCCGACACGCGCGTGAGGGGCGGTTCCGGCCGCATACCGGAACCGCCCCTCACGCGTGCGTGCGGTCGCCGCCGCTTCCCGCGGCTACCTCTTGCTGCTGTAGTTCGGCGCCTCGACGGTCATCTGGATGTCGTGCGGGTGGCTCTCCTTGAGACCGGCCGAGGTGATCCGGACGAACCGGCCCCGCTCCTGGAGCTCCGGAACCGTCCGCCCGCCGACGTAGAACATCGACTGGCGCAGTCCGCCGACGAGCTGGTGGACGACCGCGGAGAGCGGGCCGCGGAAGGGCACCTGGCCCTCGATGCCCTCGGGGACCAGCTTCTCGTCGGAGGCGACGCCCTCCTGGAAGTACCGGTCCTTGGAGAAGGAGCGCTGCTCGCCGCGCGACTGCATGGCGCCGAGGGAGCCCATGCCACGGTACGACTTGAACTGCTTGCCGTTGATGAACATCAGCTCGCCCGGCGACTCCTCGCAGCCCGCGAGGAGCGAGCCCAGCATCACCGTGTCGGCGCCGGCGACCAGGGCCTTGGCGATGTCGCCGGAGTACTGCAGGCCGCCGTCGCCGATGACGGGGACGCCGGCCGCCCTGGCGGCGAGGGACGCCTCGTAGATGGCGGTGACCTGCGGGACGCCGATACCGGCGACGACGCGGGTGGTGCAGATGGAGCCGGGGCCGACGCCCACCTTGATGCCGTCGACACCGGCGTCGACGAGCGCCTGCGCGCCGTCGCGGGTGGCGACGTTGCCGCCGATGACGTCCACCGAGGAGTTCGACTTGATCTTGGCGACCATCTCGCCGACCAGCCGGGAGTGGCCGTGCGCGGTGTCCACGACGATGAAGTCGACACCCGCCTCGATCAGCGCCTGGGCGCGCTCGTACGCGTCACCCGCGACACCCACGGCGGCGCCGACGAGCAGCCGGCCGTCCTTGTCCTTCGCGGCGTTCGGGTACTTCTCCGCCTTGACGAAGTCCTTGACCGTGATGAGGCCCTTGAGGATGCCGCCGTCGTCGACCAGGGGCAGCTTCTCGATCTTGTGGCGGCGCAGCAGCTCCATGGCGTCCACACCGGAGATGCCGACGGTGCCGGTGACGAGCGGCATGGGCGTCATGACGTCGCGCACCTGCTGGCTGCGGTCGGTCTCGAAGGCCATGTCGCGGTTGGTGACGATGCCGAGCAGCTTGCCCGCGGGGTCGGTGACGGGCACGCCGCTGATGCGGAACTTGGCGCAGATGGCGTCGGCCTCGGCCAGGGTCGCCTCGGGACGGACCGTGATCGGGTCGGTGACCATGCCGGACTCGGAGCGCTTCACCAGGTCGACCTGGTTGGCCTGGTCGGCGATGGAGAGGTTGCGGTGGAGGACACCGACGCCGCCCTGGCGGGCCATGGCGATGGCCATGCGCGACTCGGTGACCTTGTCCATCGCCGCGGACAGCAGCGGGATGTTCACCCGTACGTTCTTGGAGATGTACGAGGAAGTGTCGATCTGGTCGGGCGCCATGTCCGACGCGCCGGGCAACAGCAGCACGTCGTCGTAGGTCAGCCCGAGTGTCGCGAATTTCTCGGGCACTCCGTCGACGTTGGCAGTCATGACACCTTCCCCAAATGGCCTTGATCGGTGCGGATGTCCATGCTAACGGGCTGCGGCCGTGTCTCATTCCACGAGCAAGATCACCCGGAAGGTTTGGACGTTCACACGTACGGACGCGTCCGTCGGGCCGTACGCCGGCTCACCGTGCGGGCGCGGTCCGTGACGCTGCGCCGCGATGCGCCGGCACCGGACCGGGCGCGGCCCGTCACTGCTCGGCGAGCGCGCGCAGACGGCTGAGCGCCCGGTGCTGGGCCACTCGTACGGCGCCGGGGGACATGCCCAGCATCTGCCCGGTCTCCTCGGCGGTCAGGCCGACGGCGACCCGGAGCACCAGCAGCTCGCGCTGGTTCTCGGGCAGGTTGGCGAGGAGTTTCTTGGCCCACTCGGCGTCGTCGCTGAGCAGGGCCCGCTCCTCCGGTCCGAGCGAGTCGTCGGGGCGCTCGGGCATCTCGTCGGACGGCACGGCGGTGGACCCCGGGTGGCGCATGGCGGCACGCTGGAGGTCCGCGACCTTGTGGCCGGCGATGGCGAAGACGAACGCCTCGAACGGGCGTCCGGTGTCCTTGTAGCGGGGCAGGGCCATCAGGACGGCGACGCAGACCTCCTGGGCGAGGTCCTCGACGAAGTGCCGTGCGTCGCCGGGCAGCCTGCTGAGCCGCGTACGGCAGTAGCGCAGGGCCAGGGGATGCACGTGCGCCAGCAGGTCGTGCGTGGCCTGCTCGTCCCCTTCGACGGCCCGGTGGACGAGGGCGCCGATCGACCCGGCCCCCGCGGATGTGGCGGGTTCCTGCGTCTCGTCATCGGGCATCGGTCCATGGTGCCTTGACGTCTGCCGCTCGGTGGCACCGCGTGCGTAGTTGTGCACCGAAGCGTTATGAGCAGGCGCGCCGGACGTCATTTCCTGCGCCCTCCCCTCCCGCTCGATCGACTCGTCCCCGAGGAACTCCACATCTCAAGGATGCGGCATCGAGCCGGAAACAGATATCGGGCCTCCGCCGCCCCGTCCGCCGGGCGGCGGACGGGGATCCGAACGGTCACGTGCTAGCGCACCAGACCCCAGCGGAATCCGAGCGCGACGGCGTGCGCCCGGTCCGAGGCGCCCAGCTTCTTGAACAGCCGCCGGGCGTGCGTCTTGACCGTGTCCTCGGAGAGGAACAGCTCACGGCCGATCTCCGCGTTGGACCGGCCGTGGCTCATGCCTTCGAGGACCTGGATCTCGCGCGCGGTGAGAGTGGGCGCGGCGCCCATCTCGGCCGAGCGCAGCCGGCGGGGGGCCAGCCGCCAGGTGGGGTCGGCCAGCGCCTGGGTGACGGTGGCCCGCAGTTCGGCGCGCGAGGCGTCCTTGTGCAGGTAGCCCCGGGCACCGGCGGCGACGGCGAGTGCGACGCCGTCGAGGTCCTCGGCGACGGTGAGCATGATGATGCGGGCGCCGGGGTCCGCGGAGAGCAGCCGGCGGACGGTCTCCACGCCGCCCAGTCCGGGCATGCGTACGTCCATCAGAATCAGGTCCGAGCGGTCCGCGCCCCAGCGGCGGAGGACTTCCTCGCCGTTGGCCGCGGTCGTCACGCGCTCGACGCCGGGCACTGTGGCGACGGCGCGGCGGAGCGCTTCTCGGGCAAGCGGGGAGTCGTCGCAGACGAGGACGGATGTCATGGCCGTCCTCCGCAGCTGATGCGCGTCACCTTGAGCCTCCAGGCTGGTTACGTATCGTCACCTGTGCGATTGACGCCCTCGGGCACCCGCCCGAGCGCTTGTTCTGTCAACCGCCTCCGCACTCTCAACGACGGTCACTCGAAAGAGTTACGGGTCCGCTCTCCCCCTTCGACACTCTACGTGAGGGAGCGCGTACAGAGGAGAGCGGAGCAGGTCACCGTCGGTTCACCCAGAGCTATGCCCCATTTAGCGGCTTTTCCTTCACTTTGTCGGTGTCTGTAGCTAGATTCGCAATGAGTCATATTTACATCTACTTAGACAGTAGTTGTACGGTCGTGGCTGTATCAGCCCAGGCAACAAGCCCACTTATCCGCTCAGCACCGGTTTCAAGGGGACATGCGCTATGGCAGATTTCTCCCGCCTTCCCGGACCCAACGCCGACCTGTGGGACTGGCAGCTGCTCGCGGCCTGCCGCGGTGTCGACAGTTCGCTCTTCTTCCACCCCGAGGGGGAGCGCGGCGCGGCACGGAGTGCGCGCGAGAACTCGGCGAAAGAGGTCTGCATGCGGTGCCCGGTCCGCGCCCAGTGCGCGGCCCACGCGCTGGCCGTGCGGGAGCCCTACGGCGTATGGGGCGGCCTCACCGAGGACGAGCGCGAGGAGCTCATGGGGCGGGCGCGCAATCGTTTGATCACCACGTCGGCGGCATCGGCGGCACGTAGCTGAAGGAACGTTTCTTCCCTAGTGGGACACCAGGGCGGCCCGCGGGGCCGCCCTTCTGCGTACGGCACCCCGCGCCGCGTGACGGAGGCCGGGAAAGGCGGACAGGGCCTCAGGGGCGGGCGGCGGCCCGGGTCAGCTGGTCGAGCGTGGCCGCGACGGCGGGGACGTTCGCCAGGTCGGGCAGGGTGAGGGCGACGATCTCCCGCTCCACCGGCGGTTCCACGGCCACCGTCCGGGCGCCGCGGGGCCGTACCGACTCGATGGCCAGCTCCGGCAGGACGGCGACACCCAGCCCGGCACCCACCAGGCCGATCACCGCCGGGTAGTCGTCGGTCGCGAAGTCGATGCGCGGCGTGAAGCCGGCGCTCTCGCACACGCTGACGAGCTGGCGGCGGCAGCGCGGACAGCCGGCGATCCACGGCTCGTCGGCCAGGTCGCCGATGGCGACGGAGCCGGCGTCCGCGAGGGGATGGCCCTCGGGCACCAGGCCGACCAGGCGGTCGGCGAGGAGGGGGCGTACGACCAGGTCCTCCCACTCCGCCACGACGGGGCGGTAGCGGAAGGCGAGCGCCACGTCGCAGTCGCCCTCGCGGAGCATCTCCACCGACCGCGGCGGCTCGGCCTCCACCAGGGAGACGCGGGTGCCGGGGTGGGCGGCGCGCAGGGCGGCGAGGGCGGTGGGCACCAGGGTGGAACTGCCGCTGGGGAAGGAGACCAGGCGCACCCGGCCGGCCCGCAGGCCCGCGATGGCGGCGACCTCCTCCTCGGCCGCGGTGAGCCCGGCGAGGATGCCGGAGGCGTGGCGCACGAGCGCCTCGCCGGCCTGGGTCAGGCGCATCTCGCGGCCCGTGCGGATCAGCAGCGGGGTGCCCGCGGACGCTTCGAGCGCCTTCATCTGCTGGCTGACGGCCGGCTGGGTGCAGCCCAGCTCCCGGGCGGCCGCGGAGAAGGAACCGGTGGCGGCCACGGCGCGCAGGACGCGGAGATGGCGGGCTTCGATCACCCCTCCAATATAAGACTCGCTTGGGCACCGGCACACATATCCGCTCGACGCTTTGAGGGGTGCGGATTACCGTGCCGGTCATGAGGATTCTGACCGTGAACGCGGGGCGGCCGAAGGCCGTGGGATACACCGACGCGCCCAGTGGCCTGACCGGCATCGACAAGCGGCCCGTCGACGGCCCGGTGCGGGTGTCCGACCCGGGCCCCCCGGGCGAGGGCGGCAGCGGGGTGGCCGGGGACGCGGTGTGCGACCTGCGCTTCCACGGCGGGACCCACCAGGCGGTGTACGCCTTCGCGCGCGAGGACCTGGACCACTGGGAGCGCGAGCTGGGCCGGGAGCTGGCCAACGGCGCGTTCGGGGAGAACCTCACCACCTCCGGTGTGGAGGTGAACGGCGCGCTGATCGGGGAGCGTTGGCGGATCGGTTCGGGGCCGCTGCTGGAGGTCGCGAGCGGGCGCATACCGTGCCGGACCTTCGCGGACTGGCTCGGTGAGAAGGGCTGGGTCAAGCGGTTCACGCAGCGCGCCGGGTCGGGCGCGTACCTGCGGGTGATCGAGCCGGGGGAGGTCCGGGCCGGCGACCGGGTCGAGGTCGTGCACCGGCCGGACCACGACGTGACCGTCGAGGTGGTCTTCCGCGCCTCCACGCTGCAGCGGGAGTTGCTGCCGCGCACGCTGGCGGCGGGGGACGCGCTCGACCCGCGCCTGCGGGAGACGGCGCTCAAGTACGTGGCCCGGGAGGGCGCGTAGCGCCGGGCGCGGGCGGGTGCGTCCACGGGTGCGCCGGGCGGGGCACTACCGTGCGCGTATGACGACTGCACTGATTACGGGCGCGACGGCGGGAATCGGGGCCGCCTTCGCGCGGCGGCTGGCGGCGGAGGGCCGCGACGTGGTGCTCGTGGCCCGCGATGTGAAGCGGCTCAGGGAGCAGGCGACCGAGCTGCACGACCGGCACGGCATCGAGGCCGAGGTCCTGGCCGCCGACCTGTCGGAGGAGGACGGGATCGCCGCCGTGGAGGCGCGGCTCACCGACGCCAAGCGGCCGGTGGACCTGCTGGTCAACAACGCCGGGTTCGGCAACAAGGGCCGGTTCCTCGAGGTGTCGATGGCCGATGAGCTGAAGATGCTGAAGGTGCACTGCGAGGCGGTGCTGCGGCTGACCGCGGCGGCGACCGGGCCGATGCGGGAGCGGGGCCGGGGCGGCGTGGTGAACGTGGCGTCGGTGGCCGCGTTCGTGCCGCGCGGCACGTACGGCGCGTCCAAGGCGTGGGTCGTCCAGTTCACGCAGGGCGCGGCGCGGGACCTGGCGGGCAGCGGGGTACGGCTGATGGCGCTGTGCCCGGGCTTCGTACGGACCGAGTTCCACGAGCGGGCCGGGATGGGGACGGACAACATCCCGGGCTGGATGTGGCTGGACGCGGACAAGCTGGTACGGGAGGCGCTGGCCGACCTGGCGCGTGGCAAGGCCGTGTCCATCCCGGATCCG
Source organism: Streptomyces sp. NPDC051310 (assembly GCF_044455245.1). Lineage (NCBI taxonomy): Bacteria > Bacillati > Actinomycetota > Actinomycetes > Kitasatosporales > Streptomycetaceae > Streptomyces > Streptomyces sp. NPDC051310. Next base: position 30,219 of record NZ_JBITEO010000018.1, read on the forward strand.
CGGTACAAGGCGCTGATGGGCGTGGTGAAGCTGGCGCCGCGCGGGCTGCTCGGCGGGGTGAGCTCCCGGGCCGGACGCAAGTTCGGGCCGCGGTAGCCGCAGCGCGGGCTGCTCGGCGGGGTGAGCTCCCGGGCCGGACGCAAGTTCGGGCCGCAGCAGCCGCGGGCGGTCGCGGCGGGGACCATGCCGGGCCCCGCGGGGCCGGGTGGGCACCGCTTTCTGCCCGGGCCGGGGCGGGACCGATCGCTCGTCCTCCCGCGCCCGGTGATCCGCCGCTCCGGCGGCTCGCCGACGAGGGGACCAAAGGGGCAGCCCCGGCGGCGCGTGGCCGTGCCACCGGGTCCGCGCGTCCGGGTGTCCTGCGGTGCCTCCGCGGCGCGGTGATCCGGCCGAAGCCGGTCCGATCGCTTTTGATCGGTCAGTCATCCGCTCTTGACTTCGCTCAGGGGCGGCTCGATCATCCCGGCGACAAGGCCCGTCCCGTCGCCCTCGCACCGGAGCCCCGCCATGAGCCGCAGTGGCAGACGTCCCCCGCCGCGGCCGCCACGGCGACGCCTTCTCCGCCGAGGGCTTCGACCTGGCCGGGGCAGCCTCACCCGCCTCGCCGGGAGCGACACCGGAACGCCGGCCCGACCGCCGGCAGCGTCATGTGAGGAGCCCGGTTCCCGCCATGCACCCAGCCCCTGACGACCGGTCCGCCGAACGCCCCGCCGTGCTCCTGGCCATGGCCCCCGGCATCGCGGACCGCCTGTTCACCGAGGCCCACCGCACCCGCCTCGCCGCCCTCGCGCGTACGGACCCGCACCTCGTCGCCCACGACCTCGCCGCCCCCGAGCCCCGCGCCGCGGCCGCGCTCGCCGGGGCGGAAGTGCTGTTCACCTGCTGGGGCGCCACCCCGCTGACGCCGGACGTGCTCGCACGGGCCCCGCGCCTGCGGGCCGTCGTCCACGCGGCCGGCTCGGTCAAACACCACGTCACCGACGCCTGCTGGGAACGCGGCATCGCCGTCGCCTCGGCCGCCGCGGCCAACGCCCTGCCGGTGGCCGAGTACACGCTCGCGGCGATCCTGTTCTCCGGCAAGCACGTCCTGCGCTCGGCCCGGCGGTACGCGGACCTGCGCGCGCCCCACGACTGGCACGAGGAGCTGTCCGCCGCCGGGAACTACCGCCGCACCGTGGGCATCGTCGGCGCCTCCCGCATCGGCCGCCGCGTCATCGAGCTGCTGCGCCCCTTCGACGTACAGGTCCTGCTGTACGACCCGTACGTCACGGGCGGCGAAGCCGGCGAACTCGGTGTCGTCGCCGTTTCGCTGGACGAGCTGTGCGCCCGGGCCGGTGTCGTCTCGGTCCACGCGCCCCAGCTGCCGGGCACGCGCCACCTGATCGGTGCGGCGCAACTGGCCCGGATGGCGGACGGCGCCACGCTGATCAACACCTCGCGCGGCTCGCTCGTGGACGAGGCCGCGCTCCTCCCCCACCTCACGTCGGGCCGGCTGCACGCCGTGCTCGACGTCACCGACCCCGAACTCCCGCCGCCCGGTTCCCCGCTCTACGCGCTCCCGAACGTCCTGCTCACCCCGCACATCGCGGGTTCCCTCGGCAACGAGCTCCACCGCCTGGCGGACCGGGCCCTGGACGAGCTGGAGCGGTACGCGCGCGGGGTGCCCTTCCGGGACCCGGTGCGGCCGTCGGCGCTGGACCGGTCGGCGTAGACGGGCGGGGCGGCTGGTGGTGGTGCCGTGAACGCCGGAGGCCCGGTGCTCCCGCGACGGGAGCACCGGGCCTCGGTGACGTTCGGGCGCCGGACGGTCAGGCGTCGGGCGCCGTGTGTCCGGGCGTCAGTGGGAGTGGCCGTGACCGTGGCCGTGGCCCGCGTCCGCCGGCTCCTCTTCCTTCTTCTCCACCACGAGGGTCTCGGTGGTGAGGAGGAGGGAGGCGATCGACGCGGCGTTCTCCAGCGCCGAGCGCGTGACCTTGACCGGGTCGATGACGCCGGCCTTCACCAGGTCGCCGTACTCGCCGGTCGCGGCGTTGAAGCCCTGGCCCTTGTCGAGCTCCGCCACCTTCGCGGTGATGACGTAGCCCTCGAGGCCAGCGTTCTCGGCGATCCAGCGCAGCGGCTCGACGGCGGCACGGCGGACGACCGTGACACCGGTGGCCTCGTCGCCCTCCTTGCCGAGGTTGCCCTCGAGCACCTTGACGGCGTGGACCAGCGCGGAGCCACCACCGGAGACGATGCCCTCCTCGACCGCGGCGCGGGTCGCGGAGATGGCGTCCTCCAGACGGTGCTTGCGCTCCTTCAGCTCCACCTCGGTGGCGGCGCCGACCTTGATGACGCACACGCCGCCGGCCAGCTTCGCGAGGCGCTCCTGGAGCTTCTCGCGGTCCCAGTCGGAGTCGGTGGTCTCGATCTCGCCCTTGATCTGCGCCACGCGGCCGGCGACGTCCTCGGACGTGCCGCCGCCGTCGACGATGGTGGTGTCGTCCTTGGTGACGGTCACGCGGCGGGCGGTGCCGAGCACGTCCAGGCCGACCTGGTCGAGCTTGAGGCCGACCTCCTCGGCGACGACGGTGGCGCCGGTGAGGGCGGCCATGTCGCCGAGCATCGCCTTGCGGCGGTCACCGAAGCCGGGGGCCTTGACGGCGACCGCGTTGAAGGTGCCGCGGATCTTGTTGACGACGAGGGTGGAGAGCGCCTCGCCCTCGACGTCCTCGGCGACGATCAGCAGCGGCTTGGAGGAGCCGGCCTGGATGACCTTCTCCAGCAGCGGCAGCAGGTCGGCGATCGCGGAGATCTTGCCCTGGTGGATCAGGATGTACGGGTCGTCGAGGACGGCCTCCATACGCTCCTGGTCGGTCACCATGTACGGGGACAGGTAGCCCTTGTCGAAGGCCATGCCCTCGGTGAAGTCCAGCTCCAGGCCGAAGGTGTTGGACTCCTCGACGGTGATGACACCGTCCTTGCCGACCTTGTCCATCGCCTCGGCGATGAGCTCGCCGACCTGCTGGTCCTGCGCGGACAGCGCGGCGACGGCGGCGATGTCGGCCTTGTCGTCGATCGGGCGCGCGGTCGCCAGGAGCTCGTCGGAGACGGCCTTGACCGCGGCGTCGATGCCCTTCTTCAGGGCGGCCGGGGAGGCACCGGCGGCGACGTTGCGCAGACCCTCGCGGACCAGCGCCTGGGCCAGGACGGTGGCGGTGGTGGTGCCGTCACCCGCGATGTCGTTGGTCTTGGTCGCCACCTCCTTCACCAGCTGGGCACCGAGGTTCTCGTACGGGTCCTCGATCTCGACCTCGCGGGCGATCGTGACACCGTCGTTGGTGATGGTGGGCGCGCCGAACTTCTTGTCGATGACGACGTTGCGGCCCTTGGGGCCGATGGTCACCTTGACGGTGTCGGCCAGCTTGTTGACGCCGCGCTCGAGGGCGCGACGGGCGTCCTCGTCGAACTTCAGGATCTTCGCCATGGGGCTGAGTCAGTCCTCTCGTTGCGATCCTCGGCCGCGCCTGCGGCCGCCATCGCCGTGAAACGAACCGCGCCCCTCGCCGCCCGGCACTGTGGAGTCAGCGGGGGCCAGGGGCGCAGCTCAAAGCATTCTCTGCTTCGGGTGACTTACTTCTCGACGATCGCGAGCACGTCGCGGGCCGAGAGGACGAGGTACTCCTCGCCGCTGTACTTCACCTCGGTGCCGCCGTACTTGCTGTACAGCACGATGTCGCCGGTCTTGACGTCGAGCGGCAGGCGCTCGCCGTTCTCGAAGCGGCCCGGGCCCACGGCCAGGACGACGCCCTCCTGGGGCTTCTCCTTGGCGGTGTCCGGGATGACCAGGCCAGAGGCCGTGGTCTGCTCGGCGTCGAGCGGCTGGACCACGATGCGGTCCTCGAGCGGCTTGATGGCAACCTTGGAGCTGGTGGTCGTCACGATCCGACCTCCCCCTTCGGAGATCTCACGGGGTTAACTGTCTGAGGTGGCGACCAGGTGGATCCGTCGTCGCGGGTGCCGGACCTGCCCGTCGCTGTGTTGGCACTCTCCGGGGAGGAGTGCCAGAGCCGAGACTATGACCGCGGTTAGCACTCGGTCAAGCGGAGTGCCAATTCACGGCGGCGCGGCGTTTCCGGCGAGCCTCCGCTAGACGTAGTCCTCGAGCCGCGCGACCGCGTATCCCTTGGACGTGACGACGTTCATCACGTAGCGGATCATGTCCGGCATGGAACCCTTCCAGTCCTGGCGGCCGCGGAAGTGGGTGAGGATGATGTCGCCGGGGTGCAGGTCCCGGTCCCACTCGCGCCACTCCATGTGGTCGGGGAACGCCTCGGCCGACCACAGGGGCACGGCCTTGACGCCGCAGGACCGGGCGGCGCGCAGCGTGTCGGCGTTGTAGTTGCCGTAGGGCGGGCGGAAGAGCGGCGGGCGCTTGCCGTAGCGCTTCTCGATGATGTCCTGCTGGCCGCAGATCTCGTGCTTCTGCTCGGCGTACGACAGGGCGGGCATGTAGCGGTGGTTGAGGGTGTGGTTGTGCAGGGCGACGCCGGTGCGCTGCATCTTCGCGAAGTAGCCGTAGTCGTCCTTGACCAGGTAGTCGCTGAGGAACGCGCTGTAGGGGATGTCGAGTTCGTCCATCATCCGCAGCAGTTCGGGGTCCTTCTCCGCGCCGTCGTCGATGGTCAGGAAGACGATCCGCTCCTTGGTGGGCACGGTCGTGAAGACGGGCGGCAGGGTCGCGTCGCCGGCCTCGAAGCCCTTACGGAAGGTGATCTTCGGCTTCTTGCCGGGCGCGGGGGGCGGCGGCGCGACGAGGGGGGTGCGCTTCAGCCCCCACTTGCGGGCCACGACGGTACGGGCGGCGTGGGCGCGTTTGACCTTGTCGACGTAGGCGGCGAGGGCGCCGGCCGGCCCGGCGGCGGCCTGCTGCCCGGCTTGCGGCTGTCCGGGCGCGGGGGCGACGTCCCGGCCGGGGTCGGTCGTGCAGGCGGCGGGCAGCGAGGTGAGGAGCAGCGCCACGAGCACCGTGCGGGCGCGGCGCGGGGGGCGGCGGCGCCACCACGGGAAGGCGGGCCAGGGGAAGCGCCGGACACCGTACACCATTTGTTCTGTTTGTCTTACTAGCTGCATGGCGCCGCATCCTGTCAGCGCCGCGCCCCGCCGCCCCGCCGACACCGCCGCCCGGCGTGCACCATCCCCCGCCTGGCCCACAATGGGGCGGGTGACCGATCTCGCCGCCTTCTCCGCGCTCCTCACCGACGAGGGGCAGTCGCTGCTCGCCGCCCTGCGCGACTACGACCCCGCCCGGGAACTGGCCGTCGCCTCCCGCCTGCGCCGCGAGCACCCGGCCGAGCTGGTCACGGGGGCGCTCGGGCAGGCCCGGCTGCGGCAGCGGGCGGTGGCCAAATTCGGGGCGGAGGACGCCCACCGGATGTACTTCACGCCCCACGGCGTCGAGCAGTCGACGCGGGCCGCGGTCGCGGCTCACCGGGCGGCGCGCTTCGCGGAGCTGGGCGTGCGCAGCGTCGCGGACCTGTGCTGCGGCATCGGCGGCGACGCGATCGCCCTCGCCCGCGCCGGCATCCGCGTCCTGGCGGTCGACCGGGACCCGCTGACCGCCGAGACCGCCCGCGCCAACGCCGAGGCGCTCGGCCTGGCCGGCCTGATCGAGGTGCGCCGCGCCGATGTGACGGAGACCGACATCTCCGCGTACGACGCCGTGTTCGTGGACCCCGCCCGCCGCGGGGGACGCGGCGGGGGCCGGATCTTCGACCCCGAGGCGTACTCCCCGCCCCTGTCCTGGGCCGTCGGCACGGCGCGCAGCGCCCCGTACGCCGCCCTCAAGATCGCTCCGGGCATCCCGCACGAGACCGTGCCGCCGGAGGCCGAGGCCGAGTGGATCTCCGACGGCGGTGACGTCAAGGAGGCGGTCCTCTGGTTCGGCACCCGCCCCGGCACCGTCACCGCCACGCTGCTGCCCGGCCCCCGCGCCCTCACCGGCCGCGGCCTGCCCGACCCCCCGGTCCGGGAGACCGGCCGCTACCTGTACGAGCCGGACGGCGCCGTCATCCGCGCCCACCTCGTCGCGGAGGTCGCCGAGGAGCTCGGCGGGGCGCTGATCGACGAGACGATCGCGTACATCACGGCGGACGAGCTGCGCCCCACCCCGTACGCCACCGCCTACGAGATCACCGACCGGCTGCCCTTCAACGTCAAGAAGCTCAAGGCGCTGCTGCGCGAACGGGAGGTCGGCACGCTGACGGTGAAGAAGCGCGGTTCGGCGGTCGAGCCGGAGGAGCTGCGCCGCAAGCTGAAGCCGAAGGGGCCGAACGCGGCGACCGTGTTCCTCACGCGGGCGGCGGGGGCGCCGACGATGCTGATCGGCCGGCCGGCGCAGGCTCCGGCGGTCCCGGCGCCCTGAGCAGCCGCACCGCGAGGCGGTAGTGCCCCACCGCCTTGGCGAGGCCCATCAGGCCGTGCACCCACAGGAGCAGCCCGGCGCCCATGCCGTAGGCGACCTCGGCGTACGTGGTGGTGCCGGGGCGCGCCGCCGCCGGGACCGTGAACGAGATCCACAGGCCCGCCGCGCACAGCACGAACGACAGCAGGAACCAGGTCACGCTCGGGGCGGGCGCCCGGAACCGGGCGTCGCGCGCCGGGTCCCGGTCCAGCGCCGCCCACTGCAGCAGCAGAGCGCGGGCCGCCCGGTCCCGGCGCACGCCGGATGCCGCGGCGTAGCCGGCCGGGACCAGCAGGGCCACGCCGAAGCAGACGCCGAGGACGGCGAACAGGAGCGAGAACGGGTCCAGCGGTCCGTCGTCCAGCGAGATCAGCGCCCCGCCGGCGATCAGCCACCCCAGCTGCAGGCCGCCGAGCACCAGCAGGAACAGGGTCAGCCGCCGGCCGCCCAGCAGCCGCCGCGTCAGCTCCCCCACGGCCAGCGCCCGGTCGCCGAGCAGTGCCTCGCGGTCCGGCCAGGTGCGCAGGTGGACGGGCGGCGGAGGCGGCGGCAGCGGGTTACGGGGCATTCCCCGAGGCTAGCTCCCGCGCCCGGGCGTGCAGGAGCGCCCGCTCCCGCTCGTTGCGCGTGAGGGCCGCCGCCCGCTCGAACTCGGCCCGTGCCTCCTCGGCGCGCCCCAGCCGGGCCAGCAGGTCGCCCCGCACGCTGGGCAGCAGGTGGTAGTCCGCCAGGGCCGGTTCCGCGGCCAGGGCGTCCACCAGCGGCAGCGCGGCCGCCGGGCCTTCGGCCATGGACACGGCCACCGCCCGGTTGAGTGCGACGACCGGGGAGGGGGTGAGCGCGGCCAGCCGGGCGTACAGGGCGGCGATGGTCGCCCAGTCGGTCTCCTCGTACGTCACCGCCCGGGCGTGGCAGGCGGCGATCGCCGCCTGGAGCGAGTACGGGCCGGTGCCGGCCCGCTCCAGGGCGGTGAAGCCGCGCCGGATCAGCAGGTGGTCCCAGCGGGCGCGGTCCTGGTCGGCCAGCAGCACCGGCTGCCCGTCCGGGCCGGTGCGCGCCGCCGTGCGGGACGCCTGGAGCTCCAGCAGGGCGGCCAGCCCGTGGACTTCGGGCTCCCCGGGCATGAGCCCGGCCAGGACGCGGGCCAGCCGCAGCGCGTCCTCGCACAGGGCGGGGCGCAGCCAGTCGTCGCCGGCGGTGGCCGCGTACCCCTCGTTGAAGATGAGGTAGATGACCTCCAGCACGGAGTCCAGACGGGCCGCCCGGTCGGGCCCGTACGGCACCTCGAAGGGCACCCCCGCCTTCGCCAGCGAGCGTTTCGCGCGGACCACCCGCTGGGCGATCGTCGGCTCCGGCACGAGGAACGCGCGGGCGATCTCCGCCGTGGTCAGTCCGCCGAGCAGCCGCAGGGTCAGCGCGATGCGCGCGTCGGCGGACAGCACCGGGTGGCAGGCGGTGAAGACGAGCCTCAGCAGGTCGTCGTCGATGTCGTCGGGGTCGTACGCGGCCTCGGGCTCGTGCGCCTCGTCCAGGGCGCGGCCGACCTCGGCGAGCTTGCGGGCGTAGGTCTCGCGGCGGCGTACGAGGTCGATGGCGCGGTGCTTGGCCGTGGCCATGAGCCAGGCGCCCGGTCGTTCCGGGACGCCCGACTCCGGCCACTGCTCCAGCGCGGCGACCAGAGCGTCCTGCGCGAGCTCCTCGGCGATGCCGACGTCCCGGACGATCCGGGTGACGGCCGCGATGATCCGCGCCGACTCGATCCTGAACACCGTCTCCACGGCCCGGGGTGCGCTCACGGCTCCTCATGGTGCCGTACGGCGCCCCCGGGCCCGCGGTCAGGCTTCGGTGATCTCCCGGACCTCGGCGGTGATCGTCCAGTACTCGTCGTGGGTCCCCAGGAACCTCTTGGTCCACTCGATCGCCTCGGCCTTGTCCTTGCACTGGGTGATCGAGTAGCCGCCGATGACTTCCTTGGACTCGGTGAACGGGCCGTCGGTGACGGACATCCGGCCGCCGGACCAGGTGACGCGGCTCCCCTCGGAGGTGGGCCGCAGCCCGGCGGTGTCCAGCATGACGCCGGCCTTGGTGATCTCCTCCAGCAGCTTGCCCATCCGCTCCATGAGCTCGGGGCTCGGGCCCTCGGCGGGCACGTTGTTCTCATCGATGCGGATCATGGTCAGGAAGCGCGGCACGGTGGTCTCCCGGTGGTGCGGTGGCGGGGCCGTTCCCCGCCTCTCACCCTTACGTCGAACGGGCGCGGGCCGGATCGACACACCGCCGAAAACAATTTCTCAGAGGTAGTCCTCCAGGCGCGCCACGGTGAAGCCCTGCTCCTGGATGCGGCGCAGCATGTTCGCCGTCATCGCGGTCATCGACGTGCCCTTGAGGTCCTGCTTCCCGCGGAAGTGGGCCAGCACGATGTCGCCCGGGTGCAGCTTCCGGTCGCTGCGCTGGTACTGCATGTTCGTGATCTGCATCGACTCGCGCCACAGCACGATCGCCTCGACGCCGCACGCCCGGGCGGCGGTGCGGGTGTCCTCGTTCCAGTTGCCGTAGGGCGGCCGGAACAGGCGCGGGGCGGTGCCGTACGTCCGCCGGAGCTTCTCCTGCTGGCCGCAGATCTCCCGCTGCTGCGCGGCGGCGCCGAGGGTGCGCAGATTGGGGTGGGTGACGGTGTGGTTGGCGACCCCCGCGCCGAGTTCGGCGCTCAGCGGCTTGAAGTAGCCGTAGTCGTCGCGTATCGCGGCGTCGGTGAGGAACATCGTGAAGGGGATCTTCAGGTCCCGCATCATCGCGACGAACTCCGGATCCTTCTCGGCGCCGTCGTCGAAGGTGAGGAAGACGACCTTGTCGGTGGTCGGTATCTCGCTGATGACGGGGACCGGCCCGCCCCCGGTCCGCACGGGCTTGGTCCGGGGCGGTGCGGGGGGCGCCGGGAAGGGCTTGAGGCCCCACTTCGCGTACGCCGCCGCCGTGTCCGCGGCGGTGCCGGCCGCCGCCTCGTCCCGTGCCTGCGGCGGCGGTGCGGCCGCCACCGTGGTCGGTGCCTGCGACGGAGCCGGCCCGTCCGCGGATGCCGTACAGCCCGATATGAGCAGGGCGGCCGCCAGTGCCGCCGCCCCCGCGATCTGCTTCCCCACCCTGGAACCCCATGTTCGAACGCCTGATCAGCTGCCTACTGCGAGACGGCTGACCGGCGCCGGAGGTTGCGTCGGGGGCTCGCGTCAGTCGGTCCCGTGGGACGCGAAGCGCCAGCGGTGCACCGCGCGCGTGACCAGGCCGGCCGGCGGATCGGGCAGTTCGGGCAGTTCGGCGTCGTACGGGGCGTCCCACCAGGTCAGCACGAGCACGCGGTCCTGCGGGGCCGTGAAGGTCTCCCGGCGCAGCGGCCCGCCGGGGAGGTGCTGCGCCCGCGCCCACGCGAGGAGGTCCGCGCCGCGGCCGTCCGCCGCACGGGCCTCCCACATCAGGGTGACCGTCACGAGTACAGGTTCTCCTTGCTGACCTCGTGCACGTGGTCGTGACCGTGGCCGCTCGCGGGCACGTGCGGGTCGGTCACCGGCAGCGAGGAGTCCGCCGACAGCTCCAGGTCGGAGGCCGGCCTGCCGCGGGCCACCATCTCGGCGCCCAGCGCCGCGACCATCGCGCCGTTGTCGGTGCACAGGCCCGGCCGCGGCACGCGCAGCCGGATGCCGGCCCGCTCGCACCGTTCCTCGGCCAGCGCCCGCAGCCGCGAGTTGGCCGCCACGCCACCGCCGATCATCAGGTGGTCGACGCCCTCGTCCTTGCAGGCGCGCACGGCCTTGCGGGTCAGGACGTCGACGACCGCCTCCTGGAAGGACGCCGCCACGTCCCGTACCGGCACCTCCTCACCGGCGGCGCGCTTGGCCTCGATCCAGCGGGCGACGGCGGTCTTCAGGCCGGAGAAGGAGAAGTCGTACGCGGGGTCGCGCGGCCCGCTCAGCCCGCGGGGGAAGGCGATCGCGGAGGGGTCGCCCTCCTTCGCCAGCCGGTCGATCACCGGTCCGCCCGGGAAGCCGAGGTCCAGCACGCGGGCGATCTTGTCGAACGCCTCGCCCGCCGCGTCGTCGATCGTCGCGCCCATCGGCCGTACGTCGGAGGTGATGTCCGGCGCCAGGAGCAGCGACGAGTGGCCGCCGGACACCAGCAGCGCCATCGTCGGCTCGGGCAGCGGCCCGTGCTCCAGCTGGTCGACGCAGATGTGCGAGGCGAGGTGGTTCACGCCGTACAGCGGCTTGCCCAGCGCGTACGCGTACGCCTTGGCCGCCGAGACGCCGACGAGAAGGGCGCCCGCGAGGCCGGGACCGGCGGTGACCGCGATGCCGTCGAGGTCGCGGGCGGTGACCCCGGCCTGCCGCAGGGCCCGCTCGATGGTCGGGACCATCGCCTCCAGGTGGGCGCGGGAAGCGATCTCCGGGACCACGCCGCCGTACCGCGCGTGCGTGTCCACGCTGGACGCGACGGCGTCGGCGAGCAGGGTCGTGCCCCGGACGATGCCGACGCCGGTCTCGTCGCAGGAGGTCTCGATGCCGAGGACGAGGGGTTCGTCAGCCATGGCTCTCAGTGCTCTCAGTTCCTTGTGCGTCAGCTTGTACGGTCAGGCGCATGACGAGCGCGTCGACGTTGCCCGGCTGGTAGTAGCCGCGGCGGAAGCCGATCGGTTCGAAGCCGAAGCGCTCGTACAGCTTCTGGGCGCGGGTGTTGTCCACGCGGACTTCGAGGAGCACCTCGTCGCACTCGAAGGCGGTGGCGTGCCGCAGGAGTTCGGTCAGGAGCCGGGACCCGAGCCCGGTCCCCCACTGGTCGCGGGCGACGGCGATGGTCTGGACGTCGCCGAGCCCGCCGGCCGCCGCGAGCCCCGCGTAGCCGGCGATCCGGCCGTCCGGGGCCGCGGCGACGACGTAGCGGCGGGTCGCCCGCGGGCCGCGCGCGTGCGCGAGCTCGGACCAGAACATGCCCTCGGACCAGGCGTCCTCGGGGAACAGCTCGTGCTCCAGCTCCAGCACCGGTGCGAGGTCCCACCAGCGCATCTCCCGCAGGACCACGCCCGCGCCGGTCGCATCGGCCGCTCCCCGCGCTCGGGCCGGCCCGGTGGGTGCACCAGGTCCGGTCACCGGGGGGTGACCACCTTGTAGTTCTTCGGCACCTGCGCGTCGGGACGGCGCAGGTACATCGGCCGCGGCTCCTCGAAGGCGCCGCCGTCGCGGAGCCGTTCGGCGGCGAGCGCGGCGAGCGCCGCGGCCGACTGGTGCTCGGGGTCGCGGGCGTCGGGGAACACCTCGGCGTAGAGGCGGGCGCCGGCGCCGACGGCGGGCAGGCCGGCGACCTGCTCGGCGATGTCGGCGGGCCGGTCGACGGCGGGGCCGGTCGCACGGGTGCGGCAGTCGTCGTACCGCGCCCAGTAGACCTCCTTGCGGCGCGCGTCCGTCGCGACGACGAACGGCTCCTCGATCCCGGAGGCGTACGCGAGGCCGTCCAGCGTGCACAGGCCGTGCACGGGCACCCCGCCGAGCGCGGAGGCGAAGGTCGCGGCGGTCACGAGGCCGACGCGCAGCCCGGTGTACGGGCCGGGGCCGACGCCCACGACGATGCCGGTCACGGCGTCCAGCGGCCGGCCCGCTTCCCGGAGGACCCGGTGCACGGCGGGCAGCAGCAGCTCCCCGTGGCGGCGGGCGTCGACCTGGCCCGATGCGGCGAGGACGGAGTCGCCGTCGTGGAGTGCGACGGTGACGGCGGGTGTGGCGGTATCCATGGCGAGCAAGAGCACGCAAACAGCCTACGGCTCCGCGGGCGGGGGCACGGCGCCCCGGTGCGCGCACACACTGCTGCTACCGTCACATCAATACGTACGCGTGCGCGCGAGAGGTGGGGAGCAGGGTGGCAAGGAGCAGCTCGGGATTCGTGGCCGGGCTCACCGCGGCAGCACTGGCCGCGGTCGGATTCCTCGCCTACCAGGCGTCGGCCCACGCCCCGGCCCACCTCACGGAGAAGCGGCCCGCGGGAGCGGGCGCCGCCCCGTCGAAGCCCGCGCACGGCGGCAGCGCGCAGAAGCCGGCCGCGGACCCGCTGGCCCTGCCGGCGAACTCCGGCTCGGGCGTCCGGGTCGTGTACGCGCTCGGCGACCGGCGGGTGTGGCTCGTGGACGGCAAGGAGCGGGTGACGCGCACCTTCGCGGTGATGCCGAGCACCGTTCACCCGGAGCCGGGCACCTACTCCGTGACGACCCGGTCGGGACGGGTGTCCGGGTCCGACGGGGTGCAGATCGAGCACGTGGTCCGGTTCGCCACCGTCGACGGCGTCACGATCGGCTTCAGCGCGGCCGTGGACGGCTCCATGGCCCGTCCCGACCCCGCGCGCAGGACCGGCGGGATCCGGATGAAGCGCGCGGACGGCGACGCGCTGTGGACGTTCGCGACGGTCAAGTCGACGATCGTCGTCGTCCCGTAGCGGCGGCCGGGGACGGATCCGGCGTCACGCGGCCTCGGGCTCCGCGCTGTCCGGTCCCGCGTCACGCGCCGCCTCGTCGGCCGGCTTCTCCGCGGGTTCCTCGGCGGCCCTGGGCGGCGTGGACACGGCGCTGGCCGCCGCGCACGACGCCAGCAGATCACGCATCGACACGTCCCGCTCGGACGTCGGCATCGGTGCCTCCTGAAGCTCCGGGGGCAGGCGGGGTTAGGTACACCTAACCCCGTACGGATACCCATGGGACCACGCCTCGGACGTGCCGCGCAACATCGTGCCGACGTCTTGTCGGAAAGTACGGCGGCGTCGCCGCCAGGGGTGTCCGCGGAGTCCCGTCCGCCCTGCGGGCGCCACGACGCTGCTGTCCGGACAGGCCCCTACGGCGCCACGTCGAGGTCCACACCCGCCCAGCGGGCACCGATCCCCGTGAGCGTCACCACACGGCGGTCGTCGTCCGTCGAGCCGACGACCCGGTGGATGACCACGTGCAGCCGGTCCTCGGCCAGGTCCTCGACCCTGCCCTCGCCCCACTCCACGACCACCACCGAGTCCGGCAGCGACACGTCGAGGTCGAGGTCCTCCATCTCGTCGAGGCCTCCGCCCAGACGGTAGGCGTCGACGTGCACGAGGGCCGGGCCGCCCACCAGCGACGGGTGGACACGGGCGATGACGAACGTCGGGGACGTGACCGCCCCGCGCACGCCGAGCCCCTCCCCGAGCCCGCGCGTCAGCGTCGTCTTGCCCGCGCCGAGCTCACCGGTGAGCAGGACGAGGTCCCCGGGGCGCAGCAGCTTCGCGAGCGCGCGGCCCAGCTCCTGCGTCTCCTCGGGCGAGTGAAGGGTCGTACGGGCGGTGGCGGTGGCGTCCTGTCCATCAGCCACCGGGCTGTGCGGTGCTTCCATACGTGCCAACGTTAGTCGCTGCCGGCACCGCGCCCACCCGCACCAGCAGGTCCGCGAGCCGGTCGGTGACCACCTCGGGATGCTCCAGCATCACCAGGTGGCCGCCGTCCGGGACGATGACCAGCTCCGCGTCGGGGAGCAGATCGGCGATCGCCTCGGTGTGCGAGCTGGGCGTGACCAGATCCGTGTCGCCGGCGAGGGCGAGCACCGGCACCTCGGCGAAGATGCCGAGCGCTTGCGCCTTGTCGTGCTCGGTGAACGCCGGGTAGAACTCCGCGACCACATCGATCGGCGTGCCCTCGATCATCCGCTCCGCGAACCGGGCGACGGCCGGGTCCACGTCCCGCGACGAGAACGAATACCGCTTGATCAGCCCCGCGAAGAGGTCCGCGGTGGCCCTGCGGCCCCGCTCGACCAGCTCCGGCTGCGACCCGAGCGCCCGCAGCACGCCGGGCAGGACCCGCCGTATCGCGTTGACCCCCGCCACCGGCAGCCCGTAGTTCACCTCGCCGAGCCGGCCGCACGACGTACCGACGAAGGCCACCCCCACGACCCGCTCACGGATCAGCGCCGGATACTGGTCGGCCAGCGCCATCACCGTCATACCGCCCATCGAATGCCCCACCAGGACCAGCGGCCCCTCGGGCGCCGCCGCGTCGATGACCGCCTTGAGGTCCCGGCCGAGCTGGTCGATGGAGACCGGCACCGCATCCGGGCCGCGCCGCTGGGCGACACCCCGCTCCGACCTGCCGTGACTGCGCTGGTCCCAGTGGACCGTGCGCACCAGGCCGCGCAGGGCCGCGCGCTGGAAATGCCAGGAATCCTGGTTCAGGCAGTAGCCGTGGCTGAAGACGACGGTGACCGGAGTGGGCGTACGCCGCCCGAACAGCCGCTGGCGGCGCGGCGCGCTGGTCTCCGCCTCCACCTCGTCGACCTCGTAGTACAGCTCCGTGCCGTCGTCGGCGAGCGCCCTGCCGGGCGTGCCGCGCAGCGCGCCGTACGGACCCGCCGCGTCCAGGGCGAGACGCGCCTTCCTGCGTATGCCGCGCCCCACCGTGAGCCGCTCCAGGGTGACACCGGCGGCCGCGCCCGCTGCGACCACCCCTATCGCCGCGCCGGCGAGACCGGCGCGGCGCCAATTGCCGGCGGCTGCGGCCTCCACCGCACCGATGTCACTCACTACGGCAGCTCCTCGGTCAGCTCGCGTGCGACACGTTCGTATAGACCCGTGGTACCCGCGATCCGATCCGGGTCACGATCTCGTACGCGATCGTGTCCGCCGCACGCGCCCAGTCGTCCGCGGTCGGCTCCCCCTGGTCGCCCGCCCCGAACAGCACCACGGGCGCGCCGGGCTCCACGGCGTCACCGTCGAGGTCCACCACGAACTGGTCCATCGCCACCCGGCCCGCGACCGTGCGCACCTTCCCCCCGACCAGCACCGGGCCGCGGCCCGACGCATGGCGCGGGATGCCGTCGGCATAGCCCAGCGGGACCAGGCCGAGGCTGGTCTCCCGCTCGGTGACGTAGTGGTGGCCATAACTGACACCGTGGCCCGGCGGCACCGTCTTGACCAGCGCGAGACTCCCCACGAGCCGCATCACGGCCCGCAGCCCGAACTCGGCGGCCGAACCGAGCTCCGGGCTCGGCGACACGCCGTACAGCGCGATGCCCGCGCGTACGAGGTCGAAGTAGGACTCCGGCAGCGTGAGCGTCGCCGGGGAATTGGCGATGTGCCGCACCTCGGGCTCCGCACCGGCCTTCTCGGCATAACCGAGCATGTCGTGGAACGCGTCGAGCTGGGCGGCGATGGAAGGGTGCCCCGGCTCGTCGGCGCAGGCGAAGTGCGACCAGATGCCGGTGATCCGCACCAGACCCTCGGCCTGCGCCCTCAGCGCCTCCCCGACGAGCCGCGGCCAGTCGGCGGGCTGACAGCCGTTGCGCCCCAGCCCCGTGTCCGCCTTGAGCTGCACCCGCGCGGTGCCGCCGGTCGCGCGGGCAGCCCGCGTGACCTCCTCCAGCGCCCACATCCCGCTCACGGACATGTCCAGACCGGCACGGATGCCCTCGTCCCACGGATCGCCGGGCGTCCACAGCCAGCACAGGACGGGCACGTCGATCCCGGCCGCCCGCAGCGCGAGCGCCTCGTGCGGCGTCGCCGTCCCCAGCCAGGTCGCCCCGCCCTCCAGAGCCGCCCGCGCACACGGCACGGCCCCGTGCCCGTACGCGTCGGCCTTCACGACGCCCATCACCTGGACGCCCGTCCCCACGCGCTCCCGCAGGGCACGCACGTTGCCGCGCAACGCCCCGAGGTCGATCTCGGCGCGGGCGCGAAGGGTCTGCGGTGTCTCACTCATCGCGCCCAGTGTCTCAGAGGTTTTTTTGGGGGCTCGGTTCGGCTCCGGGGCGCCTGTTGTCGGTGTCGACGGTCGATCGTGCTCGGTTCCTTCGTTCCTCGGAACCTCCGCGCGTTCTCCCTTTCGACACCGCCGCGCCCCTTCACCTCACTCGCCGCGGGCACCGGGGTCGAGCCGGGAGGCCCACCGGCCCGAGCCCCACGACCACACGGCCACACCGCCGCGCCCGTCCCCCTCACGCGCCACAGGCACCGGGGGTCGAGCCGGGAGGCCCACCGGCCCGAGCCCCACGATCACACGGCCACACCGCCGCGCCCGTCCCCCTCAGGCGCCACAGGCACCGGGGGCTGGGCCGGGAGGCCCACCGGCGTGAGCAGCCGCATGGCCGGCCACAAGGCGACGGCCCTTCGCATCACTCGGGGTGGGCGGTGGTGACGTCGCGCCATGCTCCCGGGAGCTCCGACGCGACGTCGTGGGCCGCGATGGGGGCGCCCCGGGCGGCGCGGCGGGCGGCGAGGCCGTGGAGGTAGGCGGCGACCGAGGCGGCGTCGCGGGGGGCGAGACCCGCGGCGAGCAGGGAGCCGGCGAGGCCCGACAGGACGTCGCCGCTGCCCGCGGTGGCCAGCCAGGCCGTGCCCGTCGGGTTGACGCGTACCGGACCGTCGGACGCGGCGACGAGCGTCGTGGAGCCCTTGAGCAGCACGGTCGCTCCGTACCGCGCCGCCAGTTCCCGCACCGCGTCCAGGCGCCGGGACTCCACCTCCTCGCGGGCGACGCCCAGGAGGGCCGCGGCCTCGCCGGCGTGCGGGGTGAGGACGGTCGGCGCCGGGCGCGAGCGGACCGCGGACGGGTCGAGCTGCCGCAGGCCGTCCGCGTCGACCAGGACGGGTACGTCGGAGGCGAGGACGTCCTCGACACCGGGCGTGTCGCCGAGGCCCGGGCCGATCACCCACGCCTGGACGCGCCCTGCCTGCGCCGGGGGACCGTCGTGGACGAGCGTCTCGGGGTGGCGGGCGAGCACGGCGTCCCCCGCGGGGCCGACGTAGCGCACGGCACCCGCGCCGCCGCGCAGGGCGCCGGACACCGCG
This sequence comes from Streptomyces sp. NPDC051310, assembly GCF_044455245.1. NCBI lineage: Bacteria > Bacillati > Actinomycetota > Actinomycetes > Kitasatosporales > Streptomycetaceae > Streptomyces > Streptomyces sp. NPDC051310. Next base: position 47,488 of record NZ_JBITEO010000018.1, read on the forward strand.
AGCACCGCGGCGCCCGGGTAGCGCCGGGAGCCGGCCACCACGCCGACCACGCCCCGCCGGTACTTGTCGCTCTCACCGGCGGGCTCCGGCAGCAGCCGCGCCACGTCCGCGTGCTGGAGCGCCTCCAGATCGGGGACCTCCGGGAGGGACAGGCCGATGCCGACGAGCCGGACCGCGCCCGCGCAGGCCCGCGCCGGATCGATGAGCAGGCCCGGCTTCCAGGCCCCGAACGTCACCGTGGCGTCCGCCCGGACGGCCTCGCCTGCGACCTCGCCGGTGTCGGCGTCCACGCCGCTCGGCAGGTCGACGGCGACCAGCACGGCACCCGACGCGCGGGCCGCCCGCACCACCGGCACCGCCTCCGGCCGCAGTCCGCCGCGCCCGCCGATCCCGGTGATGCCGTCCACCACGAGGTCGGCGCGCTCCAGCACCGCGTACGGGTCGTCGGCGACGCGCCCACCCGCCCCGCGCAGCGCCGCCAGGCCCCCTTCGTGGGCGCGTGAGCCGAGGAGCACGGCGGACACCCCGGCGCCGCGCCGGGCGAGCCGGGCGCCCGCGTACAGCGCGTCGCCGCCGTTGTCGCCGCTGCCGACGAGCAGCACCACGCGGGCCCCGTAGACCCGGCCCAGGAACCCGGCGCAGACCGCGGCGAGCCCCGCCGCCGCCCGCTGCATCAGCGCGCCCTCGGGCAGCTGCGCCATCAGTGCCGCCTCGGCGGCCCGTACGGTTTCGACACGGTGAGCGGTACGCATGGGGTCAACCCTCCGCGATCACCACCGCGGACGCCACCCCCGCGTCATGGCTCAGCGACACGTGCCACTGCCGCACGCCCAGTTCGGCGGCGCGCGCCGCCACCGTGCCGCGCACCCGCAGCCGCGGCTGCCCGCTGTCCTCCACGTACACCTCGGCGTCCGTCCACAGCAGCCCGGCCGGCGCGCCGAGCGCCTTCGCGATCGCCTCCTTCGCGGCGAACCGCGCCGCGAGCGACGCGACGCCACGCCGCTCGCCGCTGGGCAGCAGCAGTTCGCGCTCCAGGAACAGCCGGTCCGCCAGGTGCGGCGTCCGCTCCAGCGCCGCCGCGAACCGGTCGATCTCCGCGACGTCGATCCCCACCCCGATGATCATTCGCGTCCTCACTCCACCGTCACGGACTTGGCGAGGTTGCGCGGCTGGTCGACCTCGTTGCCGCGGGCCGTCGCCAGCTCGCACGCGAAGACCTGGAGGGGAACCGTCGACACCATCGGCTGCAGCAGCACCGGCGTCACCGGGACGCGGATGAGGTGGTCCGCGTACGGCGCGACCTCCTCGTCGCCCTCCTCCGCGATCACGATCGTCCGGGCGCCGCGGGCGCGGATCTCCTGGATGTTCGAGACGATCTTGTCGTGGAGCACGGACCGGCCGCGCGGCGACGGCACCACCACGACGACCGGCAGGTCCTTCTCGATCAGCGCGATGGGCCCGTGCTTGAGCTCGCCGGCCGCGAACCCCTCGGCGTGCATGTACGCGAGCTCCTTGAGCTTCAGCGCGCCTTCGAGCGCCACCGGGTAGCCGACGTGCCGGCCGAGGAACAGCACGGTGTTCTTGCCGGCGAGCGAGCGGGCGAGCTCCCGCACCGGCTCCATGGTCTCCAGGACCCGCTCGACGTCCTCCGCGATCCGCGACAGGTCCCGCACGACCGCCCGGATCTCGTCGCCCCACTTGGTGCCGCGCACCTGCGCCAGGTACAGCGCCAGGAGGTAGACCGCCACGAGCTGCGTGAGGAACGCCTTGGTGGAGGCGACCGCCACCTCGGGCCCCGCGTGCGTGTACAGCACCGCGTCCGACTCGCGGGGGATCGTCGAGCCGTTGGTGTTGGAGATCGCCAGCACCTTCGCGCCCTGCGCCCGGGCGTGCCGCAGCGCCATGAGCGTGTCCATGGTCTCGCCGGACTGCGAGATCGCCACCACCAGCGTCTGCCGGTCCAGGATCGGGTCGCGGTAGCGGAACTCGCTGGCCAGCTCCACCTCGCAGGGGATGCGGGTCCAGTGCTCGATGGCGTACTTGGCGATCAGCGCGGCGTGGAACGCGGTGCCGCACGCCACGATGACGACCTTGTGCGCCTCGCGCAGCACCTCGTCGGGGATCCGCACCTCGTCCAGGGTCAGCGACCCGGAGGCGTCGACGCGGCCCAGCAGCGTGTCGGCGACCGCCTTCGGCTGCTCGGCGATCTCCTTGAGCATGAAGTAGTCGTAGCCGCCCTTCTCGGCCGCCGAGGCGTCCCAGTCGACGTGGTACGCGCGGACGTCGGCCGGCGCCCCGTCGAAGTCCGTGACCGTCACGCTGTCCCGGCGCACTTCGACGACCTGGTCCTGGCCGAGCTCGATCGCGTTGCGGGTGTGCGCGATGAACGCGGCCACGTCGGAGGCGAGGAACGCCTCGCCCTGTCCGACGCCCACCACCAGCGGGGAGTTGCGGCGGGCACCGACGACCACGTCCGGCTCGTCGGCATGCACGGCGACGAGCGTGAAGGCGCCGTCGAGCCGGCGGCAGACCAGCCGCATCGCCTCGGCCAGGTCGCCGCAGGACGAGAACGTCTCGGCCAGCAGGTGGGAGACGACCTCGGTGTCGGTCTCCGACGCCAGGTCGTGGCCGCGCTCCGCCAGCTCGGCGCGCAGGGCGGCGAAGTTCTCGATGATGCCGTTGTGGACGACGGCGACGCGCCCGGCGTTGTCGAGGTGCGGGTGGGCGTTGAGGTCGGTCGGTCCGCCGTGGGTGGCCCACCGGGTGTGCCCGATGCCCGTCGAACCGCTCGGCAGGGGCCGGGTGTCCAGCTCCTTCTCCAGGTTGACGAGCTTGCCCGCCTTCTTCGCCGCGGCCATCCCGCCGTCGGCGAGCACCGCCACGCCGGCCGAGTCGTAGCCCCGGTACTCGAGCCGCTTGAGGCCCGCGATCACCACATCAAGCGCCGACTGCCCGCCGACGTACCCCACGATTCCGCACATGGTCTGCAGCCTAGGGGGTGTCGTGTCGATCACGCCGGATCGGCAGGACACCCCCGGGGCCTGGGTACCGGCGGCGGCAGCAGGCCGGTGCGGGTCACGCCTTGGCGCGGTACGCCCGCATGGCCACCGGATAGAACACGACGGCTATGCCCGCCGCCCAGACCAGCGACCACATCACCGGCCGCCCCACCTCGCCGCCCAGCAGCAGCCCGCGGAACGCGTCCGACAGGTGCGTGACCGGGTTGACGTCCACCCAGGCCTGGAGCCAGCCCGGCATGGTGTCCACCCGCACGAACGCGCTGCTGGTGAAGGTGATCGGGAAGATCAGCGTGAAGCCGAACGCCTGCACCTTCTCCGCGTCCCCCGCCAGCATCCCGATGAGCACGGCGCACCAGGACACGGCCGCCGCGAAGAGCATCAGCAGCAGCACGCCCGCGAGGAACCCGCCGATCCCGCCGGTGATCCGGAAGCCGAGCGCGAGCCCGAGGGCGATCATCAGCAGCACCGCCCACAGGTGCTTGGCCAGATCGGCGGTGATCCGGCCGATCAGCGGCGCGGAGCGGGCGATCGGCAGGCTCCTCAGCCGGTCGAAGACGCCCTTGGTGAGGTCGGTGTTCAGCGCCATGGCGGTGTAGATCGTCATGAACAGGGTGTTCTGGACGATGATCCCCGGCAGCGCGTACCGCAGGTACGCGTCGGGGGAACCGGCCATCTGCCCGCCCATCACGTACGTGAAGAGGAACACGAACATGATCGGAGTGATGCTGTAGTCGACCAGCTCCAGCGGGTTGTGCTTGACGGCCACCAGGCTCCGCCACGCCATGGTGGCGGTCTGGCGCAGGGCCGCACCGGGCCGTACGCGGCCGCTGGCGGTGACCTGGGCGACCGGCCCGTCGGCGGTGATCCCACCGGTGGTCATGCCGAACTCACCACCTTCTCGATGTCGCTGTCGTCCGGCTCCGGGGTCTGCTGCCCGGTGTCCCGCTCCGCGCGGTGGCCGGTCAGCGCCAGGAAGACCTCGTCCAGGGACGAGCGGCGCAGCGTCAGCTCCCCGACCGCGATCCCCGCCCCGTCCAGCCGCCGGACCACCGCGGGCATCAGCTCGGGGTCGTTCACCGGCGCGGTGATGACCTGGCCCTCGATCTGGGTCTGGCCGCCGGCCGCCTGCGCCACCAGGGCGTGGGCCGCCACCAGGTCCGCGTCCCGTACCGGCCGCAGCTGGAGGACCTGACCGCCGACCTGGGACTTCAGCTCGTCGGGTGTGCCCTCGGCGATGACCCGGCCCCGGTCGATCACCACGATGTCGTCGGCGAGCACGTCCGCCTCGTTCAGGTACTGGGTGGTCAGCAGGGCCGTGACCCCGTCGGCGACCAGGCCGCGCACCATCTCCCACAGCTCGCCGCGGCTGCGCGGGTCCAGGCCGGTCGTCGGCTCGTCGAGGAACAGGATCCGCGGCCGCCCGACCAGGCTCGCCGCCAGGTCCAGCCGGCGCCGCATACCGCCCGAATACGTCTTCACGGCGCGCCCGGCCGCGTCGGTGAGGTGGAACCGCTCCAGCAGCTCCGAGGCCCGGGCCCGGGCCTCGCGCCGCGGTATGCCCAGCAGCCGCCCGATCAGCAGCAGGTTCTCCGTACCGGTGAGGTTCTCGTCCACCGCGGCGTACTGCCCGGTCAGGCCCACCATCGAGCGCACCACGCCCGCTTCCCGCACCACGTCGTGCCCCGCCACGGCGGCCCGGCCCGCGTCCGGCTGGAGCAGCGTGGCGAAGATCCGCACGGCGGTGGTCTTCCCCGCCCCGTTGGGCCCCAGCAGCCCCAGCACCGTCCCGGGGCGGGCGGCCAGGTCCACGCCGTCCAGCGCCCGGGTCTCCTTGAACCGTTTGGCCAGGCCCTCGGCCTGGATCGCGTACGCGTACGTCATGGGAGTTTCCCCTCGGATCGGGGTCGCGCTGCCGCGGGCGGACGGCCGGCACCGGCGCCCACCCTTCCCACAACTGTGACGCACGCCACTGACATTCCGCGTCCGGAGGCGCCCCGTACCGTGACCGAGCCCACGGCCCACAACGCTGCCGCAGACCCGACAATGGCCGTGTGATCACCTCGCCGCCCCGAAGTGCCGCCGCCCACCGCCGCGCGGAGGCATCGCCGTACGTCGATCTCACCCGGGGGGAATGGAGCGCCCTGCGGAACAAGACGCCGCTGCCCCTGTCGGCCGAGGAGGTCGAACAGCTGCGCGGGCTCGGCGACGTCATCGACCTCGACGAGGTGCGGGACATCTACCTGCCGCTCTCCCGCCTGCTGAACCTGTACGTCGGCGCCACCGCCAACCTGCGGGGCGCGCTCAACACCTTCCTCGGGGACGTCGGCCAGAAGAGCGCCCAGCGCGGCACCCCGTTCGTGATAGGGGTCGCCGGCTCCGTCGCCGTCGGCAAGTCGACCGTGGCCCGGCTCCTCCAGGCGCTGCTGGCCCGCTGGCCCGAGCACCCGCGCGTCGAACTGGTCACCACCGACGGCTTCCTGCTCCCCATGAAGGAGCTCAAGGAGCGCGGCCTGGTGTCCCGCAAGGGCTTCCCGGAGTCGTACGACCGGCGGGCGCTGACCCGGTTCGTCGCCGACATCAAGGCCGGGAAGGACGAGGTGACCGCGCCCGTCTACTCGCACCTCATCTACGACATCGTGCCCGGCCAGGTCCTGACGGTCCGCCGGCCCGACATCCTCATCGTCGAGGGCCTCAACGTGCTGCAGCCCGCGCTGCCCGGCAAGGACGGCCGCACCCGCGTCGCCGTCGCCGACTACTTCGACTTCTCGGTGTACGTCGACGCCCGCACCGAGGACATCGAGTCCTGGTACCTGAATCGTTTCCGCAAGCTGCGCGACACGGCGTTCCAGGACCCCTCCTCGTACTTCCGCAAGTACACGCAGGTCAGCGAGGAGGAGGCGCTCGCGTACGCCCGTACGACCTGGCGGACCATCAACAAGCCGAACCTGCTGGAGAACGTCGCGCCGACCCGCGGCCGTGCCACCCTCGTCGTACGCAAGGGCGCCGACCACAAGGTCCAGCGGCTCTCCCTGCGCAAACTCTGAAGGGACGGGACCCGTGCTGCACCTGCGCCTGATCGTGCCCGACGGCCGTACCGACGAGGTCGTCCGCGTCATCGGGAAGACGGTCGGCACCGCGCACCTCGTCGTCCTGCCCGGCGCCGCGCGCGACCCCGCGGGCGATCTGGTCCTGTGCGACGTGGCGCGGGAGGCCGGTGACGAGCTCATCGCCGGCCTGCGCGCGCTCGGCCTGGACGAGTCGGGTTCGATCGCCGTCGAGGACGTCGGCCTGTCGCTGTCCCGGCGGGCCGAGGCGGCCGAGGAGGACGCGCCGGGCGAGGGCGCGGACGCGGTGCTGTGGGAGCAGCTGTCCGAGGCGACACACGAGGAGTCGACGCTCTCCGTGACGTACGTGGCGTTCCTCACCCTGGCCACCATGATCGCGGCCTGCGGTGTGGTGCTGGACAACGCCATCCTGATCGTGGGGGCGATGGCGGTCGGCCCGGAGTTCGGTCCGCTGGCCGGTATCTGCACGGCGCTGGTACGGGGCCGTCCCCGCCCGGCGGTGCGGTCGCTGGTGGCCCTGGTGGTGGGGTTCGCCGCGGCCATGGCGCTGACGGTGGCGTTCAGCCTCGCCATGGACGCGCTGGGCCTGTTCACCGAGACGAAGCTGCACGGCGACCGGCCCAACACCGGCTTCATCTACGCACCGGACTGGTTCTCCTTCGTCGTGGGCCTGCTCGCGGGCGTGGCCGGCACCCTGTCGCTGACCTCGGCGAAGTCGGGTGCCCTGGTCGGGGTGGCGATCTCGGTCACCACCGTGCCGGCGGCGGCGAACGCCGCCGTGGCCCTCGGCTACGGCGACCTCGCGCAGACCAGGGGCTCGGTGGAGCAGCTGCTGCTGAACCTGCTGGCGATCCTGCTCGCCGGCACGCTGACGCTGCTGGCGCAGAAGTTCTTCTGGGCGCGGCAGCGGGAGCGGCAGGCTCACCAGGCGACGGGGCACCGCACCTGAGCCCCGGGCCGGTCCCCCGGCCCGCTCCGCCCGGCGCACGGAAGGGGGCGCCCCGCCGTGCCGGCGGGGCGCCCCCTTCGCGCGTCCGGAGGACCGGCCCGCGGGACGCGGGCCTTTCCGTGCGGATCAGGCCGGATCAGGGAGTGGCAGACGCCACCAGCCCGGATCCGGTTGCTAGCCCAGGGCCGACTTCACGACGTCCGCGAGCTGCCCGGCGACGGCCCGCGCCTGCTCGATGTCCGCGGCCTCGACCATCACGCGGACGAGCGGCTCCGTGCCCGAGGGACGCAGCAGGACGCGCCCGGTGCTGCCGAGCGTGCGCTCGGCCTCGGTGACGGCGGCGCCCAGCTCGGCGGAGGTCTTCACGCGCGACTTGTCGACGTCCTTCACGTTGATCAGCACCTGCGGCAGCCGCTCCATGACCCCCGCGAGCTCGGCCAGCGAGCGGCCGGTGGCGGCGACCCGGGCGGCCAGCAGGAGGCCGGTCAGCGTGCCGTCGCCGGTGGTCGCGTGGTCCAGGACGATGACGTGCCCGGACTGCTCGCCGCCCAGCGCGTAGCCGTGCTCCTTCATCTCCTCCAGGACGTAGCGGTCGCCGACCGCCGTCTGGACGAGCTGCAGGCCCTCGCGCTCCATGGCGAGCTTGAAGCCCAGGTTCGACATGACGGTCGCGACGACGGTGTCGCCGCGCAGGGTGCCGGCCTCGCGCATGGCGAGCGCGAGGACCGCGAGGATCTGGTCCCCGTCGACCTCGGCGCCCGTGTGGTCCACGGCCAGGCACCGGTCGGCGTCGCCGTCGTGCGCGATGCCGAGGTCGGCGCCGTGCTCGACGACGGCGGCCTTCAGCAGGTCGAGGTGCGTGGAGCCGCAGCCGTCGTTGATGTTGAGCCCGTCGGGGGTGGCGCCGATGGTGATGACCTCGGCCCCGGCCTGGGTGAAGGCGGCGGGCGAGACGCCGGACGCGGCGCCGTGCGCCTCGTCCAGGACGATCTTCAGCCCGTCGAGCCGGTTCGGGAGGGCCCGCAGCAGGTGGGCGACGTACTGGTCGAAGCCCTCGCTGTAGTCGGCGACGCGGCCGACCCCGGCGCCGGTCGGCCGGTCCCACGGCTCCCCGGTGCGGTGCTGCTCGTACACGGCCTCGATGCGGTCCTCCAGCTCGTCGGCCAGCTTGTGGCCGCCGCGCGCGAAGAACTTGATGCCGTTGTCCGGCATGGCGTTGTGGCTGGCGGAGAGCATGACGCCCAGGTCGGCGCCGAGCGCGCCGGTCAGGTACGCGACCGCGGGGGTGGGGAGCACGCCGACCCTCATCACGTCCACGCCCGCGCTGGCCAGACCCGCCACCACGGCGGCCTCCAGGAACTCTCCCGACGCACGCGGGTCCCGCCCGACCACCGCGGTCGGCCGGTGTCCTTCAAAGGTCCCCGCCTCGGCGAGCACGTGCGCCGCCGCGACCGACAGACCGAGCGCCAGCTCCGCCGTCAGGTCCGCGTTGGCGACACCGCGCACGCCGTCCGTGCCGAAGAGTCGTCCCACAGCTGTCCTCCGAGTACTCCGATGAAGCAGGTGAAGAGTAAAGACGTACGCCCCGGCAGCACGAAAGGTGCCGCCGGGGCGTACGTACGAGCAGACCGAGCAGGCGATTAGCGCTTGCTGTACTGCGGGGCCTTACGGGCCTTCTTGAGACCGGCCTTCTTGCGCTCGACGGCACGGTCGTCGCGGCTCAGGAAGCCGGCCTTCTTCAGCGGGCCGCGGTTGTTGTCCACGTCCGCCTCGTTCAGGGCGCGGGCCACGCCGAGGCGCAGGGCGCCGGCCTGGCCGGAGACGCCGCCACCCGAGATGCGGGCGATGACGTCGTAGCGGTTGTCGAGCTCGAGCACCTTGAAGGGCTCGTTGACTTCCTGCTGGTGCACCTTGTTCGGGAAGTAGTCCTCGAGGGTGCGACCGTTGATCTTCCACTTGCCGGTGCCCGGGACGATCCGGACGCGGGCGATGGCGTTCTTGCGGCGGCCCAGGCCGGCGGCCGGCTGCGGCTCGCCGAAGCGGGACGCGAGGGACTCGGAGGTGTACTCGCCCTCGACGGGCACCTCGGACTCGAAGGTGGTGACCTCGGCGTAGGTCTCCTCGCCCTCGATGGGGTTCTCAACAGTGGTCTCGGCCACGATGCTCCTCAGATTTCTTTCGTTCTTAGGGGGTGTGGCCGGAACTACTGCGCGACCTGGGTGATCTCGAACGGGACCGGCTGCTGAGCAGCGTGCGGGTGGTTCTCACCCGCGTAGACCTTCAGCTTCGAGAGCATCTGACGGCCCAGGGAGTTCTTGGGGATCATGCCCTTGATGGCCTTCTCGACGGCCTTCTCGGGGTTCTTGTCCAGCAGCTCGTCGTAGCGGACGGAGCGCAGACCACCCGGGTAGCCGGAGTGGCGGTACGCCATCTTCTGGGTCCGCTTGTTGCCGGACAGGTGGACCTTGTCGGCGTTGATGATGATGACAAAGTCGCCCATGTCCATGTGGGGCGCGTAGACGGGCTTGTGCTTACCCCGGAGGAGGTTCGCAGCCGTCGTCGCCAGACGGCCCAGGACAACGTCCTGCGCGTCGATGATGTGCCACTGGCGAGTGACATCGCCGGGCTTGGGGCTGTACGTACGCACTTCGTAGCCTTCGCTTCTTCAGTGGATGGAGTCCAGACACACCTGAAGCGATCATGCAGCTGGGGCCTGCACTGCCGGGAACACCGCCCGTATGCGAGCCACTGGTAACTGCTCCAGGGAACTTGCGTAAGGGCTCTTCGCGTGAGAACGACGAAGCCGATACGCATAACAAACGGCAACAGTACCCGCGCCGCCCCCGACGGGTCAAAACGCCGCGAGACACCAGGTCAGCGCGCCCGCTCCACCCGGCGCTCGTCCCAGACCGGCTCGGGGGTCTCGCGGACCACGCCGTCCGTGCCGAAGACCAGGTACCGGTCGAAGGAGCGCGCGAACCAGCGGTCGTGCGTCACGGCGAGCACCGTGCCCTCATACGCCTCCAGGCCCACCTGCAGCGCCTCCGCCGACTCCAGGTCCAGGTTGTCCGTCGGCTCGTCCAGCAGCAGGGCCGTCGTGCCCGCCAGCTCCAGCAGCAGGATCTGGAAGCGCGCCTGCTGGCCGCCGGAGAGCCGGTCGAAGACCTGGTCGCCCTGGCGCTCCAGCTCGTACCGCCGCAGCGCGGACATCGCCCCGCCCCGGTCCTTGGCGTGCTCCTTCCACAGGATGTCGACCAGCGTCCGCCCCTCCAGCTCGGGATGGGCGTGGGTCTGGGCGAAGTGCCCGGGCACCACCCGCGCACCCAGCTTCCACGCGCCGGTGTGGGCGACGTCCTCCCCCGCCAGCAGCCGCAGGAAGTGCGACTTGCCCGACCCGTTCGAGCCGAGGACGGCGACCCGCTCGCCGTAGAAGACCTCCAGCGAGAACGGCTTCATCAGCCCGGTGAGCTCCAGGTCCGCGCAGGTCACCGCCCGCAGCCCGGTGCGTCCGCCGCGCAGCCGCATCCGGATGTCCTGCTCGCGCGGCGGCTGCTGCGGCGGCCCCGCCTCCTCGAACTTCCGCAGCCGGGTCTGGGCGGCCTGGTACCGGGAGGCCAGCCCGTCGTTGTAGGCGGCCTTGTTCTTCAGGGTGTTCACCAGCTGCTTGAGCTGCGCGTGCTTCTCGTCCCAGCGCCGGCGCAGCTCCTCGAAGCGGGCGAACCGCTCCTTGCGCGCCTGGTGGTACGTGTCGAAGCCGCCGCCGTGCACCCACACGTCCGACCCGGCCGGCCCCGGCTCCACCGCGACGATCTTCTGGGCGGCCCGCGCCAGCAGCTCCCGGTCGTGCGACACGAACAGCACGGTCTTGCGGGTCTCGGCCAGCCGCTCCTCCAGCCACCGCTTCCCGGGCACGTCCAGGTAGTTGTCCGGCTCGTCGAGGAGCAGCACCTCCTCCGGGCCGCGCAGCAGCGCCTCCAGGACCAGCCGCTTCTGCTCGCCGCCGCTCAGCGTGCGCACCTCGCGGAACTGCGCCCGCTCGTACGGCACGCCCAGCGCGGCCATGGTGCACACGTCCCAGGCGGTCTCCGCCTCGTACCCCCGCGCCTCCGCCCAGTCGCTCAGCGCCTGCGCGTACCGCAGCTGCGCGGCCTCGTCGTCGACGGTCATGATCAGGTGCTCGGCCTCGTCCACCGCGGCCGCCGCCTCCCGGATGCGTGCCGGCGCGACGGACACGAGCAGGTCCCGCACGGTCCGCTCGTCCCGCACCGACCCGACGAACTGCGGCATCACCCCCAGCCCGCCGCCGACGGTCACCGTGCCCCCGTGCGGCTGCAGCTCCCCCGCGATCAGCCGCAGCAGCGTCGTCTTGCCCGCGCCGTTGGCGCCCACGAGCGCGACCACCGCGCCTTCGCCCACCCGGAACGACACGTCACCGAGCAGGACCCGCCCGTCCGGCAGGTAGTACTCCAGATGCGCGACCTCTACATGACCCATGCCGGGCATTGTCGCCGCGGACCGGGCCCGCCCCCAACCGGTTTAGGATGCGCGGCATGAGCTTTGGGGGACCGCAGTGGCCGCAGGAGCCACACCAGCAGCCGCACCAGCCGTACGGGCAGCAGCCGTACCAGCAGTCCTACGGAACCGACGCCCCGGACTGGAGCGCGCTCGCCGAAGCCTCGGCCGCCCGGGCCCGCCGCAAGCGCTGGCTGCTGATCGGCGGCGGCGCACTGGCCACCGCGGCCATCGGCACGGTCATCGCGGTCGCGATCGTCTCCGCCAACAGCGGCGGCACCACCGGCGACAAGGCGGCGGGCTCCACCACCGCCCCCGAGCTGCCCAGCGACACCACCCAGCCGCAGCCCTCCTTCTCCTCGGTCGCGCCGCCGCCCCCGCCGGACCCGATGGACTTCATCGCAACCGCGCAGAAGGACAAGGCCCCTCTCACGCCCGCGTCGCTCTTCCCGGGCAAGAAGCTCACGGTCGGCGACCGGGAGTACCGCAAGGGCGCCGTCGCCTCCACCACCGACTGTTCGGCCGCCGCCCAGGCCGGCCTCGGCGCGGTCCTGCGCAAGCACGGCTGCGACCGCGTCATCCGCGCCACGTACGAGCGGGACGGCGTCGCCATCACGGTGGGTGTCGCACTCTTCGACACCAAGGGTGACGCCCTGCGGGCCAAGGAGGAGGTGCAGGGCGGCGTCACCCCGCTCGTCGGGTCCGGCGTCGGCGGCTTCTGCCAGGCCAAGACCGTCTGCCTGCGGCGCGCCAATTCCCTGGGCCGGTACGCGTACTTCACCCAGGCCGGCTACACCAGCGGCAAGAAGGTCACGAAGAGTGACGAGATCGTCTTCAAGACGAGCGACGACCTCGGCACCTTCGCCTTCAACCAGATCTACGCCCGGGGCCGCACCCAGGCCTCAGCAGCAGCCGCCGCGCCCGGCCAGTGACCGCTTGTTGCGGGCCTCCAGGTTCCTGGCGGCCAGCAGCTCGTCGGCCGGGTAGCCGACCTCCTCCAGGGTGAGCCCGTGCGGCCGCACGACATGGACGGCGGAGTCCCGCACACCGGCCGCGAGCACCTTTCCGGGCCACTCCACCGGCCGGTGCCCGTCCCCGACGAAGAGCAGCGCCCCGACGAGCGAGCGCACCATGTTGTGGCAGAAGGCGTCGGCCTTGACCGTGGCCTCCAGCACGCCGGACGGCAGCCGCTCCCAGCGCAGCTCCTGGAGCGTGCGGATGGTGGTCGCGCCGTCCCGCTTCTTGCAGTAGGCCGCGAAGTCGTGCTCCCCGGTCAGCCGCTCGGCGGCCGCGTTCATGGCGTCGACGTCGAGCGGCCAGTCGTGCCACAGGACGTGTCCGCGCAGCAGCGGGTCGACGCCGCCGGGGTCGTCCGTCACCCGGTACGCGTACCGGCGCCAGATGGCCGAGAACCGCGCGTTGAAGCCGCTCGGCGCCTCCTCGACCCGCCAGATCCGCACGTCGTGCCCCAGTCGCCCGGCGAGCCGCCGCAGCAGCTTGTCCCGGTGCTCGGCCCACAATGCCTCCGGCAGGTCGACGTGCGCGACCTGGCCGCGGGCGTGGACGCCGGCGTCGGTCCGTCCGGCCACGGTCAGCTCGTACGTCTCGGACGACCGCGTCACCGTGCGCAGGGCGTCCTCGATCTCGCCCTGCACGGTGCGCTGCCCGCCGGCCTGCTTGGCCCAGCCGTGGAAGTCCTTGCCGTCGTACGACAGGTCCAGCCGCACCCGTACGTACCCGGGCCTCACCTCATCGCTCACGCGATCCATCCTCTCAAGCCGAACGGGCCCGCCCCCCGAGAGGGGGCGGGCCCGTCCGTCAGCCTTCAGAACGCGGTTCAGGCGTCCTTCGACTCCTCGGCCGGAGCCTCGTCAGCCTTGGTCTCCTCGGCCGTGGCGGCCTCGTCGGCCTCCTTGACCGCGCGCTTCGTCGCGGCCTCGGCCTCGGCGACGGTCGCCTTCTTCGCGATCTCGCCCTCGACCAGCTCGATCACAGCCATCGGGGCGTTGTCGCCACGACGGTTGCCGATCTTGGTGATGCGGGTGTAGCCACCCGGGCGCTCGGCGTAGCGCGGAGCGATCTCGGTGAAGAGCGTGTGCACGATGCCCTTGTCCGTGATCGTCTGCAGCACCAGGCGACGGTTGTGGATGTCGCCCTTCTTCGCCTTGGTGATCAGGCGCTCGGCGACCGGACGCAGGCGGCGGGCCTTGGCCTCGGTCGTGGTGATGCGGCCGTGCTCGAACAGCGACTTCGCGAGGTTCGCGAGAAGCAGCTTCTCGTGCGCGGCGCTGCCGCCCAGACGGGCACCCTTGGCGGGCTTCGGCATGGTGTTTCTCCTTGTGATCTGCACCGGCCGTGTCAGGTACCGGTGTCAGGACCCCGCAGGCGGACGCCTGCGGGCAGATATCGCTTGAGCCGTGCTGGTCCCGGTGCGGGGACCAGCGGCGGATCAGTACTGCTCGGTCTCGACGAAGCCCGCGTCCGCGTCGTCGTCGGCGCCGAAGGCGTCGGCGGCGGCGGTCGGGTCGAATCCGGGCGGGCTGTCCTTGAGGGCCAGGCCCATGCCGGCCAGCTTCGCCTTGACCTCGTCGATCGACTTCGCACCGAAGTTGCGGATGTCGAGCAGGTCGGCCTCGGAGCGCGCCACGAGCTCACCCACGGAGTGGATGCCCTCACGCTTGAGGCAGTTGTACGAGCGGACCGTGAGCTCCAGCTCCTCGATCGGCAGCGCCAGGTCCGCGGCGAGCGCGGCGTCCGTCGGGGACGGACCCATGTCGATGCCCTCGGCGTCGATGTTGAGCTCGCGCGCCAGGCCGAAGAGCTCGACCAGGGTCTTGCCGGCGGAGGCCATGGCGTCACGCGGACGCATCGCCTGCTTGGTCTCGACGTCGACGATCAGCTTGTCGAAGTCGGTGCGCTGCTCGACTCGGGTCGCCTCGACCTTGTAGGTGACCTTGAGGACCGGCGAGTAGATGGAGTCGACCGGGATGCGGCCGATCTCCTGGCCCACCTGCTTGTTCTGGACGGCGGAGACGTAGCCGCGACCGCGCTCGACGGTCAGCTCCATCTCCAGCTTGCCCTTGCCGTTCAGGGTGGCGAGCACCAGGTCGGGGTTGTGCACCTCGACGCCGGCCGGCGGGGCGATGTCGGCGGCGGTGACCAGGCCGGGGCCCTGCTTGCGCAGGTACATCACGACCGGCTCGTCGTGCTCGCTGGACACGACCAGCTGCTTGATGTTGAGGATGAGGTCGGTGACGTCCTCCTTGACGCCCGGCACGGTGGTGAACTCGTGCAGGACACCGTCGATGCGGATCGACGTGACCGCCGCACCCGGGATCGAGGAGAGGAGCGTACGGCGCAGGGAGTTGCCGAGCGTGTAGCCGAAGCCCGGCTCCAGCGGCTCGATGACGAACCGCGAGCGGTACTCGTCGACGACCTCTTCGGTCAGCGAGGGACGCTGAGCGATAAGCATGGTGTGTTTCCTTCAGTCGTGGACGCCCGCTATTTGACGTCCTCGGATAGTGCAAGGGTACGGGCGGCACGCCCCCGAAGAGACGTACCGCCCGGAAATCCCTGCGAGAAGCAGCCGTGCGTCAGACGCGGCGGCGCTTCGGGGGGCGGCAGCCGTTGTGCGGGGTCGGGGTGACGTCCTGGATGGAGCCGACCTCGAGACCGGTGGCCTGCAGCGAACGGATCGCCGTCTCACGACCCGAGCCCGGGCCCTTGACGAAGACGTCGACCTTGCGCATGCCGTGCTCCTGCGCGCGGCGGGCGGCCGACTCGGCGGCCATCTGCGCGGCGAAGGGGGTGGACTTGCGCGAGCCCTTGAAGCCGACGTGGCCGGCGGAGGCCCAGGAGATCACGTTGCCGGACGGGTCCGTGATCGAAACGATGGTGTTGTTGAACGTGCTCTTGATGTGCGCGTGGCCGTGAGCGACGTTCTTCTTTTCCTTGCGGCGCACCTTCTTGGCAGCGCCCTGACGTCCCTTGGGGGGCATGTCTTTAACTCCTACGGGAGGTGGTCGGTCCTACAGCGAAGACCGTGGACAGTCGTCCGCTGCGGACTACTTCTTGCCCGGCTTCTTCTTACCGGCGATGGCGCGACGCGGGCCCTTGCGGGTACGAGCGTTCGTGCTGGTGCGCTGACCGCGAACCGGCAGACCACGGCGGTGACGCAGACCCTGGTAGGTGCCGATCTCGACCTTGCGGCGGATGTCGGCCTGGATCTCGCGACGGAGGTCACCCTCGGTCTTGAGGTTGGCGTCCACGTACTCGCGGATCTTGACCAGGTCCTCTTCGGACAGGTCACGAACGCGGGTGTTCGGGTTCACACCGGTGGAGGCGAGGGTCTCCTTCGCCAGGGTGCGGCCGATGCCGAAGACGTAGGTGAGTGCGACCTCCACGCGCTTGTCGCGCGGGATGTCAACACCGGAAACGCGTGCCATTCAATGGCTCCTGTGTGTTCGGGGGTCTTCCGCAATGCCGTTCCCGGCCGCCGTACGAGGTACGTTCCGGGTCCCCGGCCCCCGCCGGAGGTACCGCCGGCCCCAGGGGCTTGGCGGGCACTGCGTATGTACGAGTTTGCTCGCGTCGCGCGAAGATACTGCGAGGTGCAGGTCGGCGTGCGTCAGCCCTGGCGCTGCTTGTGGCGCAGGTTGTCGCAGATGACCATGACCCGGCCGTGACGGCGGATCACCTTGCACTTGTCGCAGATCTTCTTGACGCTCGGCTTGACCTTCATGGGATGTGAGGTTCTCCGGGTCAGTGCCACCACCCGCGCGCGGAGCGCGCCGGTGCGGGCAAGATCTACTTGTAGCGGTAGACGATCCGCCCACGCGTCAGGTCGTACGGAGACAGCTCCACCACGACCCGGTCGTCCGGGAGGATACGGATGTAGTGCATCCGCATCTTGCCGGAGATGTGCGCGAGGACCTTGTGACCGTTCTGGAGCTCCACCTTGAACATGGCGTTCGGCAGGGACTCGATCACGGTGCCCTCAATTTCGATGGCACCTTGCTTCTTGGCCACGCTTCGCCCTTCGAATCGGCTACCTTGATCAGCTCCCGTCGCCGTATGCGGACACACGGGTACACGAGAGCCGACGCATCAGTCTACGTCAGGGCTTTCGAAAAGACGAATCGGGGAAGTGTGCCCACCACCGTAGATCACTACGCCAGCGGATCCGGTGCGGCCGTGACGCCCAGCTCGGCCAGCTTCGCCCTGCCCCCGTCCGGAGCGGTGAGCACGAGGGGGCCGGCCTCCGTGAGCGCGACGGAGTGCTCCCAGTGGGAGGACCAGGTGCCGTCCGTCGTGATGACGGTCCACTCGTCCTCCAGGACCTCCGTGCGCGGCGTGCCGAGCGACACCATGGGCTCGATGGCCAGGCAGAAGCCGGGGACCAGCTTGGGGCCCTTGCCGCGCTTGCGGGAGACGTAGTTCAGCAGGTGCGGGTCCATGTGCATCTCGGTGCCGATGCCGTGGCCGCCGTACTCCTCGATGATCCCGTACTTGCCGCCGCCCGGCTTCGGCTGGCGGCGGATGTACGTCTCGATCGCCCGCGAGATGTCGACCAGCCGGTTGCCGTTGCGCATCGCGGCGATCCCCTGCCACATCGACTCCTCGGTCACCCGGGAGAGCTCGACCAGCTCCGGGGCGTGACCGGAGCCCACGAACGCGGTGTACGCCGCGTCGCCGTGCCAGCCGTCGACGACCGCGCCGCAGTCGATCGAGATGACGTCGCCGTCCTTCAGGACGACGTCGTCGCTCGGGATGCCGTGGACGACGACCTCGTTCACCGAGGTGCAGATGGTCGCGGGGAACCCGCCGTACCCGAGGAAGTTCGACTTGGCCCCGTGCTCGGCGAGCACCTTGCGGGCCACCTCGTCCAGGTCCTTCGTGGTGGACCCGGGCACCGCCGCCTCCCGCGTCGCCGCGTGGATGGCGGCGACGACCAGCCCCGCCTCGCGCATCTTCGCGATCTGCTCGGGAGTCTTGATCTGCACCATGACGGCTGACGCCTTTCCAAACGGAGAACGGGGTGACCTCACAACGATACGGCCGTACGACACCGGCCGCGGCGCCCCGAGGGGCACCGCGGCCGGTGTACGACACGTGAGGAGGAGGCGGCTACGCGGCCTTCTCGCCCCGCAGGGCCTCCATCGCCCGGGCGGTCACGTCGTTGACCTTGCCGAGCGCGGAGATGGTGACCACCAGGCCCTGGGCCTTGTAGTAGTCGATGATCGGCTCGGTCTGCGTGTGGTAGACCTCAAGCCGCTTGCGCACGGTCTCCTCGGAGTCGTCGTCACGCTGGTACAGGTCGCCGCCGCAGACGTCGCAGACGCCCTCGGTCTTCGGCTGCGAGTACGTCACGTGGAAGACGTGCGCGCTGTCGTTGCGGCAGATGCGGCGGCCCGCGATCCGCTTCACGACCTCGTCCTCGGGGACCTCCAGGTCCAGCACCGCGTCCAGCTTCATGCCCGCGGCGTCCAGCATGGTGTCCAGCGCCTCGGCCTGGGCCACGTTCCGCGGGAATCCGTCCAGCAGGAAGCCGTGCTCGGCGTCCGGCTGCTCCATGCGGTCCTTGGCCATGCCGATCGTGACCTCATCGGGCACCAGCTCGCCGGCGTCCATGTAGGACTTGGCCTTCAGGCCCAGCTCCGTGCCCTGGCTGATGTTGGCACGGAAGAGGTCGCCCGTGGAGATGTGCGGAATCGACAGGTTCCCGGCAAGGAACGCGGCCTGCGTTCCCTTCCCGGCACCGGGCGGTCCGACGAGGACGATTCGCATCAGCGGAGGAACCCTTCGTAGTTGCGCTGCTGGAGCTGGCTCTCGATCTGCTTCACGGTCTCCAGACCCACACCCACGATGATCAGGATGCTCGTCCCGCCGAACGGGAAGTTCTGGTTCGCGCCACCGAAGCCCGCCAACGCCATCGTCGGCACGAGAGCGATCAGACCCAGATACAGCGAGCCCGGCCAGGTGATCCGGTTGAGCACGTAGCTCAAGTACTCGGCAGTAGGTCGACCAGCCCGGATACCCGGGATGAAGCCACCATACTTCTTCATGTTGTCCGCGACTTCCTCGGGGTTGAACGAGATGGCCACGTAGAAGAACGCGAAGAACACGATCAACAGGAAGTACACGGTGATGTAGTACGGGTGGTCACCCTTGACGAAGTGCGCTTCGATCCAGGTCTTCCAGCCCGCGGTGGAGTTCGAGAACTGCGCGATCAGTGCCGGGATGTAGAGCAGCGACGACGCGAAGATGACGGGAATCACACCCGCCTGGTTCACCTTGAGCGGGATGTACGTGGACGTACCGCCGTAGGACCGCCGACCGATCATGCGCTTCGCGTACTGCACCGGGATGCGGCGCTGGGCCTGCTCGACGAAGACGACGAGCGCCACCATCACGAAGCCGATCAGGATGACCGTGCCGAATTCGATCCAGCCCTTGGCGAGCTTGCCGCTCTCCTTGATGGCCCACAGGGCGCCGGGGAAGCCGGCGGCGATCGAGATGAACATCAGGATCGACATGCCGTTGCCGATGCCGCGGTCGGTGATGAGCTCACCGAGCCACATGACGACCGCCGTACCCGCGGTCATGGTGATGACCATGGTGACGGTCACGAAGATCGACTGGTCGGGGACGACCTGGTTCGCGACGGTGCAGCCGCTGAACAGGGCGCCGGTACGAGCGGTGGCCACCAGGCCCGTGCCCTGCAGGATCGCCAGCGCGACCGTCAGGTAACGGGTGTACTGCGTGATCTTCGCCTGGCCCGCCTGGCCCTCCTTCTTGAGGGCTTCCAGGCGCGGGATGACCACGGTCAGCAGCTGCAGGATGATGCTCGCCGTGATGTACGGCATGATGCCGAGCGCGAAGATCGTGATCTGCAGCAGCGCCCCGCCACTGAACATGTTCACGAGGCCGAACAGGCTGTTGTTGCCCTGTTGGGCCTGGTCCACACACATCTGGACCTTCTCGTAGCTGACCCCGGGTACGGGGACGTGCGCCCCGAGCCGGTACAGCACGACGATGCCGAGCGTGAAGAGCAGCTTCTTGCGCAGGTCGGGCGTCTTGAACGCCCGGGCGAACGCGGTGAGCACGGTGCCTCCTGCGACCCCCGCGCTATGCGTCAGAGGTGACGGTCTTGAGGATCGACGAATACGAATCAGTCAGTGGTCAGTAAAAACCGCGTGGCCAACCCTGCGGGTGGACCGCGCGGCCCGGGGCGGGGCCCCAAGTCATTACAGCAACACAGTGCACGCCACCTTACCGGCGCACATGCCCCCCTAGGAACGACCAACCGGGGATGCCCCTTTTGAGAGGCATCCCCGGTCGGATGTTCAAGCCATCGAGTCGTCTCAGACGAGCTCGGTGACGGTGCCGCCGGCGGCGGTGATCTTCTCCTTGGCGGAGCCGGAGACGGCGTCGACCGTCACCTGCAGCGCCACGGAGACCTCGCCCTGGCCGAGCACCTTGACGAGCTGGTTCTTGCGAACCGCGCCCTTGGCGACCAGATCGGCGACCGTGACCTCGCCACCCTGCGGGTACAGCGCGGCGAGCTTGTCCAGGTTGACGACCTGGTACTCGGTCTTGAACGGGTTCTTGAAGCCCTTCAGCTTCGGAAGACGCATGTGGAGGGGCATCTGGCCACCCTCGAAGCGCTCCGGAACCTGGTAGCGGGCCTTCGTGCCCTTGGTACCACGACCGGCCGTCTTACCCTTCGACGCCTCACCACGACCCACACGGGTCTTCGCGGTCTTGGCGCCCGGGGCGGGACGGAGGTTGTGGACCTTCAGCGGGTTCTGCTCCGCCATGTCAGTCGACCTCCTCGACCGTCACGAGGTGGCGGACGGTGTGCACCATGCCGCGGAACTCGGGGCGGTCCTCCTTGACGACCTGCGTGTTGATGCCCTTGAGACCAAGGGAACGCAGGGTGTCGCGGTGGTTCTGCTTGCTACCGATGTAGGACTTCGTCTGCGTGATCTTGAGGCGAGCCATTACGCACCCGCCCCGGCACGCGCACGCAGCAGAGCCGCGGGGGCGACGTCCTCGAGCGGCAGACCGCGGCGGGCCGCGATCTCCTCGGGACGCTGCAGGCCCTTGAGGGCCGCCACGGTCGCGTGCACGATGTTGATCGCGTTGTCGGAGCCGAGCGACTTCGACAGGATGTCGTGAACGCCGGCGCACTCGAGCACGGCACGCACCGGGCCACCGGCGATAACGCCGGTACCGGGGGACGCCGGCTTGAGCAGGACGACGCCCGCCGCCTTCTCACCCTGGATCGGGTGCGGGATGGTGCCCTGGATACGGGGGACCTTGAAGAAGTGCTTCTTGGCCTCCTCCACACCCTTGGCGATGGCGGCCGGCACCTCCTTCGCCTTGCCGTAACCGACACCCACGGTGCCGTCACCGTCGCCCACCACGACCAGCGCGGTGAAGCTGAAGCGACGACCACCCTTCACAACCTTGGCGACGCGGTTGATCGCGACGACGCGCTCAACGTACGCGGTCTTCTCGGCGGCAGCAGCGCCGCCGTCACGGCCCTTCCGGTCCCGCCGCTCGCCGCCACCGGCACCGCTTCCGCGGCGCTGGGGTCCAGCCATTGGAATTACCTCTCTTCGTTTTCCGCTGAGCTACGGAACCGGCTCAGAACTTGAGCCCGGCTTCGCGGGCGGCGTCCGCCAGGGCGGCGATGCGCCCGGCGTACTGGTTGCCGCCACGGTCGAACACGACAGCCTCGATGCCGGCGGCCTTGGCACGCTCGGCCACGAGCTGGCCGACCTGCTTCGCCTTCGCCGACTTGTCGCCTTCGCCGCCGCGGATGGACGCGTCCAGGGTGGACGCCGACGCGAGGGTGTGACCCGCGATGTCGTCGATGACCTGAGCGGTGATGCCGCGGTTGGAGCGCGTGACGACCAGGCGCGGACGCTCGGTCGTACCCGCGATCTTCTTGCGGATGCGGATGTGGCGACGCTTCAGAGCAGCGCCCTTGTAGGCCTTGCCCTTGGCAATCTTCACGCCGTATGCCATGGCTTACTTACCAGCCTTTCCGACCTTGCGGCGGATGACCTCACCCGCGTACTTCACGCCCTTGGCCTTGTAGGGGTCGGGCTTGCGAAGCTTGCGGATGTTCGCGGCGACCTCGCCGACCTTCTGCTTGTCGATGCCCTCGACCGAGAACTTGGTCGGCGACTCGACCTTGAAGGAGATCCCCTCGGGGGCCTCCACCAGGATCGGGTGGCTGTAGCCGAGCTGGAACTCCAGGTTGGAGCCCTTCGCGGCCACGCGGTAACCGACACCGCTGATCTCGAGCGCCTTCGTGTACCCCTGGGTCACACCGGTGATCATGTTGGCCACCAGCGTGCGGGACAGGCCGTGAAGGGCCTTGTTCTGACGCTCGTCGTTCGGACGGGTGACGTTCAGAACGCCGTCCTCGCCCTTAACGATCTCGATCGGCGCGGCGACGGTGTGGGTCAGGGTGCCCTTGGAACCCTTCACCGTGACCGTGCGGCCCTCGATGGTGACGTCCACGCCGGCGGGAACCGTGATGGGGAGCTTGCCGATACGCGACATTGGCTTTTCCTCCGTTCCCGACTACCAGACGTAGGCGAGGACTTCCCCACCCACGCCCTTCTTCTGAGCCTGCTGGCCGGTCAGGAGGCCGTGGGACGTGGAGATGATCGCCACGCCCAGACCGCCGAGGACCTTCGGCAGGTTGGTGGACTTCGCGTAAACCCGCAGACCGGGCTTCGAGATCCGCTTGATGCCCGCGATGGAGCGCTCACGGTTCGGACCGAACTTCAGCTCGAGGACGAGGTTCTTGCCGACCTCGGCGTCCTCGACCTTCCAGCCCGTGATGAAGCCCTCCTGCTGGAGGATTTCCGCGATGTGAGACTTGATCTTGCTGTGCGGCATCGTCACGGTGTCGTGGTACGCCGAGTTCGCGTTCCGCAGACGCGTAAGCATGTCTGCGATCGGATCAGTCATGGTCATGAATTGGCCTTCGGCCTCTCTCGCCGGGGTTTCCTGTATGCGCCATCCCTCTCCCCGCTCATGGGCGGGACGGGTGCGGTGCGGGGACCTACGGCGTAGTAAGTCGTACGGGCGACAGGCGCCCAACCCCACAAGCCTACGACATGTGGAGAAGGGCTCCTGCCGACCAGATGCTTACCGAGAGACTCCGGTCATCCCAAGTGAGGGATTACCAGGAGCTCTTGGTCACGCCCGGCAGCTCGCCACGGTGAGCCATCTCACGGAGGCACACGCGGCACAGGCCGAACTTGCGGTAGACGGAGTGCGGACGACCGCAGCGCTGGCAGCGGGTGTACGCGCGCACGCCGAACTTGGGCTTGCGGGCAGCCTTCGCGATGAGAGCCTTCTTCGCCATCTCGCTTACGCCTCCTTGAACGGGAAGCCGAGGTGACGGAGGAGCGCGCGGCCCTCTTCGTCGTTGGTCGCCGTGGTCACCACGGTGATGTCCATACCCCGGACACGGTCGATCTTGTCCTGGTCGATCTCGTGGAACATGACCTGCTCCGTGAGACCGAAGGTGTAGTTGCCACGGCCGTCGAACTGCTTGGGGGACAGGCCGCGGAAGTCGCGGATGCGCGGCAGCGCGAGCGACAGGGTGCGGTCCAGGAACTCCCACATGCGGTCGCCACGGAGCGTGACGTGGGCACCGATCGGCTGGCCCTCACGCAGCTTGAACTGCGCGATGGACTTGCGGGCCTTGGTGACGGCCGGCTTCTGACCGGTGATCGTGGTGAGGTCGCGGATGGCGCCCTCGATCAGCTTGGAGTCGCGGGCGGCGTCGCCCACACCCATGTTGACCACGATCTTGACGAGCCCGGGCACCTGCATGACGTTCTCGTACGAGAACTCCTCGCGCAGCTTGCCCGCGATCTCCTCGCGGTACTTCGTCTTCAGACGCGGAGTGGTGGTGGTAGCCATCAGATGTCCTCACCCGTCCGCTTGGCAACGCGGATCTTGTTGCCCTCGTCGTCGAAGCGGTAGCCGACGCGGGTCACGACCTTCTTGCCGTCCTTCTCCACGACGAGCTGGACGTTGCTCACGTGGATCGGGGCCTCGGTGGTGATGATCCCGCCGGTCTGCGAACCACGGGCGGTCTGGCCGGCCTTGGTGTGCTTCTTGACCCGGTTGACACCCTCGACCAGGACGCGGTCCTCGCGCGGGAAGGCCGCGATGACCTTGCCCTGCTTGCCCTTGTCCTTGCCGGTGATGACCTGAACCAGGTCGCCCTTCTTGATCTTCATGCTTACAGCACCTCCGGCGCGAGCGAGATGATCTTCATGAACTTCTTCTCGCGCAGCTCACGGCCCACGGGGCCGAAGATACGGGTGCCGCGAGGGTCGCCGTCGTTCTTCAGAATGACGGCGGCGTTCTCGTCGAAGCGGATGTACGAGCCGTCCTGGCGGCGGCGCTCCTTGACGGTGCGAACGATGACCGCCTTGACGACGTCACCCTTCTTCACGTTGCCACCGGGGATCGCGTCCTTGACGGTGGCGACGATGACGTCACCGATGCCCGCGTAGCGGCGACCGGAACCACCGAGAACACGGATGCAAAGGATCTCCTTGGCACCAGTGTTGTCGGCGACACGCAGTCGCGACTCCTGCTGGATCACGTCTATCTCCTGATCGTCTGCCGGTTCCCGGCAGGGGCTGCCTTCTGAGGGGGCCCCTGCCGAGCCTGGCGGAACTAAGTGCTGGGGCAGTGACGCCTCAGCGGGGGGCATGCGGGACCTCTCCCCTCAGGGAGAGGACCCCGCAAAATTACTTGGCCTTCTCGAGGATCTCGACGACGCGCCAGCGCTTGGTCGCGGACAGCGGCCGGGTCTCCATGAGGAGGACGCGGTCGCCGACACCCGCGGCGTTCTGCTCGTCGTGCGCCTTGAGCTTGCTCGTACGGCGGATGACCTTGCCGTACAGCGCGTGCTTGACACGGTCCTCGACGGCGACGACGACGGTCTTGTCCATCTTGTCGCTGACGACCAGACCCTCACGGGTCTTGCGGAAACCGCGCTCGGTCTTCTCTTCAGTCACGTTGTTCTCGCTCATCAGGCGCTCTCCACCGTTTCGATGCCCAGCTCGCGCTCACGCATCAGGGTGTAGATCCGGGCGATGTCCTTACGGACGGACTTGAGCCGACCGTGGTTCTCAAGCTGCCCGGTCGCCGCCTGGAAGCGGAGGTTGAACAGCTCTTCCTTGGCCTCGCGGAGCTTGGCAACAAGCTCCTCGTTGCCCAGCTCGCGCAGCTCGGACGCCTTGGTACCGGCCGACATCACGCTTCACCTGCCTCGCGCTTGACGATCCGGCACTTCATCGGCAGCTTGTGGGCCGCGCGAGTCAGAGCCTCACGTGCGATCTTCTCGTTCGGGTAGGACAGCTCGAACATGACCCGGCCCGGGTGCACGTTCGCGACCCACCACTCCGGCGAACCCTTACCGGAACCCATGCGGGTCTCGGCGGGCTTCTTGGTCAGCGGGCGGTCCGGGTAGATGTTGATCCAGACCTTGCCGCCACGCTTGATGTGGCGGGTCATCGCGATACGAGCCGCCTCGATCTGGCGGTTGGTCACGTACGCCGGAGTCATGGCCTGGATGCCGTACTCGCCGAACGCAACCGTCGTACCACCCTTGGCCATACCGCGGCGCTTGGGGTGGTGCTGCTTGCGGTGCTTGACCCTACGGGGGATCAGCATGTCGGTCAGGCCTCCGTTCCGGTGCTCTCAGCCGGAGCGGCGGCAGCGGCCTCGGCCTTGGGGGCCTCGGCAGCGGAACCAGCCTGCTGCGGCTTGCGACCGCGACCGCCACGCTCGCCACCGCGGCCACCACGGGCCGGGCGGTCAGCGCCACCACGGGCCGGGCGGTTGCCGGCGCGGGCAGCAGCGTTCTCGGCGCGGACCTCGGCGATGTTCTTGACGTCGCCCTTGTAGATCCAGACCTTCACGCCGATGCGGCCGAAGGTCGTCTTGGCCTCGAAGAAGCCGTACTCGACGTTCGCGCGGAGCGTGTGCAGCGGCACACGGCCCTCGCGGTAGAACTCCGAGCGGGACATCTCGGCGCCGCCGAGACGGCCGCCACACTGGATCTTGATGCCCTTGGCGCCGGCCTTCATGGCGGACTGCATGCTCTTGCGCATGGCCCGACGGAAGGAGACGCGGGAGGACAGCTGCTCCGCCACGGCCTGGGCCACGAGCTGAGCGTCGACCTCGGGGTTCTTGACCTCGAGGATGTTCAGCTGGACCTGCTTGCCCGTGAGCTTCTCGAGGTCGCCGCGGATGCGGTCGGCCTCGGCGCCACGGCGGCCGATGACGATGCCGGGACGAGCGGTGTGGATGTCCACCCGCACGCGGTCACGGGTGCGCTCGATCTCCACCTTCGAGATGCCGGCGCGCTCCATGCCGGACGTCATCATCCGACGGATGGCGACGTCTTCCTTGACGTAGTCCTTGTACAGCTTGTCGGCGTACCAACGCGACTTGAAGTCGGTGGTGATGCCGAGCCGGAACCCGTGCGGGTTTACCTTCTGGCCCATTACCGGGTTCCTTCCTTGCTGCTGACGACCACGGTGATGTGGCTGGTCCGCTTGCGGATCCGGTAGGCACGGCCCTGGGCGCGCGGACGGAACCGCTTCAGGGTCGGGCCCTCGTCGACGTACGCCTCGCTGATGTACAGCGAAGAGGCGTCCGTGTGGTCGTAGTTGTGCGCGGCGTTGGCAATGGCGCTGTCCAGCACCTTGCCCACCGGCACGCTCGCGGCCTGCGGGGCGAAACGCAGGACCGCCTGAGCCTCCGTGGCGTCCATGCCACGGATGAGGTCCACCACGCGGCGGGCCTTCATGGGCGTGACGCGGATGTACCGCGCCTGGGCCCTGGCTTCCATGGTTGTCCCTTCAGTGTCTGACACGTTCGTCATGGTCTGTCACCCCGCGTTAGCGGCGCTTCGACTTCCGGTCGTCCTTGACGTGGCCGCGGAAGGTGCGAGTCGGCGAGAACTCGCCGAGCTTGTGGCCGACCATCGACTCGGTGACGAACACCGGGATGTGGGTCTTGCCGTTGTGCACCGCGATCGTGTGGCCGAGCATGGCCGGGACGATCATCGAGCGACGGGACCAGGTCTTGATGACGTTCTTGGTGCCGGCTTCGTTCTGAGAATCCACCTTCTTGATCAGGTGGTCGTCGACGAAGGGCCCCTTCTTGAGACTACGCGGCATCTAAACCCGCTCCTAGCGCTTCTTGTTCGTCTTGCGGCGGCGGACGATGTACTTGTTGCTCGCCTTCTTGGGAGAACGAGTACGACCCTCCTTCTGACCCCAGGGGGAGACCGGGTGGCGACCACCGGAGGTCTTGCCCTCACCACCACCGTGCGGGTGGTCGACCGGGTTCATGGCGACACCACGGACGGTCGGGCGAACGCCCAGCCAGCGCTTGCGGCCGGCCTTGCCCCAGTTGATGTTCGACTGCTCGGCGTTGCCGACCTCGCCGATGGTGGCGCGGCAGCGGACGTCGACCAGACGGATCTCACCGGACGGCATGCGGAGGTGGGCCATCGAGCCCTCCTTCGCGAGCAGCTGCACGGAGGCACCGGCGGAGCGGGCGAACTTGGCGCCACCGCCGGGACGGAGCTCGATCGCGTGGATCGTGGTACCGACCGGGATGTTGCGCAGGGCCAGGTTGTTGCCCGGCTTGATGTCGGCGCCGGGGCCGTTCTCGACCCGGTCGCCCTGGTTCAGGCCACGCGGAGCGATGATGTAGCGCTTCTCGCCGTCCACGTAGTGGAGCAGCGCGATGCGCGCGGTGCGGTTGGGGTCGTACTCGATGTGAGCGACCTTGGCCGGCACGCCGTCCTTGTCGTGACGACGGAAGTCGATCACGCGGTAGGCGCGCTTGTGGCCACCGCCCTGGTGACGGACGGTCACACGACCGGTGTTGTTACGGCCGCCCTTGCTGTGCAGGGGGCGGACCAGCGACTTCTCCGGCGTGGACCGCGTGATCTCGACAAAGTCGGCGACGCTGGACCCACGACGGCCCGGAGTCGTCGGCTTGTACTTGCGGATACCCATTTCTCAGTCCTCGTCCGATATTCGGACGATCCAGACCGCCGTCAGGCGGTCGGACCGCCGAAGATGTCGATACGGTTGCCCTCAGCAAGGGTCACGATGGCGCGCTTGGTGTTGGCGCGCTTACCGAAACCGGTGCGGGTGCGCTTGCGCTTGCCCTGACGGTTGATCGTGTTCACCGACGCGACCTTGACCGAGAAGACCGTCTCGACGGCCTGCTTGATCTGGGTCTTGTTGGCGGTCGGCGCCACGATGAACGTGTACTTGTTCTCGTCGAGCAGCGCGTAGCTCTTCTCGGAGACAACCGGCTTGACGAGAATGTCGCGCGGGTCGGAGAAGGTCTTGCTGGTGATCTCGGCCATCAGGCCTCGCTCCCCTCGTTGTCAGCGGCCTTGGGGCCAGACACGAAGGACTCGAAGGCGGCCTTGGTGAAGACCACGTCGTCGGAGACGAGCACGTCGTACGTGTTCAGCTGGCCCGGCTCCAGGATGTGCACCTGGGGCAGGTTGCGGGCGGACAGCCACGCGGCCTCGTCGGAGCGCTCGGCGACCAGGAGCAGGTTCTTGCGCTCCGAGATCTTGCCGAACAGCGTCTTGGCGGCCTTGGTGGACACCGCGCCCTCGACCACGCCGGAGACGACGTGGATGCGGGAGTGACGCGCCCGGTCCGAGAGGGCACCGCGCAGGGCGGCGGCCTTCATCTTCTTCGGGGTGCGCTGCGAGTAGTCACGCGGCACGGGGCCGTGGACGACGCCACCGCCGGCGAACTGCGGCGCACGGGTCGAACCCTGACGGGCGCGGCCGGTGCCCTTCTGGCGGTACGGCTTCTTGCCGCCACCGCGGACTTCGCCACGGGTCTTGGTCTTGTGCGTGCCCTGGCGGGCAGCGGCCAGCTGCGCGACGACGACCTGGTGGATCAGCGGAACGCTGGTCTTCGCGTCGAAGATCTCCGCGGGGAGCTCGACGGTCCCGGCCTTGTCGCCTGCCGGCGAAAGGATGTCAATGGTGCTCATCGGTTACCTCAGGCCCCCTTGGCCGCGGTACGGACCAGGACGAGGCCGCCGTTCGGACCAGGAACCGCACCCTTGATCAGGAGCAGACCCTTCTCCGCGTCAACGGCGTGGACGGTCAGGTTCTGGGTGGTGACCCGCTCGTTGCCCATGCGGCCCGCCATGCGGAGGCCCTTGAACACACGGCCCGGGGTGGCGCAGCCACCGATGGAACCGGGCGAGCGGTGCTTGCGCTGGGTACCGTGTCCGGCGCCCAGGCCACGAAAGTTGTGGCGCTTCATGACACCGGCGAAGCCCTTGCCCTTGCTCTTGCCGGTGACGTCGACCTTGATGCCCGCCTCGAAGACCTCAGCGGTGATCTCCTGGCCGAGCGTGTACTCGGAGGCGTCAGCGGTGCGGATCTCCACCAGGTGGCGGCGCGGGGTGACGTCGGCCTTGGCGAAGTGACCCTTGAGGGGCTTGTTCACCTTGCGCGGGTCGATCTCGCCGAAGGCGATCTGGACCGACTCGTAGCCGTCGGTGTCGTTGGTGCGGACCTGGGTGACGACACAGGGCCCGGCCTTGACGACGGTCACCGGGACGACCCGGTTGTTCTCGTCCCAGACCTGGGTCATGCCGAGCTTCTCGCCCAGGACGCCCTTAATGTTCTTAGCCATCTCGCGCGTCACCTCAGAGCTTGATCTCGATGTCGACGCCGGCCGGCAGGTCGAGACGCATCAGCGAGTCAACCGTCTTCGGCGTGGGGTCGAGGATGTCGATGAGGCGCTTGTGCGTGCGCATCTCGAAGTGCTCGCGCGAGTCCTTGTACTTGTGCGGCGACTTGATGACGCAGTACACGTTCTTCTCAGTGGGCAGCGGCACCGGGCCCGCGACCGACGCACCAGTGCGCGTCACCGTCTCGACGATCTTCTTCGCCGACGAGTCGATGACCTCGTGGTCGTAGGCCTTGAGCCGGATGCGGATCTTCTGTCCCGCCATGGCTACTCAGTAGTCCTGTCTCTCGTAACGCTCTGGTACCTGGTGGGTACGCGTTCTTTTCTCCGACCCACGCGGTCGGGCGTGTCGCAACCCCTCTACGCAGATCTCCCGAAGGATTTCCCAACCAAGGGGGTGCGGGCCCGAGGACCGCGCTGTGCTCAATCAAGAGCGTCGGGGGCAGAACACCCACCGGGTGCCTGGTCGGCGCCCCGCTGACGCTTCCCGGAAGATTCCCGTACGTCCGTCCCTGATCAGGGACGACGAGTACTGTGGGACTCGCTTCCGGTCCTCCCGGCGGGAGGCGCGCAGCATCGGCACTCAACCGAGCAACCCGGACAGTCTGCCACACGGGCCCGTGCCGACGCCAATCGAGCCGAAGAGATTACCCCGAGGGGTTCGGCTGTCAAACCACGGCACGCGCGGGACGGCCCCGGGCTGCGGGCCCCGGCCTCGCGGGCGCCCGCGAGGCGCCACCGCCGCGATGCCGGTCCCGCCGCCCGGTGGCGTCTAAGATCGTCGGCCGTGCCGGGCGGGATCCCGCCCGCGAGACGATCATGGGGGAAATGTGCGCGAGACAGTCACCGGGACAGTGACCGCTGCGGCGTTCGTGCTGGCCGCGGCCCTGCTGACGGGCTGCGGCGGAGCCGCCGAAGAGGGCAAGGACGGCGGTGAGGGCGGCGGGAACGCCGGCCGGGAGCCGTCCGCCGCGCCGTCGCAGCCGGGGAAGCCGGACACCTCCGGCCCCGCGGCCGAGGGCGCCTCGCACGAGGTGACCATCGAGGTGCGGGGCGAGGGCCGGACGATGGTCATGTGGACCCTCGACGAGTCGAAGACGGAGACGGTGACCCTGCCCTGGAAGCGGACGGCCACCATCACACCGCGGGGCGCCGAGAAGGAGGTCGGCCGGCTGGTGATCGTCACCCCCGGCACCGTCCAGGGTGCGGACGGCATGCTGACGGCGGCGTCGTGCACGATCACCGTCGACGGCAAGAAGGTCTCGGACAACGGCGGGGGGAAGATCCCCAAGCCCTGTTCGTACAAGCTGAAGTAGCGGGACCCCGCCCCTGCGCCCCGCACCCGGTTCCGCCCGGGTGCGGGGCTTCGCCGTATCCCGCGCCCCTTCGCCGCCGACGCATACTGCGACGAGGTGCGAGCGGCCGCCCGGGCAGCGGCATCAGCCCTCCACGATGTGCGTGATGCCGTCCAGGAGGGCCCCCAGGCCGAGGCGGAAGAGGGCGTCCAGGTCGAGGTCGTAGTCGCCGCCCGGGAAGCCGGTCAGGGTGCGGGTGACCGCGGGGTAGCGACCGGAGGCGACGATCGTGCGCAGGGAGGCTTCCTGGCGCGCCATCCACTCCTCGTCGGTGAGGCCGGTCGCCGCCTGGGCCTGGAGTTCGCGTTCCAGGTGGACGGCGAGGCCCTGGACGTGGCTGTAGATCAGCAGGTGTACGTCGAACATGGTCGTGGCGTCGAGGCCGTGACCTTCCAGGGCGCCGAGCAGCCACTCGCCGTGGGCCATCAGGTTCGGCAGGACCAGCGGCCGGCCCAGCGGCCCGATGTGGGCGATCCAGGGATGGCGGCGGCAGATCTGCCACAGGGCGTCGGCGCCCAGCTCCAGGCGGGCGCGCCAGCCCGCGGGCGGCACCGCCGGGTAGACGGCCTCGCCGTACGCGGTGTCGGCCATCAGCGCGATGAGGTCGTCCTTGCTGCTGACGTAGCGGTACGGCGACATCGCGGCGACGCCGAGGCGCGCCGCGACACCGCGCATGGAGAGCGCGGCGAGGCCCTCGGCGTCGGCGATCTCGATGGCGGCACGGACGATCCGCTCCTGCGAGAGCTCATGTTCGCGGACGGCAGCCGGACCGGCGGGGGTCCGCACGGCAGTGGTGCGGGGCTGTGGGGTCCGCGGGGGCTGCGCCACCACCGTGCCGATACGGGGCCTCGCCTCCACGACCCCCTGCACGCGCAGCGTCGTCAGCGCCTTGGACGCCGTGGCGAGCGCGACGCCCCACTGCTGCGCCAGGCGGCGCGTCGAGGGCACGCGGTCGCCCGGAGCCAGCTCGCCGGTGTCGATGCGGCGCCGGATGTCGGCCGCGATGCGCAGGTACGGCGGCTCGGACAGCTGGGTCATGCGCCGGTCCTCCGGAAGTTTTTTTCGGGCAGCCGCACGGCTGTACTAGCGCAGACAGTACCAGCGGCGATACCCCGGAAGAACCGGCGTGACCTAGCACAGAAGCCGGAAAGTGCCTGTTGGCAGGGGTGCGCGTACGCCGTACATTCAGCGGTGTACAGCGTATCGAGGGGGTAGGACATGAGGACCGTACTGATTTCGGGCGGCGGTATCGCCGGTGCCGCGCTCGCCCTGCTGCTGCGCCGCGGCGGCTTCGCGCCGGTCGTCGTCGAGCGCGCGCCCGGCGTGCGCACGGGCGGCCAGGCCGTCGACATCCGGGGCGCCGCCCTGGACGTCGTGGACCGGATGGGGCTCCTGCCGGAGGCGCGGCGGATGCGCACGCGGATACGCGGCATGTCGATGCTCGACGCCGACGGCCGGGAGGTCGAGCGGTCGACCGAGTACGCACTGAGCAGCGGGCGCCTCGACAGCGAGGACATCGAGCTGCTGCGCGAGGACCTGGTGCGGTCGCTGCACGAGCACACGCGCGACGACCCGGCCGTCGAGTACGTCTTCGGCGACGCCATCACCTCCCTGCACGAGCACGAGGGCGGCGTCCGGGTCGGCTTCGCGCACGGTCCCGAGCGGGACGTCGACCTCGTCGTGGGCGCCGACGGGCAGCACTCGGGGGTGCGGCGGCTGGCCTTCGGGCCCGCGCAGGACTTCACCCGCCACCTGGGCAGCTACCTGTCCGTCTTCAGCGCGGACAACTTCCTCGGCCTGGAGGACTGGCAGGTCTGGCTCCGGGACGGCGACGCCGGCTTCGGCATCATGCCGGTGCGCGACAACGCCGAGCTGCGGATCGCCTTCGGCTTCGAATCGGGGCCGCTGGACGGCGACCACCGGGACACCGAGTGGCTGCGGCGGCTCGTCGTCGACCGCCTCGCCACCCTGCGCTGGGAGTCCGACCGCCTGGTCAAGGCCGCGCTGGAGGCGCCCGACTTCTACTGCGACGCCCTGGCGCAGATCCGGATGGACCAGTGGTCGCGGGGGCGGGCGGTCCTGCTCGGCGACGCCGGCTACTGCGCCTCGCCGCTGTCCGGGCAGGGCACGAGCCTCGCCCTGGTGGGCGCGTACGTCCTGGCGGACGCCCTCGCGCGGACGCCCGGCGACCACCGGACGTCCTTCGCGGCCTACGAGACCCGCATGCGGCCGTTCGTCGAGGCGAACCAGGCGCTCGCGACGGAGAACCCCGGCGGGCCTCCGTCGGAGGAGTCGATGACGCGGGCCAAGAACGCGATCACCCTGCCGGGAGCGGCTCGCTGACCCTGCTGCTCTCCGGGGCCGGGCCGCTCGTCGCCGGGCCGTCCGTCGCCGGGCCGCTGACGGCCGGACCGTCCGCCGTCGCCGCATCCGCGCTCCCGCCGCTCGTGCTCGCGGGCGTACCGAAGACCACCGCGCCCTGGTAGTACGTCCACGCCAGCGCGTCGCACGAGGCCCGGGTCGAGCCGGCGTAGCGGGCGCACACCCGCCCGAGGTCCGCGTGGAAGGCCGAGTCGAGCCGTGCCTTGTTGGCCTCGAACGCCCCGGCGGCCTTGTAGTTGCGGTACCCGAAGTCGTGCCGGGCGCAGGAGTTCTGGAAGGGGAAGCCGAGCGGGTTGTCGGGGGCGCCGGAGCAGTAGTCCGTCGACCAGTCGAACGCGTACGCGCTCCAGGCGCCCTGGTTCTGGCGGGCCGCCCACCAGGCGTCGTAACTGGACGCGCTCGTCTGCGTCCAGGCGCTCAGGAGCTGTGGCTTGTCGGCGGGTACGGCGGGCGCGGCGGTGGCGGAGTGGGCGGGGACCAGGGCCAGCAAGGCGGACGCGAGCGGCAGGGCGAGACGGCGGCGCATACGGAACCTCCGGACGGCGAGCGGTCATGGGCGCGCCCCGCCGGGCTGTGTTCCGGCGGGGCGCCCATAGCCTCCGCTCGTCCGTGGCCGCGTGCCGTCAGCGACGCGCGCTCCGAAGAGTGAACGTGGGCGCGCCGGCCCGCCGGTGGCACGGTGGAGGGGGGCGGACGAGGAGGCCGGGGCTTCATGCGTACGAGCGACGAGATCTACCACCGCATCCGCTGGGATCCGCGGTTCGACCCCGCCCGGTTCGTGATGGGCATCAGCCGCCGCGAGGCCGCCGAGCCGGGGCGCCTGGCGCTGGAGGACTTCGTACCCGGCGGTGACATCCCCTGGCACCGGGTGGTGTTCTTCGAGGCGGACGGCGAGGTGGTCTGGGACCGTTCGACGGGCGTGGACCGCATCGACGGGACCGCCGCCGGACGGGTGAGCGACCGGCGGCCGCTCCGGGACCCGGGGGAGGCCGGCGGGGAGAGTGCCGCCGGCGGGGTCCTGGCCGTGCCTCCGACACCGCGTACGGCCCTGGCGTGGCTTCCCCCCGCCCGGCTGTGGCCGGCGATCCAGCACATCCGCCACGAGCACGACCGGCAGTTCCACCGCTGGCCGCCCCACGTGAACGTGCTCTTCGGCTTCGTACCGGAGGAGGACTTCGGGCGCGCGGCCCCGCTGCTCGGCGCCGCGGTGGCGCGGGTGCCCGCGTTCGCCGTCCGGCTGGAGGGGGTGCGCTGGTTCCGTCACCGGTACGACGCGACCGTGTGGCTCGACCCGGCGGCGGCGGGCGGGGAGCCGTGGGCGCGGCTGTACGAGGCGCTGGAGGAGCGGTTCCCGCTGTGCGGCGAGCGCGGCAGGGGCTTCACCCCGCACCTCTCGCTGGGCCGGACGCGGGAGCCGCGCCGCCTCGCCGCCCACTGCGCCGACCTGCTCGGCACCATGACGGCCCGCGTCACGGAACTGGCGCTGCTCTCCCGCCGGGGCGACGACCCCATGCGGGTGCGGGCGACGCTCGCGCTGGGGACGGGCGAGGTGCGGTGGGCGGCCGGCCAGGGCCCGTCGTCCTGATCTCGCGGGGTTCGCGGCCCTGACCGGAAGACGCTCGTCCGGGCCCGGCTCCCGAGGCCCGGGGCGGCTCCCGAGCCCGGTCCCCGGCTCCCGAGGCCCGCGGCCGGCGCGGCTCCCCGCGTCGGCGCACGTGGCCCCGTACGGCCATGGCGCTCGCCGGTCGTACGCCCCGCTGCCCGGCAGGCAACCCGCCCCACCGATAATCCGTCTAGCAGATCGCGGCGACGTGGCTCGGACCAGCCCCGGCGCCGCGATCCGGGACGGTATGACGCAGACGGGGGCACCGCTGCGGGGGAAGCGGACGGGGAGCTCAACACGTGAAGGACATACGGGGGGCCGGGCTGCGCCCTGCCGTCGCGCGGGCCACGGCGGGGCTGCGGAGGCGCGGGGTGCTCGCGGCCACGGCGGCCGCGGTCGTCGCGGGGATGACCGGGTGCACCGTACCGACGCCCCGGCGCAGCGGGCCGACCGCGGACCCGGCGCCCGGCATACCGATCACCAGTTCCCGGCGCGCGCAGCTGATGCAGATCGCGGCGCACCCGGACGACGACCTGTACTTCATGAACCCGGACACCCAGCGCATGGTCGACGCCGGTGTCCCGCTCGTCTCCGTCTACGTCACCGCGGGCGAGCACGACGGCAAGAACCACATCCCCGGCCGCAAGGACATCACCGCCGACAAGTCGGCCTACTCCTCCGCGCGGCACCAGGGCCTGCGCCAGGCGTACGCGGCGATGCTCGGCCTCGACAAGTTCACCCCGTGGCAGAAGGGCGTCCTCACCCTCCGCGGTGACCGCCGCGCCGAGATCAACACGCTGACCAACGGCAACCGCCGCGTCGAGCTGGTCTTCCTCAACCTGGCCATGCACACGCCCCGCCGCTGGATGGCCGTACCCAGCCTGTGGAAGGACCGCCAGCTCGGCCTGCGGACCGTCGTCGCCGACGACTCCCCCGTGCGCAAGGCCGACGACTACGACTACGACCGGCTCATCGACGTCCTCGTCGGGCTCATGGAGCAGTACCGGCCGACCGTCATCCACACCCTGGACCCCGACCCGGACATCCAGCACAGCGACGAGCGGACCCGCAAGCGGGACTCCGAGCAGCCCGGCTACTCGGACCACGCCGACCACACGGCCGTCGCGTCCTTCAGCTGGGCCGCCATGATCCGCTGGGTCGCGCACGCGACGAAGGACGGCGGCGCGATACCCGCCTTCGTCGCCACCTCCTTCCGCGGCTACTACAACCGCCACTGGCCCAAGAACCTCCCCGGGCCGGTCCTGCGCGAGAAGGCCGCGCACCTCGTCCCGTACGGCGGGGACCCGTCCTGGCAGTGCGGCAACAGCGCCGGCTGCGGCGACTACAACGTCGGCGGGACCCGGCCCCTCACCAACAAGAAGGGCTGGGTGCGGGCCACCCACTACCGCTACCCGGACCCGGGCCCCGTCGTGGTCACCGAGCCCGGCGGGCGGCTCGCGGTGTACGGGGTGCTGGGTCTGCGGGCCGTGCGCTGGCACGAGACCGAGCGCGGCAGCGGCCAGTGGGGCGAGCCGGACGACCTGGGTGGCGGCCCCCTCGCGCCCGGCCTCGGCTCGGCGGCCCTCGAGGACGGGCGGCGCCTGCTCTTCGGGCTGCGGTTCGCGGCGCTCGGCGGGCACGGCGGCGCCAACAGGCGCGAGGTCGTCCTGCTGGAGCAGCGCTCCGCGGGCGGTCCGTTCCTCGCCTGGCGGGGGCTCGGCAACCCGGAGCCGGACGACGACCGCGGGCGCCGGCTCGGCGTTCCGGTGGCGGTGACGGACCGCGAGGACCGCGTGCACCTCTTCGTCCGCAACGCGGACAAGGGCGTCAGCACCCGGATCCGGGCGGCCGACGGCACCTGGGGGCCGTGGCGGGACCTCGGCGGCGAGGAGGTCCAGGACGGCCTGTCGGCCACGGTGGACCCGGCCGGCCGCGTCCACCTCTTCGCGGCCGGGCGGGACGGCGTCCACCACTGGACGCAGGACGCGCCGGGGCAGCCGCTGGCGTTCCGCCCGGACAGCGGGCTCCCGGTCTCCGGGGACCCGGTGGCCGTGGCGGCCGCCCCCGACGGCGGCCTGGAGCTGTACTACCGCGCGCCCACCCGCAAGGAGCTGACGGCGGTACGGGTCGACGGGGCCGCCCCGGCCCGCGTCGCGCTCGACGGGTACGGCCCGGTCGCCGCCGCCGCCACGCCCCGCGGCCCGCTGCTGATCGGCAAGGACCTGCAGGGCCGCGTGCTCGTCCGCACGGTCGCGGGCCGCCTGGTCACTCGTACGCAGGGCGCCGTGGCCCTGGAGTCGGCGGCCCTCCACGTCCACCCGGAGCACGGCCCCCTCGCCATCGGCCTCGGCGCCGACGCCCACCCGTGGACCTGGGCGCCCGAGCCGCGCACCGAGGGCTGAGCCCCCGGCCGGGCTCCGGCCGGCCGGGGTGGGGCGCTCAGAAGCGCTCGACCTTCTCGCCCTCGGGCACCTGGTAGCAGCCGGACACGACCATCAGGCTGAGCTTGGGCGGATCGTTCTTCGCTCGGTGGACGATGTTGACGCTGTACTTCTTCTTGTCGTTGTCGGCCGTGAGCTGGAGATTCTCGTTCTTGCTGGTGTCGCGCCCGTACTCCACGACCTTCCAGCCGTGCTTGGGCAGTTCCTCCTTGAGGCGTTCCATCGCGCCCCCGAGCTGATCCGCCGATGCGGGCACGAAGCTCCACTTGTGGAAGATCCGGAAGAACTTCTCCGGGTCCTTGTCCGAGCAGTCCGATACACCCGGCCCGGTGTCGGACGCCTTGCCCTTGATGCCGATCAGGTCGTAGATCTCGCTGGAGATCCGCTCCGCCTCATCGGCCGCGGCGGGAGAGGTGGCGGTGCCCGTGAGCGGGATGTCGTCCGATTCGTTCATGCTGCATCCGGTGAGTGTGGTGAGGACGAGGGACACGAAGAGCGCCTGAGCGCCCAGTCTGGTCTTCAATGCGGGAGCCTCGATGGGTCGGGCGGTGGCGTGAGCCGGCCACGCTTGTCAGGGCGGGTTTCAGCTCCGGTCGTCGCGGTGTCTCCCGGCGCGCCGGGGGGCGGAAGGCGGCGTCGGCACGGCTAGCGCGTCCGCTCGTAGACGGGCCGCGGCTTCACCTGTTCCGCTTCATCGCCCTTGCCGGCGACGACCAGGCCTTGGTTCAGCAGGCTCTTGGTGTCTTCCTTCCAGTAGTCACTGTGCCCCTCGGTGTCCGTGGTGAGCTGGTTGGCGCCGAAGCGCTCGTCACTGGGAATGGTCCAGGGGCCGTCCCAGTCGGTCCCGCCGTGCCCGAAGCGTCCGATGTCCGGGACGGGGTCCCCGTCCGCCTCCTGGTTCCACACGTGCCCCTTGGGCACGTCCATGTCCTCCGCCTTGGGCACCTGCACACCCGGGCTGCCCGCGAGGATCACGTCGTCCGCGTTGAGGTCGCCCTGACGCGCCGCCGATCCGATGAGGGTCGTGCCGTAGGAGTGGCCGATGGCCGTGCGGTGCGGGTCCGACTCGACGGTCCGCGAGGCGTCGAGGCCGTCCATGAACCGGTTGAACGCCGGGGCTCCGTCGTTCGCGTAGTGGCTGAACGGGGAGTCCTTGACGATGTTCTGCGGCGCGTCGTACCCGAGCCAGGTGATGGTGGAAACCGACTTGCCGTCGGCCTCGTCGCTCGCCACACGCCAGGTCTCGACCATCCGGTTGATGTCACCGCCGATGCTGCCGAGGTTCGACGTCGTGCCGGGCACGTACACCGCCTGGTGGTCGGCCGTGTCGGGATTGCCGTTCGCCACGATGGCGCGGCCGTTGCCCTCCGGACTGAAGCCGAGCAGATACGCTTCGGGCAGTCCTCGCACCCCTGTCTGGTCGAAGCGCTCCTGAATGCTCTTCATCCCGTTCAGGGACTTGTTGAGCTGCTCGTACCGGTCCCCGTACTTGTTGTGCCACGCCATCCACTCGTCGGTGTGCACCTTCGACGGGTACGGCCCGGCCGTGATCCAGGTCCACTCGTTGGCGGGCGGCTTGGGGATGGAGTCCAGCTCCATCTGCAGCTGGCCCCGCTTCTCCTCGAAGACGGTGCGGTTGGCCTCGTCGCGGACCGTGGACGGCAGACCGTCGAGCCCGCCGACGGTGCCGGGCTGGAGCGAGAGCCAGGCCGCCTGCTCCTCCGCGCTGAGCTTCTTCCACCACGCCGCGTTGTCCTTCGGCGTGCCGTCCTTGGGGGGCTGCGGC
This sequence comes from Streptomyces sp. NPDC051310, assembly GCF_044455245.1. NCBI lineage: Bacteria > Bacillati > Actinomycetota > Actinomycetes > Kitasatosporales > Streptomycetaceae > Streptomyces > Streptomyces sp. NPDC051310. The sequence continues at coordinate 86,408 of NZ_JBITEO010000018.1, forward strand.
AGGGACTCCAGGTAGGTCTTGCCGGCTTCGCGGACCCCGCCCATGTCCGACTGCGCGTCGGCCCAGTCGCGGTGGGAGACCACGAGGTCGTCGTCGGCCTTGAGCGCGCGGAGCTTCGGGGCCCACTTCGCGTCCGCGTCGGTGGCCTCCTTCACCGCGTCGGAGATCCGGCTCGCGAACCCGAGGGCCTTGCCGTAGTTGGGGTTCGGATGGACGTTGGCCGCCTGCCGGTACATCGCCGCGGCCGTCGGGTCCGTCGGGGTGCCGGTGCTCTGCACGGTGCCGCCCTCGGGGACCTTCCCGTCGACCGCGTCGCCGCCCGCGGGGAAGGTGACCGATCCGTCGGGGTTGACGGTGCAGCCGTTGGCGCTCGCGTCCGCCAGCGCCGCCTCCAGCTTCCGCTTGGCCGCCGCCATGTCGAAGGCGAAGCCGTTGAGCGCGGTGCTGATCAGCCCGCACTCCGTCTGGACGTAGTGGAAGTTCTTCGAGAGCTCCTGCAGCTGCCCGAGCGCGGCCTTCGCCGTCGCGCCCTCCAGCTCGCGCCGGATGCCCGGACAGACCTCGTTGTCGATCTTGTCCTTGGCCATCATGGCCATGTCGCCCGTCGCGCGGTAACCGTCCGCGGCTTCCTCGTACTCGGAGGGCTTGAACGCCTTCAGGGTCGCAAGGTCCATGGCCGCGGATCACTTGTCCTTCGCCTGGCCGCCGACGGCCTCGGTGTCCTGGTACTGCGCCTTGATCCTGTCGAGCTCCGTCTGGAGGGACGAGTCGAGCATCTGCAGGTCCCGCCCGGAGCGCTCCAGCAGCCCGCCCAGATCACCGCAGCGGGTGCCGACGTCCCCGACGTACTTCTTCCAGGACTCGTACAGCTCCTTCTGCGCCGCCGCCGTCTGGCACCCGGTCGTCTCCCCCAGCCCGGCCTGCCCGTCCTCCAGCTTGGTCTGCGCCTTGCCGAGGTCGTCCTTCAGCCGCCGGACGCCCTCACCGGCCTTGGCCCAGACCCGCTTCTCCGACTTCAGCTTCTCCGGCGTACCGCCGCCCTGGTCGGCGGGGTACTGGTTGAGCTGCATCTGCGTGGAACTGCGCCCCGCCGCGTCGGTCTTGAGCTGCTCCCACTCGTCCCATGCCATCCGCGGACCTCCCCGTGTCCCCGTTGTCCCGGGCACCCCCGGGCCGAGCCGCCATGATCCCCGCATTCGAACAGAGAAATCAAACCTCCCGGCCGGCGGCCCCGGCGCCCCGGGAACGGCGAAAGGGCCCGTACGACCGAGGTCGTACGGGCCCTTCGCTTGCAGCTCTGCGAGCTACCAGGTCAGACGGTCAAGCGTACTTACTTGACGATCTTGGTGACCTGGCCGGCGCCCACGGTCCGGCCACCCTCGCGGATGGCGAACTTGAGGCCCTCCTCCATGGCGACCGGCTGGATCAGCGAGACCGACATGGTGGTGTTGTCGCCCGGCATGACCATCTCGGTGCCCTCGGGGAGGGTCACGACGCCGGTCACGTCCGTGGTACGGAAGTAGAACTGCGGGCGGTAGTTGTTGAAGAACGGCGTGTGGCGGCCACCCTCGTCCTTGGACAGGATGTAGGCCTGCGCCTCGAACTCGGTGTGCGGGGTGACCGAGCCCGGCTTGATGATGACCTGGCCGCGCTCGACGTCCTCGCGCTTGATGCCACGGAGGAGCAGACCGACGTTCTCACCGGCCTGGCCCTCGTCGAGCAGCTTGCGGAACATCTCGATGCCGGTGACCGTGGTGGTGGTCTTCTCGGTCTTGATGCCGATGATGTCGACGGTCTCGTTGACCTTCAGGACACCACGCTCGATACGGCCGGTGACGACCGTACCGCGACCGGTGATCGTGAAGACGTCCTCGATCGGCATGAGGAACGGCTTGTCGACGTCGCGCTCCGGCTGCGGGATCGACTCGTCGACGGCGTTCATCAGGTTCAGGACCGACTCGGCCCACTCCGGGTCGCCCTCGAGCGCCTTCAGAGCGGAGACCTTGACGACCGGAACGTCGTCGCCCGGGAACTCGTACTCGGAGAGGAGCTCACGCACCTCGAGCTCGACGAGCTCCAGGATCTCCTCGTCGTCCACCATGTCGGCCTTGTTCAGGGCGACGACGATGTACGGAACGCCGACCTGGCGGGCCAGGAGCACGTGCTCCTTGGTCTGCGGCATCGGGCCGTCGGTGGCGGCGACCACGAGGATGGCGCCGTCCATCTGCGCGGCACCGGTGATCATGTTCTTGATGTAGTCCGCGTGACCCGGGCAGTCGACGTGCGCGTAGTGACGCGACTCCGTCTGGTACTCGACGTGCGCGATGGAGATGGTGATACCGCGCTGACGCTCCTCAGGAGCCTTGTCGATCTGGTCGAAGGCCGAAGCCTCGTTCAGGTCCGGGTACTTGTCGTGCAGCACCTTGGTAATGGCGGCCGTGAGGGTCGTCTTACCGTGGTCGATGTGACCGATGGTGCCGATGTTGACGTGCGGCTTAGTCCGCTCGAACTTCGCCTTCGCCACTGGGGTCCTCCTGTGGAGTGGTTCTGTACGCCTTACTCATCGGCGCCAGGTGATCTTTGCTGGGGTGCCACCCGCCGGGGCGTTGCCTCGGGTTCGGGGCGCTGCCCCGGCGGACGGTGTCAAGCCTACGGCGTGAACTCGGAAGAGTTACTCGCCCTTGGCCTTCGCGATGATCTCCTCGGCGACGTTCCGCGGAACCTCGGCGTAGGAGTCGAACTGCATCGAGTAGCTTGCGCGACCCGAGGTCTTGCTGCGGAGGTCGCCGACGTAGCCGAACATCTCCGAGAGCGGCACCAGGCCCTTGACGACCCGGGCACCCGCCCTCTCCTCCATGGCCTGGATCTGGCCACGGCGGGAGTTGATGTCACCGATGACGTCGCCCATGTAGTCCTCGGGCGTGGTGACCTCGACGGCCATCATCGGCTCGAGGAGCACCGGGGACGCCTTGCGCGCGGCCTCCTTGAAGGCCTGCGAACCGGCGATCTTGAAGGCGAGCTCGGACGAGTCGACCTCGTGGTAGGCACCGTCGAGAAGCGTGACGCGGACGCCCGTCATCTCGTAGCCCGCGAGGATGCCGAACTGCATGGCCTCCTGGCAGCCGGCGTCCACGGAAGGAATGTATTCCTTCGGGATGCGGCCACCGGTGACCTTGTTGACGAACTCGTACGAGGCGTCGCCGCCCTCGATCGGCTCGACCGCGATCTGCACCTTGGCGAACTGACCGGTACCACCGGTCTGCTTCTTGTGGGTGTAGTCCACGCGCTCGACGGCCTTGCGGATCGTCTCGCGGTACGCGACCTGCGGCTTGCCGACGTTGGCCTCGACCTTGAACTCGCGCTTCATGCGGTCGACGAGCACCTCGAGGTGAAGCTCGCCCATACCGCCGATGACGGTCTGGCCGGTCTCCTCGTTGGTGTGCACCTGGAAGGAGGGGTCCTCCTCCGCGAGACGCTGGATGGCGACACCCAGCTTCTCCTGGTCACCCTTGGACTTGGGCTCGATCGCGACCTCGATGACCGGCGCCGGGAAGTCCATGGACTCCAGGATCACCGGGGACTTCTCGTCGCAGAGCGTCTCACCGGTCGTGGTCTGCTTCAGACCCATGACGGCGATGATGTCGCCCGCGCCCACCGAGTCGATCTCCTCACGCTTGTTCGCGTGCATGCGGTAGATCTTGCCGATGCGCTCCTTCTTGCCCTTGACGGAGTTCAGCACCGAGGTGCCGGACTCCAGGCGACCGGAGTAGATCCGGACGAAGGTGAGCTTGCCGAGGTGCGGGTCGCTCATGATCTTGAACGCCAGCGCCGACAGCGGCTCGTCGTCGGACGGCTTGCGCTTGACGACCGTCTCCGCGTCCTTGACGTCGTGGCCCTCGATGGCCTCGATGTCGACGGGCGACGGCAGGTAGCGCACGACCGCGTCGAGCAGGGGCTGGACGCCCTTGTTCTTGAACGCGGTGCCACAGAACACCGGGGTGACCGTGGTGCCGGTGCCCTTGCCGGAGGCGATGGTGATACGACGGATCGCGGCGTACAGCTGCTCCTCGGACGGCTCCTGGCCCTCCAGGTACAGCTCCATGATCTCTTCGTCGTTCTCGGCCACGGCCTCGAGCAGCTTGCCGCGGTACTCCTCGGCAGCCTCGGTGTGGGTGTCCGGGATGTCGACGATGTCGTACATCTCGCCCTTGGCGGCCTCGGCGGACCAGACCAGGGCCTTCATCCGAACGAGGTCGATGACGCCCTTGAAGTCGGCCTCGGCGCCGATCGGGAGCTGCATGACGATCGGCTGCGCGCCCAGGCGGTCGCTGATCATGTCGACGCAGCGGTGGAACTCGGCACCCGTGCGGTCGAGCTTGTTGACGAAGCAGATACGCGGAACGCCGTAGCGGTCCGCCTGACGCCACACGGTCTCGGACTGCGGCTCCACACCGGCCACACCGTCGAACACCGTCACGGCACCGTCGAGGACGCGGAGCGAACGCTCCACCTCGACGGTGAAGTCGACGTGACCCGGGGTGTCGATGATGTTGATGGTGTGATCGACGTCCTCGAGCGACCAGTGGCAGGTCGTCGCGGCGGACGTGATCGTGATGCCGCGCTCCTGCTCCTGCTCCATCCAGTCCATCGTGGCGGCGCCGTCGTGGACCTCACCGATCTTGTACGAAACGCCGGTGTAGAACAGGATCCGCTCGGTGGTGGTCGTCTTGCCCGCGTCGATGTGGGCCATGATCCCGATGTTGCGGACCCTGGCCAGGTCAAGCGAAGTGGTAGCCATAAGGCTTCAGTCTTCTCTCGGTCTCGATGTGGGTGCGACTACCAGCGGTAGTGCGCGAAGGCCTTGTTGGACTCGGCCATCTTGTGCGTGTCCTCACGCTTCTTGACCGAAGCGCCGAGGCCGTTCGAGGCGTCCAGGAGCTCGTTCATGAGGCGCTCGGTCATGGTCTTCTCGCGACGGGCGCGCGAGTAGCCGACCAGCCAGCGCAGCGCGAGAGTGGAGGCGCGACCGGGCTTGACCTCGATCGGCACCTGGTAGGTGGCGCCACCGACACGGCGGGACTTGACCTCGAGAGACGGCTTGACGTTCTCGAGGGCGCGCTTCAGCGTGATGACCGGGTCGTTGCCGGTCTTCTCGCGGAGGCCTTCCATGGCGCCGTAGACGATCCGCTCGGCGGTGGAACGCTTGCCGTTCAGCAGGATCTTGTTGATGAGCGAGGTCACCAGAGGAGAACCGTAAACCGGGTCGATGATGACCGGGCGCTTCGGGGCGGGGCCCTTACGAGGCATTCTTACTTCTCCTTCTTGGCGCCGTAGCGGCTGCGGGCCTGCTTGCGGTTCTTGACACCCTGGGTGTCGAGCGAGCCGCGGATGATCTTGTAACGAACACCCGGCAGGTCCTTCACACGGCCACCACGCACGAGCACGATGGAGTGCTCCTGCAGGTTGTGTCCCTCACCCGGAATGTAAGCCGTGACCTCGATCCCGCTGGTCAGACGCACACGCGCGACCTTGCGGAGGGCCGAGTTCGGCTTCTTCGGGGTGGTCGTGAACACACGCGTGCAGACGCCGCGGCGCTGAGGGGAACCCTCGAGTGCGGGCGTCTTGTTCTTCTCGACCTTGTCCTGCCGGCCCTTCCGGACCAGCTGCTGGATCGTAGGCACTACTTCTCCGGTTTCTGTGTGCCGTTAGTAAAGCTAACCTGGAACGTCGCCGACCCACGCGGTCGGGTGTGTCGAATACCGCGGACCCCCGCCGTCAGGCGGAAGGAGCGCAGATTGCGGTGACCGTGACCGGCTCGCCGTGCGGTTGCAGACACGCACACGAGCCCAGGCACACCCCAGGCACAAGGTCTGAGCGTACCTACCGTACGGAGCTGGGTCAAAACAAATGACCATGCCACCGGGGCGGCCCGCGCGGCGGGGCGGGGCGCGGCGCCGGGGGTGGTCGCCGGCGGAGCGGGGCGCGGCCTCGAATCGGTCGCCCGGCGGGGCGGGGCGCCGCCTCAGGGGTGGTCGCCCGGCCTCCTGCGACGGGCGGGCAACCGCGGAATGGTGGGCACTCGGGAGTTGCGCGACTTGGCGACCAGCTGGGGCGTGCCGGACCCGGCGCGGGGCTCGTCGGCCCCCTGCCGCCGCTCTTCCCCGTCGCCGGCCGGGACGCCGGACCTCGGCGTGACGGCGGACCCGGACCGGGGGTCGGGGCCGGGTCCGGGGGATCCGGATCCCCCGGACCCGGGCTCCGGCTGTCGGTCGGCCGCGGACCCGCGGTCCGGGGCGACCTCCGGCTGCCGGCCGGCCCCGGATCCGCGCGCCCCACGCGGGCCGGTGCTGCGGCCGGGCGTGTCGTCGGCGTCGCGGGGAGCGGCGTCGGGGCTCGGGGCGGCGCTCCGGGTGTTCTGGTGGGCCCGGGCTTCGCCGTGCGGTGCGTCCTGGGATTCTCCTTGGGGGTCGGCCTGGGGTTCCCCTTGCGGTTCTCCCTCGGGTTCGGCGTGCGGTGCGCCGCTCTCGCCGGGCGGGGCGCTCGGCGCCGGCCGGCGGGCGGTGCGGCGGGGGTGCTTCGGGCGCCGGGGGTCCGCGGAGTCGTGGGTGTCCCCGGCGTCGTCGGCACGCTCGGTGTCGTGGGTGTCCCGGGCATGGTCGGTGCGCTCGGTGTGGTCGCCGTCCCTGGCGTCGTCACTGTTCCCGGAGCCGTCGCTGTTCCGGGTGTCGTCGGCATGCCTCGGGTCCCGGGGAGGGCGCCGGGGGTTCGGGGGCCGTGAGGTGCCGCGCGGCCGGGACCCCTCGCCGGTCGCGCCCGGGCGCGCGGAATCCGGCCTGCCCTTCCCGCCCGAGCTGCCCGCGCCGGCACCGGAGCCGGAGGAGCCGGCCGCGTCCGGGCCGTCGCCCTGCGGGAACGGAATGACCGCCGCCTGGCCCGGCGTACGGCCGACCAGCCGCAGACGGCGGGTCTGGGCTATGCGGCGCGCCTCCTCCAGGACGGGTTCGTACTCGTCGGCGGCGTCGCGCCAGCCGTTGACGTACGCCTGGAACTCGCGCCGCGCCAGCTCCTCGCGCAGCAGGACCACGACCTCCTGGGGCGCGTGGCTCTCCAGGTAGCGGCCGAGGGTGGCGAGCAGAGCCGGCATGTCGTCGGCCGGCTCCGGAAGTCCGCGGACGGTGCCCCGGGCCTTCGTCGGGCCCGCCTCTCCGTCGCGCGGGTCGGCGGCGCGCGGGTCGCCGTCACACGGGTCGTCGGCCGGCCGGGAGCACCCCTCGCTCTCGACCATCACACTCTCTTTCGCAACCCGTCGCCGTCGGTTCCGCCGAAGACGCCGGTCCAGCCTCCGTGCCGCGACGTCCATACCCATGGCGGTACCCCCCGGCAGCTCGGCCGCCACCGGGGCATTGAGCCTGCGAAATCGTGGGGACAGGCACGAACAAGCTTACGAGAGAACGGAGTCAGGCCTCGCGGGCACCCTGCGCATCCCCTTGCAGCGCCCCCGCGGAACCCTCGCGTTCCGGCCGGCCGGCGGACCACTCGGGCAGGAATTGCCCCGCGACGCGGATGAACATGTCGCGCTGGTCGGGCGGGATGCCGAGTCCGGCCGCGGCCTGCTCCAGGGTGAGCGCCGAGGGCGCGGTCTCCTCGGCGGGCGGCACGTCCCTCGGCAGACCGGGCAGCGGCAGGTCCTCCTCGGTGAGCCTGCCGGACTTGATGAGCATGTCGCGCACCGGGACGCGCAGCACGTGGGCGAGGCGGCGCATGGTCTCCAGGTCGGGCATGCTCTGCCCCTGCAGGAGCCGGGTGATGGCCGCGCGGTGCACACCGGCCTCGTCGGCGAGGCGAGATTTTCCGCCGCCGCGCGGGCTGTCGATGTCGTACCCCTGCCGTCGGATCACCCCTTCGATCCAAGCCGTGAACTCTTCCAGTTCGCTGACGGACATGGGCACGTCCTCCCTTCGAGGCGGCGACCAGACTATCGCTCTTGCGCGCACCGATTGCGCGCTTACACGCACACAAGTGTGAAGGTTGCGTCGAGAAGCGGACAGACCGCTCCCCACTTTTGGTTGCGCGCTCGCTCGCAACGTGCCAATGTGCGTGCTCGCAACAAGCTGATCCGGCTTCTGTTCATGCGTTCGCAGCACACCAGGGGGGCCTGCGTCATGTCCGTACCGCCGTTCCACACCAGCCCGTCCACGTCCACGTCCACGCCCGCATCCGCATCCGCATCCGCATCCGCGCCCAGGGCCATGTCCTCCACCGCCGAGGCGCGGGAGGAGGCGCGGGAGTTCTTCGGGTGGCGGGCCGACGCCGCCTGCGCGGGGATGCCGCCCCAGGTGGTCTTCGCCCGGCGGCCCGCCGACGCGGCACCCGCGCTGCGGGCGTGTGCGCGTTGCCCGGTGACGCGGCAGTGCGAGGAGACGGTGGACCCCGCGCACACGTGGTTCGACGGCGTCAGCGCCGGACGGCTGTGGCACAACGGGCGGCCGGTCGATCTGAACCGGGGCGCCCGGGCCCGCGCCCGGCGCACCCGCCCGCTCGACGACGCCGGCGCCACCACCCCCGGCAGCGACACCGGCACCGCCGCCGCCTGACAGCACCCGCCCGCAGCCCGACCCCGCTCCGGCCGACGCCCTCGCCGGCGCGGCACCGCAGGCCGATGCAGGCCCGCCGGGCGCCACGACCCGCCCCAGGAGGCAGCACTCCATGTCCAGCCAGCCCACTCCCGCCCCCGCCCCGACTCCCGACACCACCGGCATCACCGAGACCCCGGGCAGCACCGGTATGACCGGCATCACCGGTGCATCCGACGCTGCCGTCGTCGGCGTCGTACGTGACGCCGCTCTGTGGACCGCCCTGCTGATCAGCCAGTTCCCCGAGCTGCTCACCGAGCTGGCGCCGGCGCCGGGGCGCGGCGCCCCGTCCGCCGACCGTCCGGCCCCCGGGTCCGCGGAGCTCGCCGCGCGCGCCGCCCGCCTGCGCGCCGAGCGGCAGGAGGCGCTGCTCAACGAGCAGCGGCACGGCCTGTCCGTGCCGGGTCACGCCGCCTCCCCCATCCGCCTCCACGTCTCCGACGCCATCCGGGACATCTCCGACGGTGTGGTGGAGCTGGAGGAGGCGGTGTACGACCGGCTCGGTCTCGGCCGCCCGCGCCGGGCCGACGTCGGACAGCGGCTGCGGCGCATCACCGGGCTGCTCGACCGCGTCGCCGCGGACGCCACGCTCGCCGCGCACGTACGGGACGAGATGCGCCGCATGGCGAGGCGCTGCGCCCGGGCGCTCGGCGAGGCGGAGACGATGGTGCGCGTGCCGGGACGCTGCCCGTGGTGCGACTCGGTGTCGCTGCGGGCGTTCCCGACGAGCCGGGCCGTGGTGTGCGTGAACCCCGGGTGCCGGTGCGGCGTGCCCGACTGCGACTGCTCGACCGATCCGGCCTTCCGGCACCTGTGGGCGGAGGACGCCTGGCAGGAGCTGGCCGAGGCGGCGGAGGGCGGTGTGGCCCGGATCGCCGCACGCATGGACGAGACCGCGTCGGCGGCGGTCCCGGCCGCGGCCGCCGGAGCGGTGCGCGACGGAGGTGCCCGATGAGCCGTACGAGCCCGGCGAACCGTCCGCCGATGACGGCCCCGTCGCTGGTCACCGGCCAGTTGGCAGCGCAGGAGGCGGGTGTCGTGCCCACCACCATCCGCAAGTGGGTGCAGCTCGGGCACCTGTCGCCCGCCGGGCGCCAGGGCCGCGCACAGCTCTACCGGCTGGAGGACGTCTTCGCCGCGGAGCGCACGACACGCCGGAAGACACGGGCGGGCGGGGCCTGATCCCCCGTACGTACATACGGACGCCTGCGCGTCGGAACGCCGGGACGGCCACTCCTGGAAGGGAGTGGCCGCCCCGGCGTTCATGCGTTCCGGTTCCGTGCGTTCCGCGCCGTGCGCTCCGCCCTCCTGCGCTCCGCCGCCCTGTACCCCGACATGCGGGCGCAACCGGCGTGCGCGCGCGGGTGTCAGGTGGGTTCGGCGCCGCCCGCCCGGGCGGGCATGCGGAACACGGGGGCGTGCGCCGTCGGCGCGGGCGGCTCGGCGGTCAGCGCGGCCACGGCCTCCTGCCAGCCGCTGGAGAAGCCGCGCAGCTCGGCGTCGACGGTGATGCGCGCACCCACCTTGGCGATCACGGCGCTCAGGGCGCGCCCCACCCCTCCGGTGTACGTACCTGCCGCGGCGCTCTCCACCGCGACCTCGACCGCTGCGGCGGCGACGTCGGCCAGTCGGTCCTGCGGGCTGTTCCTCATCGGCCGTCACCGCCGGCCGCCCGCCCGCTCCTCGTGTTCGTCTCCACGCCCCACCACTCCTCACGCCCGCCGGGTGCTCCGTACCTTCCGCGTCCACGTCTGATGCTCGAACTTTGCTCGAACTGTTGTTCGGGTTAGCGAGCGTAGCGCAGATGAGGGGGTCCGCGGCGGACATACGGAGCGTGGCCCGCCGAGGCCGGGAGCAAGTTGGTTGCGGGCGCCGCCGGCCTCGATCACACTTGGAGCAGCGGCAGAGCTGCGCCCTCCACCAGGGCGGCGGTCCTGCCGCTTCGTGTTTTCCCGACTCTCTCCCGATCTCTCCCGAAGGGAGCGTCCATGTGAGCCCTCTCGCCTTCCCGGACGCGGAACGACTCGTGGTCGACCACCTGAAGAACCGGGCGGAACTGGCCGGGGTGGTGGTCGACAACCGGCCGCCCGCCGGTTTCGACGGCACACAGAAGGCCGTCCTCGTCTCCCGCGTCGGCGGCGCCTGGGTGGACGACCTCCACCTCGACCAGCCGCTGCTCGACCTGGAGGTCTACGGGCCGGACAAGACCGCCGCCCACACGGTCGCGCTGACCGCACGCGCCGCGCTCCTCGAAGCCGCCGGAACGGTGTACGGCGGCGCGTCCGTCACCGAGGTGGCCGAGGCGGACGGCCCGCGCTGGCTGCCCGACTACAACCGGCCGAACGGCAACCGGTACCTCTCGACGGTCCGGCTCTCCATCCGGCCCGCGTAACGGCGGACGGGCCGGCCCCCGGCCCCGCCACGCGGCACCGCCGCACCACACCCCCTGCCGCGCGCCCCGCGCGCGGCTCCCCGAACAGGCCCTGTCGCACCCGCGGCGGGGCCTTCGCCCTGTCCGCAGCACCTTCACCTGAGGAGTTCCCATGCCTGCCAACAACGGAAGCCAGATCCGCGTCGCCGGCACCGGCCGCATTCTCGTCGCCGGCACCGGCACCAACGCCCCGGCCGCGCCGAAGAACACCGCCGAGGAGTGGGCCACCGGCTGGACCGAGCTCGGCTACACCAGCACCGACGGCATCAAGTTCAACAAGAAGGACAAGATCGACCCGGTCGACACCTGGCAGTCGGTGAGCCCGGCCCGGTTCATCTACTCGGACCGCGACCTGACCGTGAAGTTCCAGCTGCTGCAGTTCAACAAGGACACGCTGCCGTTCTTCATGGGCGGCGGCGCGGTCGCCCCGGTGACGGCCACCGGCATCACCGACACCTTCACGTACGCGATGGGCGCCGAGCCGCAGAAGGACGAGCGCCAGCTCGGCATCGAGTTCAAGGACGGCTCGGACGTCACGTACCGCTTCATCATCCCGCGCGGCCAGGTGACGGAGACCGAGGAGATCTCCCTGACCCGCACCGGGGCGCTGAAGCTCGGTGTCACCTTCACCGCCCTCGCCCCCGAGGGCAGCTCCACGCTCGCGACCTGGATCATGAAGGACAAGTCGTACGCGTAAGGGCGCGGCGCTCCCCCGGCGCCCGTCCCTCCCCCACGCCGGTGTCCGGCGCGTGGCCCGTCGTGGCCGCGCGCCGGGCACCGGCGTCTTCGTTCCCCCGTACGCCTTCCTCACACAAGGAGCCCACCCATGTCCTCCTTCAACGTCAACGCCGCGCGCGCCCAGCGCCTGGAAGCGCTCGGCCGCGCCTGGACGTTCGAGCTCGACGACCAGGCCTTCCAGCTGCCGACCGAGCTGACCCGCGCCACCGCCCGCAAGCTGCGCGAACTCGACGACAACGACGTCGACGGGCTGCTGCGGCTGCTCCTGGGCGAACAGCAGTACGCCCGCTTCGACCGCCTCGAGGTCACGATGCAGGACATCGCGGCGATCCTGGAGGCGTACGGCAAGGAGACGGGGCTCGGCCTGGGGGAAGGCTGAGCCTCGGCGTGCTCGTCGAGGAGCACGCCGAGGCCCTGGAGGCCGACCTGCTGCGCCATTACGGCGTGGACCTGCTCGACTGGCACCGCGGCCGGCTCTCCTCCCGCCGGCTCGCGGTGCTCGTCCGGCACATGCCGCGCGACAGCGCGCTCGCGCGCGCGGTGCACGGCGAGGCGGCGGACTGGGGCGTGAGCGACTACCTGCTCGCCGCCGCGGTGGACCACCTCGCCGAGTCCAACTGGATGTTCGCCACGGTGAACCAGGACGAGGACGCGGAGGCGCTGGAGTACCCGACGCCGGTGCCGCGGCCCGACGGCGCCGAGGCGGAGGAAGCCACCTCGCCGGAGAGCGGACGGGCCACCCCGGGTCCGGCCGAACTCACCCGGTTCTTCACCTGATCCAGGTCCGGCCCCCACGCCGGCTCCGATCCCGGTCCCGGCACCCACGCCGGCTCCGATCCCGGTCCCGGCACCCACGCCGGCTCCGATCCCGGTCCCGGCACCCACGCCGGCTCCGGTCCCGGCCCTGTGCGCGAGGGATCCGCGAGGCCCCTCAGAACCGCGCCATCAGCGCGACGGCCAGAAAGCCGCAGACCGCCGCGGCGGCGGCGCAGAAGAGGGCGAGCATCAGCGTCATGGCTCCCCCGAGCGGCACGACGATCATGGTCGTGGCGAACGTGGTGGCGACCTTCGGATCGTCCCTGCGGTAGCGGAGCAGGGCGGTGGATCCGACCTTCGGTGTGTCGAGGGAGCCGGTGCGCGCCACGTACGCCACGTGCGTCGCACCGTCCGGCGTCACGTAGCGGTACGAGTGGCGCGTCCCGCCGGCCCCTACGCACGTGCCTTTCGCGGTCGCACTGGCCGCCATGTCGCGCCGGGCCCCGCGCAGCACCGCGACACCCTTTCCGGCGACGATCCACGAGCCCCACAGGAACAGCAGGGCCACCGCTCCGGAAACAGCCCCGAGAAGAATATTCATTCCCCCGCCATTTTCAGTCGACCGCGACCACCGTGAATCGACGGATCATAGCACGCCGGGATTTCGGAAGGAAGAGGGCGATATGAGCACCCCACCGGAAAAGGAAAGCCAGAAGGAAAAGAAGAAGAAGGACGACAAGGATTTCCTCGACCAGGCCGTCAAATTCCTCAAGGACCACATCGACACCTTCGGTGTCAAGAACTCGGAATTCACGGTCTTCAAGAGCGAAGTCAACGCGCTGACCGCCGCGGTCAACGCCATCAAGCCCGAGGCCAATGCCGCCGTGGCCACGTTCAACGGCTTCAACGCCGAAGCCACCCTGGTCAAGGCCGAGTGGACCAAGTGGGACCTGGCGAAGATCGCCGAGGACAAGGTTCTCGACATGCGGGGCATGTCGCCGGAGAAACTCAAGATCCATGCGCAGGCCGCCCTGGATTTGGCAAAGGAGCTCCGCCCGCACGTCCAGCGTTTCATGGACCAGTACCCGAGGGAGCGTTCCGCCGCAATAAGGGACACCGCCCGGGACCACGGCCAGCGGATCCAGAGCGTGGAGCGGTACATCCGCGGCCTTCGCAATCGGACAGCCAATTCCGTGGCGCCTGCGCGTCGGGCCGAGCCGGTGAACGTGGGCAACGTCCAGGCGGTGGCCAGCCATCTGAACCACCTGGAGCGCCGCATCAACAACCTCATCACTGCCATCGGATGACGAAGACAGCCGCGTACCCCCGCGGAAAGGAATGACGATGTCTCTGGTCAGTTCCCTGAACAAGGCCGCGGGTTCACTGCGCGGCCTGCGCTCGAACGCCGATTCGGCGTCGAAGCAGATGGGCGGGCTCAAGCGATCGGTCGACCAGGCCGCCTCGCCGCTGAGCCGCATGAAGACCACCGCAGGGCAGGCCGACACCGCCCTGTCCAGGATCAAGGGCGGGAGCGACAAGGCGTCCGCCGCCATGACCAAGGTCAAGGGCGGCGCCGACAAGGCCGGCTCCTCCCTCGGCAAGTTCCGTACCTCCGCGAACAACGGCAACAGCGCTGTCGGCAAGCTGCGGACGGGCCTGAACAACGCCAACACCTCCTTCGGCAAGGCCAGGAGCGGCACCGACAAGTTCAAGACCTCCCTCGACAGGCTCAAGGGGTCCGCCGACAAGGCGAAGAACGCCCTGCGCGACGTCAAGCGCCAGGCGGACGCCGTCGAGAAGTCGGTCGGTAAGGCCGGCAAGAACGCCGACAAGACCGGCAAGACCATGGGCGGCGGGCTGGCCAAGGGCCTGAAGGGGGCGAGCCTCGCGCAGCGCGGGCTCAACCTGGTGATGGCCGCCAACCCGTTCGGCCTGATCATGGCGCTGCTCGCGCCGCTCATCCTCAAGTTCGTCAACGTCGACAAGATCGTCTCCGTCGTCTCCAAGGGCTTCAAGGCCGGCATGAAGGCGATCCAGAGCGCGGTGTCGACGGCGATCGGTGTGATCACGCCGATCCTCAAGGGCATCGGCAACGTCATGCTGGCGCCCTTCCGGGCCTTCGCCACCGCCGTCAACACCATCATCGGCGCGCTCAACGGGTTCAAGGTCTCGATCCCGGGCTGGGTGCCGGTCTTCGGCGGCAAGAGCTTCTCCATCAGCCTGCCGAAGATCCCCATCCCCCACCTCGCCAAGGGCGGCGTCGTCCAGCCCCGCAACGGCGGCACCCTCGCCGTGATCGGTGAGGCCGGCGAGCACGAGGCCGTCATCCCGCTCAGCAAGCTGGAGCGCATGATCGGCGCCGGCGGCAGCCGCGCCCAGATCGCCCGGCTCGCCGAGGCGGTCGAACGGCTCGCCGACCGGCCGGTCCACGTCCAGGTCGACGGCCAGACCATCGCCCGCGCCGTGATCGCCGGCCACCGCCAGCTCGCCCGCCGCTAGGGCTGCCCGGTCGGGCCCCGCCCCGGCGGACCGAGCCGCGCACACCCCGCCGCAGCGGCCGGCCCCGTGTGCCGCGCACATGCCACGGCACCGACCCTTCGGCCCCGCCGGCCGGCCCGGCGGCCCGTACCCCACACCCCCGCGGCGCGGCCCGGCACTTGACCCCCGGTCCCCCCGACCGGGGGTCACCGCCATGCCCTCGGCCCCGTAGCCATGACCAAGGAAGGAGGCACGCCCCATGCCAAGGAATCTCTGGGTCGGCCTGCCCGGACAGCTCCGGGAGATCAGTCAGGCGGCCACCGCCTTCGAACGCGGAGCGGACCTCGGCGTCTCCCAGTTCACCTCGCTCAGCGGGCAGATCACCACGATCGCGCCCAAACGCAGCCCCCGCCGGATCAAGCTCACCTTCGACCGGCTGTCCCAGGACGACGCGGCGCACCTGGACCGGCTGGCCCGCCGTATCGACGGGCCAGGGCCCGTCGACCTGCTCGACCCGGTGGCACGCAACCTGCTCGACCCCCTGCAGGCGGAGGGGCGCATCGCGTCCAGCAATCCGTACAACGTCTGGTACACCTCCGTCAGCGGCAGCGGCCGGCTGGAGCTGTCCACCGCCGCGGGCGCGCTCCCCCAGACGTACGTCTGGAAGGCGGAGGCCACCACGGCGCAGCTCAGCTGGCACCGCCGGCCCCGGGCCGGCTTCCCCGTCGTACCCGGCATGCGCGTGCGGTTCACCCTGCCGAAGTCGTGGCGGGTCGGCCCCTGCGCCACGCGTCTGCACTGGCGCGACGCGGCCGGCACGTACCTGTCGTCCGCGGCCGACACCGGTCACACCCTGGTGGCGACGGTGCCCGCGGGTGCCGCCCTGGTCACCCCCTCGGGCGTGGCCGGGGAGATCGGCACCTACGGGCTCGACGGCGCCGTGCTGACCATCGACGACGACCACGTGCCCACCGCCCCGGTGAACCTGCTGCCCGCCGACCAGGCCGCCGGCCGGGGCCCGCTCACGCAGTGGACGGCGACGGGCGTCACCCTGTCGACGGACGCCTCCGGGTACGCGGTCGCCTCCCTGGCCGCGTCCACCGCCGGAACGCTGACCTTCGTCAACGACACCCAGAAGGGGCACGTGCTGCCGCCCGGGACGGGCCTGGTCGGCCTGGTGCTGCCCGCCGCGGTCCGCACCCGGGCCCAGAGCTGCGCCCTGACCTTCCACGACGCCGCCGGAGCGTCGCTGGGCACTGCCACCGGCTGGGCGCCGGCGGCCGTGCCGGCCGGCGCCACCCACGTCTCGGCCACGGTGTCGTTCGCCTCGGCGACCACCGCGTTCCAGTCGCGGATCGGTCCGGCGAAGCTGCTGCACATCGACCCCACGGTGCCGCAGCTGCCCGGCGACGGGTGCCCGGTCATGGCCGTCACCGGCTACACCGACACCCCGGCCCGGCCGCTGCCGTACCGCAACGTCTCCATCGAGATGGCGGAGGTGGCCGGTGCGAGCAACTGACCCGAAGCTGGCCGAGTCGCTCCAGTCCGGCTCGCGCGTCACCGACCACACCACCCGCCTCGGCGGCCAGGACGTGTCCGAACAGGTCCAGTCCTGGCAGCTGGAGCGCAGCTACAGCACCGACCTGCCGGACGCCATGCGCGCCTTCTCCGGCAGCTCGTCGGCGCAGCTGCAGCTGCAGGTCTCCGGCAGCGGCGGCAAGTCGGCGCCCGCGCTGTACTCGCCGTGGGCGCCCCGCTCCACCGGCGACATCGCCCGCCCCGGCCAGTCCGTGGTCCACCAGTACGGCACCGACGCGGGCGTTCTGCCGGCCTTCCGCGGCACCGTGCGCAACCGCTCCGCGGCGTCCGGCACGGACAGCGTGCAGCTGACCGCGCTGGACGGGGCCGAGCGGCTGCACGGGCCCGCGGACCTGCCCAAGCCGTACGCCGGCTTCTACTGGCGGCGGCCGGTGGCCACCGCCACCTGGTGCGTCGACGAGCTGCTGCGGCAGGCCGGCGTCCACTCCTGCCCGCCGCCGCGGTACCCGGAGTTCGACCCCGCCGCACCGCTGACGCTGGTGTACGCCTCGCTGCACGGCGGGTTCGCCGCGACCTACGGCCAGCCGGAGATCGTTCCCGACCCGCGGCACTACAGCTGGAGCAGGGAGGGCGCCCCGCACGAGATGGCGCTCGTGCCGCACGCCGCCGCGCCGGACACCGGCGCGCTGACCGCCACCTGGTTCCCGCGCAGCCGGGTCACCGTGCCGGGCAGCCGGCTGTTCGCCGAGGCATGGGTGAACAACGCGGTCGGCTTCGGCAGCACCGTCGCCCTGGAGCTGGACCTCAACCGCGCCGGCACCCAGACCGGACGGCTGCGGCTGGCCGTCGACTTCTCGACCGGCCAGGTCTTCATGCACTCCGGCACCCGCGAGGGCAGCGGCTACTACTACTCCTGGGGCGTCTCGGCGCTCAAGCAGAAGCGCGGCGTCTGGCACATCGGCGGCCTGTTCGACACCACGTCGACCGGGTCGTCCGTACTGCCGACCGTCCAGCCGTTCCTCACCGCGCCGGACGGGACGCACCACCCGTGCGGGCCGGTGACCTTCACCGACCCCTCGGCCGAGCAGCCGGCCGCCGAGCTGTACCAGCTGCGGCTGGTGACCCAGCTCTCCGCCGAAGCCGTCCAGCTCAGCAGCGGTCTGGCCGCCGCGCCCACCGCCACGGAGTTCGCCCAGAAGACGTGGGCCAAGGAGGCCGAGCTCGACGACGCCATCCTCCCGCTGTACGCGGTCCCGCGCGTGTCCGGCTCCCAGTGGGAGGTGATCACGCAGATCGCCAAGGCGAGCATGTCGACGGCCGACTTCGACGAGCAGGGCATCTTCCGCTGGCGCAACTACACGCGCTTCGCGAAGGCCCCGACCTCGCCCGACCTGACCCTGACGTCGGTACGGGACATCGCGGCGCTCACCGTCACCGAGGAGATCGACGCCTGCCGCAACTACTGCGTGCAGCCGTTCAAGGACTGGTCGTCGGTGAAGGTCACCGGCGGCACGGTCTACAACGACACCGTCGTGCGCGAGGTCCCCGGCAACAGCTCGGTGACCCTCAAGTACGTGCTCGCCGAGGAGGAGTTCGACGTCGGTCCGCCGAACGTCGACGACGACCAGAGCGTCGCGCCCGGCTTCTCGGTGCGCTTCGCCGCCTCCAACGCGGCGGGCGCGGACGCCGTCAAGGGCGCCGTCGACATCCTCGCCCGGCGCGAGGAGGGGTGCCTGGTCCTGCGGTTCACCAACCGCACCGGCCGGCGTCTCTACACGGTCACGGAGGACGGCAAGCCCTCGGTCCACATCCAGACGCTCAAGCCGTCGACCGAGGCGGTCGAGCGGCAGGCGACCTCGTGGGTCTCCGGCAGCACCAGCGAGAAGTACCACGGGCGCCAGGAGTTCTGCGCCGAGGCCAGCGACTGGGTGCAGGACTACCGGGCGGCGCAGGAACTCGCCGACGCGATGCGGGCGGCGGGCCAGTACCCCGTGCCCGTGCTCGGCGAGGTGGAGGTGCTGTACGACCCGCGCATCCAGCTCGGTGACGTCGTCCGCGTCGTGGACTCCTCCGGCGCGGCGCTGGACACCTTCGCCTGGGTCGTCGGGATCAAGACCGCCTCGACGGCCGCCGGGACGGTCCAGCAGACCCTGGCCCTCCGCGGCACCAGGACGAACGGCGTGCCGGCGGACGCCGGTCTGACGCCGGACGCCCCCTCGGACCGCGCCCCCGCCGCGGTCGGCAACACCTACGCGGACGTGGCCGCCGCGAACCCGACGCTGGGCGACCTCACCGCGCGGGGTCTCACCTGGCGGCAGGTCAAGGAGAGCGAGCTATGACCGAGAGCACCGAGAACACCGGCATCCCGGCGCCGCGGGACACCCCCGCGACCGGGGACGTCCCGGGGCCCGGGGAGGCGCCACCGCCCCCCGTCACCGAGGACCCCGCTCCGCCCGCCGTGGAGATCATCACCGAAGCGCCCGGAGACCCGACCCACCCGGTCGAGGTGCTCCTGGAGGAGCACCCCCTCACCCCCGCTCCCCCGCCCCCCGTCCCGGAGGGCCCCGCGCCCGAGCCCGAGCCCGACATCGCACCCGCCGTCCCCGTGTCCGGCGGAGGCCAGGAGGAGATCGCATGACGACCCAGTACACCCCGCTCAGCAACCTGCCCTACCCGCAGCCGAGCGACCCCGCCGACCTGCCCGCACACCTCCAGTCGCTCGCCCAGTCGGTGGACGGACGGCTGGTGATGCGGTTCGCCACCGCCTCCGAGCGGGACACCAGGATCACGGCGCCGGTGGCCGGGATGGTGGCGTGGATCGCCTCCCCGGGACGCCTGATGTACTACACGGGCTCCGCCTGGGCGCCGGTCGGTCCGGTACCGGTCTTCCGGGTCAACCTCGACGGCGGCAGCACCACCAGCACCACCTGGGCGGAGACGCTCACCGACGCGGTCGGTGACCCCATGAACGCCTCGTTCACCGCCCCGGCCTCCGGCCAGGTCATCGTCACCGTCGGCTGCTACATGCACAGCACCGCCACGGGCGTCGGCAGCTACATGTCGGCGAACATCCGCAATGCCGCCGGTGCCGTGGTGCTCCCCGCGTCCGACGACCGGGCGGCCCTGGTGAACACCCCCAACCGCTCCTCCGTGTCGACGCAGTTCCTGGTCAGCGGCCTGGCGGTGGGCACCGCGCACACCGCCACCCCCGCGTACCGGACGGCCAACGCCACCAGCACCGGCAACTTCGACACCCGGTTCATCCGCATCGACCCCGTGATGTGAGCCCCGCGGCCGCCGGCCCGCCCCCCGGGCGGACCGGCGGCCCCCCGGCCCGCCCGGGCCCGAACGCCCCCGCCACGACGAGGAGACTCACGATGGCAGCTCCCCTCACCCCCGACCGGCTCCTCGCCGCCCTGCGCGCCGAGGGAGTGCGCGTCGTCGAACACCCCGGCTGGCGCACGCGCAACCGCAACCACAAGGGCGCCTGGGGCCCGGTGCACGGCGTGATCGTGCACCACACCGTCTCCAGCGGCTCCGCCGCCTCCGTCGCCCTGTGCCGCGACGGCTACGCCGCCCTGCCCGGCCCCCTGTGCCAGGCCGTCATCGACAAGGAGGGCCGGGTCCACCTGATCGCCAACGGCCGCGCCAACCACGCCGGGTCGGGCGACGGCGACGTGCTGCGCGCGGTCAGGGCGGAGACCGCCCCGCCCCGCCCGGACGCCCAGGACACCGACGGCAACGCCCACTTCTACGGCTTCGAGTGCGTCAACCTCGGCGACGGCAAGGACCCCTGGCCGGCCGCCCAGCTGGACGCGATCGAACGGGCCGCCGCCGCGCTCTGCCGGGCCCACGGCTGGACGGCGGCCTCCGTGATCGGCCACAAGGAGTGGACCGCCACCAAGAGCGACCCGCGCGGCTTCGAGATGGGCGGCATGCGCTCCCGCGTCGCGGCCCGGCTCACCGCGCCCGCCCGGCCGGACCGCCCGGCCGCCCCCGGCGCCCCGGCCGGCCCCCGCCACCACCCCTTCCCCGGCTCCTCCTTCTTCACCTCCGCCACCAGCTCCCCGGTCATCACCGCCATGGGCCGCCGGCTGGTCGCCGAGGGCTGCTCGGCCTACGAGGTCGGCCCCGGCCCCCGCTGGTCCGAGGCCGACCGGCGCAGCTACGCCCGGTGGCAGCGCAAGCTCGGCTTCTCCGGCTCCGACGCGGACGGCGTGCCGGGCCGCACCTCCTGGAACGCCCTGAAAGTCCCCTACACCCGCTGAGGAGTCCGACGATCATGACCGATGCCGCCCAGCGCACGGCCAGAACCATCCTCCAGACCGCCGTCGGCATCGCCGTTGTGCTCCCCGCGATCGTGGACGCGTCCGGTGTCCCGGCCACCCTCCCCTGGGTCGCCGGAGCCCTGGCCGTCGCCGGCGGACTGGCGCGGATCATGGCCCTGGAGGGCGTACAGAGACTGCTGCCGTCCTGGCTGCGCAGTGGATCACCGGGAGCCGCCGATGACCGAGACTGACCGGAACGACCCGGTCACCGTCGCCCTCGAACTGGAACGGCTGCGCGGCACGCTGGAAGCCGGGTTCGCCCGCGCCGACGGCTCGCTTGCCCTGCTCGTCCAGAGGAGCGACCAGACCGACAAGCAGCTCGCCGACCACGAGGCGCGGCTCGACGCGCTGGAGCGCACCCGCTGGCCGCTGGCCAGTGTCACGGCGCTCACCGCCTGCGCCGGCTTCGCCCTCGCCTTCTGGCAGACGGCCGGCAAGTAGGAAACCCGAAGGGCGGCCACCCCGTGCGTACGGGGTGACCGCCCTTCGGTCGATCAAACTGCTCGCTTACTGGTTGTACGGACCGTAGTCGTAGTCCTCCAGCGGAACGGCCTGGCCGGAGCCCGTGCCGAACGGCGAGTAGTCGATGTCGTCGTAGCCGACGGCCGAGTACATCGCGGCCTTGGCCTCCTCGGTCGGCTCGACCCGGATGTTGCGGTAACGGGACAGGCCCGTACCGGCCGGGATGAGCTTACCGATGATGACGTTCTCCTTGAGGCCGATCAGGGAGTCGGACTTGGCGTTGATCGCCGCGTCCGTCAGGACCCTGGTCGTCTCCTGGAAGGAGGCCGCGGACAGCCACGACTCCGTCGCCAGCGACGCCTTGGTGATACCCATCAGCTGCGGACGGCCGGAGGCGGGGTGACCGCCCTCGGTGACCACACGACGGTTCTCCGACTCGAACTTCGACCGCTCGACGAGCTCGCCCGGCAGCAGTTCCGCGTCGCCGGACTCGATGATCGTCACGCGGCGCAGCATCTGCCGGATGATGATCTCGATGTGCTTGTCGTGGATCGACACGCCCTGCGAGTTGTACACCTTCTGGACCTCGCCGACCAGGTGGACCTGGACGGCACGCTGACCCAGGATGCGCAGCACGTCGTGCGGGTTGGTGGCACCCGCGGTGAGCTTCTGGCCCACCTCGACGTGGTCGCCCTCGCCGACCAGGACCTTGGCGCGCTTCGAGATCGGGTAGGCCGTCTCGTCGCTGCCGTCGTCCGGGGTGACGATGATCTTCTTCGTCTTCTCGGTCTCCTCGATCCGCACGCGGCCGGAGGCCTCGGAGATCGGGGCGACACCCTTCGGGGTACGGGCCTCGAAGAGCTCGACGACACGGGGCAGACCCTGGGTGATGTCGTCACCGGCCACACCACCGGTGTGGAAGGTACGCATCGTCAGCTGGGTACCGGGCTCACCGATGGACTGGGCGGCGATGATGCCGACCGCCTCACCGATGTCGACCAGCTTGCCGGTGGCGAGCGAACGGCCGTAGCAGTACGCACACGTGCCGACCGCCGACTCACAGGTCAGGACCGAGCGGGTCTTGACCTCCTCGACGCCCGCGGCGACGAGCTGGTCGATGAGCACGTCACCCAGGTCGACGTTGGCCGGCGCGATGACCTTGCCGTCCACGACGACGTCCTCGGCGAGCATCCGCGCGTACACGGAGGTCTCGACGTCGTCCGCCTTGCGGAGCACGCCCGTCTCGTCCTTCGCCGCGATCCGCAGCTTCAGACCGCGCTCGGTGCCGCAGTCCTCCTCGCGGATGATGACGTCCTGCGAGACGTCCACCAGACGACGGGTGAGGTAACCCGAGTCGGCGGTACGCAGAGCGGTGTCCGCCAGACCCTTACGGGCACCGTGCGTGGAGATGAAGTACTCCAACACGGACAGGCCCTCACGGAAGGACGCCTTGATCGGACGCGGAATGGTCTCGTTCTTGGCGTTCGACACCAGACCACGCATACCCGCGATCTGACGCATCTGCATCATGTTTCCGCGAGCACCCGAGTTGACCATCATGAAGATGGGGTTGGTCTTCGGGAAGTTGTCGTTCATCGCCTCGGCGACCTCGTTGGTCGCCTTGGTCCAGATCGCGATGAGCTCCTGCGTGCGCTCGTCCTTGGTGATCAGACCGCGCTCGTACTGCTTCTGGACCTTCTCGTCCTGCGCCTCGTAGCCCGCGACGATCTCCTTCTTCGCCTCGGGAACGACGACGTCGGAGATGGCCACGGTGACACCGGAACGGGTCGCCCAGTAGAAGCCGGCCGCCTTCAGGTTGTCGAGCGTCGCCGCCACGATGACCTTGGGGTAGCGCTCGGCGAGGTCGTTGACGATCTCGGAGAGCTGCTTCTTGCCGACGGTGTAGTCGACGAACGGGTAGTCCTCGGGCAGCAGCTCGTTGAAGAGCGCGCGGCCCAGGGTCGTCCGCAGACGGAACGAGTCACCCTGCTGCCAGGCACCGGCGCCGACGGAGTCGTCGCCGTCCTCCTCCACCGGCGGGGTCCAGCCACGCGGCGGGACGGTGCCGATCGGGAAGCGGATGTCGACCTTCGCCTGGAGCGAGAGCTCCCGGGCGTCGAAGGCCATGATCGCCTCGGCGGTGGAGTTGAACGCACGGCCCTCGCCGCGCACCTCGCGCTCCTCCTCGTCCGTGGTGAGGAAGAAGAGGCCCAGCACCATGTCCTGGGTCGGCATGGTGACGGGACGGCCGTCGGCCGGCTTGAGGATGTTGTTCGAGGACAGCATCAGGATGCGGGCCTCGGCCTGCGCCTCCGCGGACAGCGGCAGGTGCACGGCCATCTGGTCACCGTCGAAGTCCGCGTTGAACGCGGTGCAGACGAGCGGGTGGATCTGGATGGCCTTGCCCTCGACCAGCTGCGGCTCGAAGGCCTGGATGCCGAGGCGGTGCAGCGTGGGCGCACGGTTCAGCAGCACCGGGTGCTCGGCGATGACCTCTTCGAGGACGTCGTACACGACGGTGCGGCCGCGCTCGACCATGCGCTTGGCCGACTTGATGTTCTGCGCGTGGTTCAGGTCGACCAGGCGCTTCATCACGAACGGCTTGAAGAGCTCCAGCGCCATGGCCTTGGGCAGACCGCACTGGTGCAGCTTCAGCTGCGGGCCGACGACGATGACGGAACGCGCCGAGTAGTCGACTCGCTTGCCGAGCAGGTTCTGGCGGAAGCGGCCCTGCTTGCCCTTCAGCATGTCGCTGAGGGACTTCAGCGGGCGGTTGCCGGGACCGGTGACCGGGCGACCACGGCGGCCGTTGTCGAACAGCGCGTCGACGGCCTCCTGCAGCATCCGCTTCTCGTTGTTCACGATGATCTCGGGGGCACCGAGGTCGAGGAGACGCTTGAGGCGGTTGTTGCGGTTGATCACACGGCGGTACAGGTCGTTCAGGTCGGAGGTCGCGAAGCGGCCACCGTCCAGCTGCACCATCGGACGCAGGTCCGGCGGGATGACCGGCACGCAGTCGAGCACCATGCCCTTGGGGCTGTTGCTGGTCTGCAGGAACGCGGAGACGACCTTCAGGCGCTTGAGCGCACGGGTCTTCTTCTGGCCCTTGCCGGTACGGATGATCTCGCGGAGACGCTCGGCCTCCTCCTCCAGGTCGAAGGACTCCAGGCGCTTCTGCAGCGCCGCGGCACCCATCGAACCGTCGAAGTACGTGCCGAAGCGGTCACGCAGCTCGCGGTAGAGCAGCTCGTCGCCCTCGAGGTCCTGGACCTTGAGGTTCTTGAAGCGGTTCCACACCTCGTCGAGACGGTCGATCTCGCGCTGGGCGCGGTCGCGCAGCTGCTTCATCTCGCGCTCGGCGCCCTCGCGCACCTTGCGGCGCACGTCGGCCTTGGCACCCTCGGCCTCCAGCTCGGCGAGGTCGCCCTCGAGCTTCTTGGCGCGGGCCTCCAGGTCGGCGTCGCGGCGCTGCTCGATCTGCTGGCGCTCGACGGAGACGTGGGCCTCCAGCGAGGGCAGGTCGCGCGTGCGGCGCTCCTCGTCGACGTACGTGATCATGTACGCCGCGAAGTAGATGACCTTCTCGAGGTCCTTCGGGGCGAGGTCCAGCAGGTAGCCCAGCCGGGACGGGACGCCCTTGAAGTACCAGATGTGGGTGACGGGAGCGGCCAGCTCGATGTGGCCCATCCGCTCACGGCGCACCTTGGCGCGGGTGACCTCGACGCCACACCGCTCACAGATGATGCCCTTGAAGCGGACACGCTTGTACTTGCCGCAGTAGCACTCCCAGTCCCGGGTCGGACCGAAGATCTTCTCGCAGAAGAGTCCGTCCTTTTCGGGCTTCAGGGTGCGGTAGTTGATGGTCTCCGGCTTCTTGACCTCGCCGTGGGACCACTGACGGATGTCGTCCGCGGTGGCCAGGCCGATCCGCAGCTCGTCGAAGAAGTTGACGTCGAGCACTATGCGTCAATCCCTCTCAGGGTTTGAGTCTCAATCATGGTCTGTACGGGTCCGGGGCAGGGCCGGGGCCTCACGGGGAGGCCCCGACCAGACCCGTCAGACCTCTTCGACGCTGCTCGGCTCGCGCCGGGACAGGTCGATACCGAGCTCCTCCGCAGCGCGGAAGACGTCCTCGTCGGTGTCGCGCATCTCGATGGACATGCCGTCCGAGGACAGCACCTCCACGTTGAGGCACAGGGACTGCATCTCCTTGATGAGCACCTTGAAGGACTCGGGGATGCCGGGCTCGGGGATGTTCTCGCCCTTGACGATGGCCTCGTAGACCTTCACGCGGCCGGTGACGTCGTCGGACTTGATCGTCAGCAGCTCCTGGAGGGCGTACGCGGCGCCGTAAGCCTCCAGCGCCCACACCTCCATCTCACCGAAGCGCTGGCCACCGAACTGAGCCTTACCACCCAGGGGCTGCTGGGTGATCATCGAGTACGGACCGGTCGAGCGGGCGTGCAGCTTGTCGTCGACCAGGTGGTGGAGCTTGAGGATGTACATGTACCCGACCGAGATCGGGTCCGGGAACGGCTCGCCGGAGCGGCCGTCGAACAGCCGGGCCTTGCCGGACGGGAGCACCATGCGCTCGCCGTCGCGGTTCGGGATGGTGTGCTGCAGCAGACCGGCCAGCTCGTCCTCACGCGCACCGTCGAAGACGGGGGTGGCGACGTTGGTGCCGGGCTCGACCTGGTCGGCGCCGATGGCCTGCAGGCGCTGCGCCCACTCGTCCGCGAGGCCGGAGACGTCCCAGCCGCGGCTGGCGAGCCAGCCGAGGTGGATCTCCAGGACCTGTCCCGGGTTCATTCGGGACGGGACACCCAGCGGGTTGAGGATGATGTCGACCGGGGTGCCGTCCTCCAGGAACGGCATGTCCTCGATCGGCAGGATCTTGGAGATGACGCCCTTGTTGCCATGGCGGCCGGCGAGCTTGTCACCGTCGGTGATCTTGCGCTTCTGCGCGACGTACACGCGCACCAGCTGGTTCACACCGGGGGGAAGCTCGTCGCCCTCCTCGCGGTCGAAGACGCGCACGCCGATGACCTTGCCGGTCTCGCCGTGCGGCACCTTCAGCGAGGTGTCACGGACCTCACGGGCCTTCTCACCGAAGATCGCGCGGAGCAGGCGCTCCTCCGGGGTCAGCTCGGTCTCACCCTTCGGGGTGACCTTGCCGACGAGGATGTCGCCGGCGACGACCTCGGCACCGATGCGGATGATGCCGCGCTCGTCGAGGTCGGCGAGGACCTCCTCGGAGACGTTCGGGATGTCCCGGGTGATCTCCTCCGGGCCGAGCTTGGTGTCACGGGCGTCGACCTCGTGCTCCTCGATGTGGATCGAGGAGAGGACGTCGTCCTGCACGAGGCGCTGCGACAGGATGATCGCGTCCTCGTAGTTGTGACCCTCCCACGGCATGAACGCCACGAGCAGGTTCTTGCCCAGCGCCATCTCGCCGTTCTCGGTGGCCGGACCGTCGGCGAGGACCTGGCCCTCGACGACCCGGTCGCCCTCGGAGACGACGACCTTCTGGTTGACCGAGGTGCCCTGGTTGGAGCGGGCGAACTTGGCCAGGCGGTACGTGATGTACGTGCCGTCGTCGTTGGCGACGGTGATGTAGTCCGCGGAGAGCTCCTGGATCACACCGTCCTTCTCCGCCTTGACGACGTCGCCGGCGTCGGTGGCGCAGCGGTACTCCATGCCGGTGCCGACGAGCGGGGCCTCCGCCTTGATCAGCGGAACGGCCTGGCGCATCATGTTCGCGCCCATGAGGGCACGGTTGGCGTCGTCGTGCTCGAGGAACGGGATCATGGCGGTCGCGACCGACACCATCTGGCGCGGCGAGACGTCCATGTAGTCCACGTCGTCGGGCGCGACGTAGTCGACCTCACCACCACGGCGGCGGACCAGGACGCGGCTCTCGGCGAACCGGAGCTCATCGGTCAGCGGCGCGTTGGCCTGGGCGATGACGAAGCGGTCCTCCTCGTCGGCGGTCAGGTAGTCCACCTCGTCGGTGACCTGGCCGTCGACGACCTTGCGGTACGGCGTCTCGACGAAGCCGAACGCGTTGACGCGGCCGTACGAGGCGAGCGAACCGATCAGACCGATGTTCGGGCCTTCGGGGGTCTCGATCGGGCACATGCGTCCGTAGTGGGACGGGTGCACGTCACGGACCTCGAAGCCGGCCCGCTCACGGGACAGACCACCCGGACCGAGCGCGGACAGACGACGCTTGTGCGTCAGCCCGGACAGCGGGTTGTTCTGGTCCATGAACTGCGACAGCTGGCTGGTGCCGAAGAACTCCTTGATGGAGGCGACGACCGGCCGGATGTTGATCAGGGTCTGCGGCGTGATCGCCTCGACGTCCTGGGTGGTCATGCGCTCGCGGACGACGCGCTCCATACGAGCCAGACCCGTGCGGACCTGGTTCTGGATGAGCTCGCCGACGTTGCGCAGACGACGGTTGCCGAAGTGGTCGATGTCGTCGGTCTCGACGACGATCGTGGACCCGTTCTCACCGACGGTCTCGGTCTCGCCCGCGTGGAGCTTCACCAGGTACTTGATCGTCGCGATCACGTCGTCGACGGTCAGGACCCCGGCGTCCAGCGGCTCGTCCGCACCGAGCTTCTTGTTGACCTTGTAGCGGCCGACCTTGGCCAGGTCGTAACGCTTCGGGTTGAAGTAGAGGTTCTCCAGAAGCGTCTGGGCGGCCTCGCGCGTCGGCGGCTCGCCCGGGCGCAGCTTGCGGTAGATGTCGAGCAGCGCGTCGTCCTGGCCCTGGGTGTGGTCCTTCTCCAGGGTGGCGCGCATGGACTCGTACTCGCCGAACTCCTGCAGGATCTGCTCGGTGGTCCAGCCGAGCGCCTTGAGGAGGACGGTCACGGACTGCTTGCGCTTGCGGTCGATGCGGACACCGACCATGTCACGCTTGTCGATCTCCATCTCCAGCCAGGCACCCCGGGAAGGGATGATCTTGGCGGAGAAGATGTCCTTGTCGGACGTCTTGTCGATGGAGGAGTCGAAGTACACACCCGGCGAGCGGACGAGCTGCGACACCACGACACGCTCGGTGCCGTTGATGACGAAGGTGCCCTTGTTGGTCATGAGCGGGAAGTCGCCCATGAAGACCGTCTGGGACTTGATCTCGCCGGTCTCGTTGTTGGTGAACTCCGCCGTGACGAAGAGCGGCGCGGCGTACGTGAAGTCGCGCTCCTTGCACTCGTCGATGGAGTTCTTCGGAGGCTCGAAGCGGTGGTCGCGGAAAGTCAGCGACATCGACCCGGAGAAGTCCTCGATCGGCGAGATCTCCTCGAAGATCTCCTCCAGACCGGACTTGGTGGGGACGTCCTGTCCGGATTCCAGAGCCGCCTCGACACGAGCCTTCCACGCGGCGTTGCCGAGCAGCCAGTCAAAGCTCTCGGTCTGCAGCGCGAGGAGGTTCGGAACCTCGAGGGGCTCCTTGATCTTTGCAAAGGAGATGCGCAGCGGGGCGGTGCTTGCGCCGTTGTTCGTATTCGCGGTCGAGGCGTTGCGCGAGGCGGCCAAGAGGGGGTCCTTCCGAGGGCTCGGACTCACTACGCGCGTACCGGTCCCTCGCGGTGCACGGAGACAGACGTTCCCGATTCGGCCAAAAAGCCTGGTCAGGGCATTCGGTCAACTGTGCTCTCGCGAGAGTATGCCCCTGGTGACGGGCAGGAGGCAGCTAACAGGCAGCGCAAAGGGTCAGTGTAGCCACTTGGCCCACTGATGTCCAGGGCGAGCAATTCGCGACCCTCGTTGTTCTCAACTCCCGCTGACACCTCGCGCTGTCGGCGCACATCGATACTGCCCGTTCGTCCGTCGATCCATGCCTCGGATCCGGATCGTTGTGACGACGCGTCCTGAGAATCGCGCGCTGCGTGCGGTTCGTCAAGGCCCCCGGTCGAGCGGGGCGCACGGCGAAGATCACCATACTCCGCGTGGAGCTCAGCGCAAGGCAGGCGTCCCGGAGACGCCGAAGGGCGACCACCCGCTTGGGTGATCGCCCTTCGAAACGCCCTGACGGGCGCTGAGGTGAGTCAGGAGACTCGGAGGGTCACTTGACCTCGACGGAGGCGCCGGCGGCCTTGAGGGACTCGGCAGCCTTGTCCGCGGCCTCCTTGTTGACCTTCTCGAGGACCGGCTTCGGGGTGCCGTCGACGAGGTCCTTGGCCTCCTTCAGGCCCAGGGAGGTCAGCTCACGCACGACCTTGATGACCTGGATCTTCTTCTCGCCGGCGCCGGTGAGGATGACGTCGAACTCGTCCTTCTCCTCGACGGCCTCGGCGGCGGCGCCACCAGCGCCACCGGCGGCGGCAACGGCGACCGGGGCGGCGGCGGTGACGTCGAACTTCTCCTCGAACGCCGAAACGAACGCGGCGAGCTCGATGAGGGTCATCTCCTCGAACTGCGCGAGCAGGTCTTCCTGAGACAGCTTCGCCATGATGGCGGTCCTTCCACTAAATCGGCTGGTGCCGGGTGTACATGTGAGGCGGGCGTACGTTGGGCCCGCTGCGACCGTCGCCCCTAGGGGGCCACGATCAATGCGCGAGCCGAATTACTCGGCACCGCCCTGCTCGGCCTGCTTGGCACGGAGCGCGTCCACGGTGCGGACGAGCTTCGAGGGAAGCGCCTGGAAGAGCGCGGCAGCCTGGGACTGCTTGCCCTTCATGGCGCCCGCCAGCTTGGCGAGCAGAACCTCGCGGGACTCGAGGTCCGCAAGCTTCTTGATCTCATCGGCGGACAGCGCCTTGCCGTCAAGGACACCGCCCTTGATGATGAGGTTGGGGTTCTCCTTGGCGAAGTCACGAAGACCCTTCGCCGACGTCACCGGGTCACCGGTGATGAAGGCAACCGCCGTCGGACCAGCGAACTGGTCGTCGAGCGAGGTGATCCCGGCCTCGTTGGCCGCAATCTTGGTCAGCGTGTTCTTCACCACGGCGTACTGGGCGTTCTCACCGAGCGAACGGCGCAGCTGCTTGAGCTGTGCCACGGTGAGACCGCGGTACTCGGTCAGCACGGCGGCGTTCGAGCTGCGGAACTTGTCCGTCAGCTCGGCAACCGCAGCAGACTTGTCGGGCCTCGCCATGAGCCTCGGCCTCCTTCCGGGTGATTCGGACCGCGTGGGCTGAAGGAAGGAGACTGGGCAAAACGAAACGCCCCGGCGCAGGCGCACGGGGCGTGACTCGACCGGGCACGCTCGTCGAGGAGCACATGTCCGGGAGTTACATCCACAGTCACCTGCGCGGGTCGTCCGCAGCTAGCGGATCCTTCGGCCGCCGCGCCCCTCGCGAGGGCACGGCAACGACCAGCGGTCTTTGGCTTCTGTGGAAGAGTACGCGAACGGCACGCCGTCGAGCAAATCGGTCCGGACGGGTGACGCGAGCCGGAGGTCCGGTGGGGGTGCCGGCGCTCCCGTGCCCGTACCGCGAGCCCATGGGGCGCCCGAAGCTCCGTCCCGGACGGTGACCGCCCGTGGCCGCCCGGAGGAAGCCGGGAGCCGCCTCCCGACCCCACGGGCCGCCACAAGCCGGACGCACGCGCTGCCTGCCGGGCCCCCGTGAACGCGAACGGTCCCCGCCGCTCCGGAGAGCTGCGGGGACCGCTTCAGTGCACGTACGCGTCCGCGACCGCGACTGCCGTCAGGATCAGACGGCGGCCGGGTCCTCCTCGACGAGGAGGTTGCGGGTGCGGTTGGCGTCCAGCGGGATGCCGGGGCCCATCGTGGTGGTCAGGGTCGCCTTCTTGATGTAGCGGCCCTTCGCGGCGGACGGCTTCAGACGGAGGATCTCCTCCAGCGCCGCCGCGTAGTTCTCCACCAGCTTGGTCTCGTCGAAGGAGACCTTGCCGATGATGAAGTGCAGGTTCGAGTGCTTGTCGACGCGGAACTCGATCTTGCCGCCCTTGATGTCGGTGACGGCCTTGGCGACGTCCATCGTGACGGTGCCGGTCTTCGGGTTCGGCATCAGACCACGGGGGCCGAGGACGCGGCCGAGGCGGCCGACCTTGCCCATGAGGTCCGGGGTGGCGACGACGGCGTCGAAGTCCAGACGGCCCTTCGCAACCTCGTCGATCAGTTCGTCGGAGCCGACGATGTCGGCGCCCGCGGCTTCCGCGGCCGCAGCACGGTCACCGGTCGCGAAGACCAGGACCCGGGCGGTCTTGCCGGTGCCGTGCGGAAGGTTCACGGTGCCACGGACCATCTGGTCGGCCTTGCGCGGGTCGACGCCCAGGCGGAAGGCGACCTCGACGGTGCCGTCGAACTTGGTGGTGGCGGTGTCCTTGGCGAGACGGACGGCCTCGAGGGGGGCGTAGTTCCGCTCCCGGTCGACCTTGGCGTCCGCGCCGCGGAGTGCCTTGCTGCGCTTCACTGCTTCTCCTGGAGGTGGTTCAGGTGTGGAGTTGTGGTCCGGGCCAGCGCGTGGCCCTCCCACAGGTCAGACGGGGCTGATCAGCCCTCGACCGTGATGCCCATGGAACGGGCGGTGCCGGCGATGATCTTCTCGGCGGCGTCCAGGTCGTTGGCGTTCAGGTCGGGCATCTTGGTCGTGGCGATCTCGCGGACCTGGTCGCGCGTGAGCTTGGCGACCTTCGTCTTGTGCGGCTCGCCGGAGCCCTTGTCCACACCCGCGGCCTTGAGGATCAGCTTGGCGGCCGGCGGGGTCTTGGTCACGAAGGTGAAGGAACGGTCCTCGTAGACCGTGATCTCCACCGGCACGACCATGCCACGCTGCGACTCGGTCGCGGCGTTGTAGGCCTTGCAGAACTCCATGATGTTGACGCCGTGCTGACCCAGCGCGGGGCCGACCGGCGGCGCCGGGTTGGCCGCACCGGCCTGGATCTGGAGCTTGATAAGCCCCGTGACCTTCTTCTTCTTGGGAGGCATTGCTCTCTCCGGGTCC
Organism: Streptomyces sp. NPDC051310; assembly: GCF_044455245.1. Taxonomy (NCBI): domain Bacteria; kingdom Bacillati; phylum Actinomycetota; class Actinomycetes; order Kitasatosporales; family Streptomycetaceae; genus Streptomyces; species Streptomyces sp. NPDC051310. Next base: position 118,689 of record NZ_JBITEO010000018.1, read on the forward strand.
TAGTGAGAGTTTTCCAGCCGACCGTCCGGATCATCCGGATGGAGGCATACCGCACAACGATAACGGGTATGGCTGCGCGGCCAAAAACCGAGCAGGTCAGAGCAGCTGCGACAGCTGATCTGACCTGGCCGGAAACCTGTGGGGGTTAGTTCTTCTGGATCTGGTCGAAGCTCAGCTCGACCGGGGTCTCGCGGCCGAAGATCTCGACGAGGCCCTTGACCTTCTTCGAGTCGGCGTTGATCTCGTTGATGGTGGCCTGCAGCGTGGCGAACGGGCCGTCCGTGACGGTGACCGAGTCGCCGACCTCGAAGTCCAGGACCTGGACCTCGACCTTGCGGGCCGGAGCCGGCTTGCCCTCGGCCTCGGCGGCCTCGCGCGCGGCCTTCTCCTCGGCCTCCGGGGCGAGCATCTTGACGATCTCGTCCAGGGTCAGCGGGTACGGGTCGTAGGCGTTGCCCACGAAGCCGGTGACGCCGGGGGTGTTGCGGACGACGCCCCAGGACTCGTTCGTCAGGTCCATGCGGACGAGCACGTAGCCAGGCAGCTTGTTCTGCTTGACGTTCTTGCGCTCGCCGTTCTTGATCTGGACGATCTCTTCCTCGGGCACCTCGGCCTGGTAGATGAAGTCCTCGACGTTCAGCGAGACCGCACGCTGTTCCAGGTTCGCCTTCACGCGCTTCTCGTAGCCCGCGTAGGTGTGGATCACGTACCACTCGCCGGGCAGGCCGCGCAGCTCCTCGCGCAGGGCGGCGACCGGGTCGGCCGGGGCCTCGGGCTCCGCGGCCTCCTCCTCGGCGGCCTCGGCCTCGACCTCGTCCTCGGCGGTGTCGGCGGCCTCGGCGTCGCCCTCGTCCTCGGCGGCCTCGTCCGCGTCCTCGTCCTCGACGTGGAGCGCGGCTTCCTCAGCCGCCTCGTCGGCAGCGGCGTCCGCAGCTTCCGCCTGGTCCTCGTCGGCCGCCTCGACGATGTCGAGCTCGTCCTGGGCGGACTCGTTCAGGTTCGGGTCAGACACGGTGGCTGCTTCTTCCTGGATACAGATGGGGTGGAACATGCGAAAAGGGGCGCCGGGGTGGGCGCCCTCCGCGGGAATCAGCCGAAGACGTACTTGACTGCTTCCTGGAAGCCGAGGTCGATCACGGTCACGAGACCGATCATGACGACGACGAAGATGATGACGACGGTCGTGTACGTCGACAGCTGGCTGCGCGTGGGCCAGACGACCTTGCGCAGTTCCGCGATGATCTGACGGTAGAAGAGCGCGAGACGGCCCAGCGGGCCCTTCTTTCCGCGCTTACCGCCCTTGCGGTTCTTCTTGCGTGCTTCGTCTTCGGCATCAGGCATGTCGATGGAGCCTACGGCGTCCGTCACGTCTCTCACCTGATTCCGGGTCGGCCGTGCCGCGCCCGGGTGGAGCCGCACGGCGGTGCAATGAAGTACATACCTGCGCACACATCCTGGCGGTGTGTGGAGCAGGGCCGGAGGGACTTGAACCCCCAACCGCCGGTTTTGGAGACCGGTGCTCTACCAATTGAGCTACGACCCTTTGTGGTTCTCCCCCAACCTACCGCATCCATGGAGGTGGTCGGTGAGAGCCAACGAGCAGAGAGTGTACGTGGTCAGCGGCGCCGCGTCGAACAGATAGCCCCGGACACCACCGCGGGACGGCCCGCCGGCCGGCTCCGCGACGCACGGCGGAGCGGCTGACGACCCGTTTGTCCGTCCAGCGAAACCTGTGTGCCGCGCGTCTCCGGGGTCTGGGACGATGGGCCGCATGAGCGCTGCAACCCCTCCCACCGAGCGCCGGGTCTCCGCCCGCATCGGCGCGATCTCCGAGTCCGCGACCCTCGCCGTCGACGCCAAGGCCAAGGCCCTCAAGGCCGCCGGGCGTCCGGTGATCGGCTTCGGCGCGGGTGAGCCCGACTTCCCGACGCCGGACTACATCGTCGAGGCCGCGATCGAGGCCTGCCGGAACCCGAAGTACCACCGCTACACGCCGGCCGGCGGCCTGCCCGAGCTCAAGGCCGCCATCGTCGCCAAGACGCTGCGCGACTCCGGCTACGAGATCGAGGCCTCCCAGGTCCTGGTGACCAACGGCGGCAAGCAGGCGATCTACGAGGCCTTCGCCGCGATCCTGGACCCGGGCGACGAGGTCATCGTCCCCGCCCCGTACTGGACGACCTACCCCGAGTCGATCCGGCTCGCGGGCGGTGTCCCGGTGGAGGTCGTCGCCGACGAGACCACGGGCTACCGGGTGTCGGTGGAGCAGCTGGAGGCGGCCCGCACGGAGCGGACCAAGGTCGTCCTGTTCGTCTCCCCCTCCAACCCGACCGGCGCCGTCTACAGCCAGGCCGACGCCGAGGCGATCGGCCGCTGGGCCGCCGAGCACGGCCTGTGGGTGCTGACCGACGAGATCTACGAGCACCTGGTGTACGGCGACGCCGCCTTCACCTCGCTGCCGGCGCTCCTGCCGGAGCTGCGCGACAAGTGCATCGTCGTCAACGGCGTGGCCAAGACGTACGCCATGACCGGCTGGCGCGTGGGCTGGATCATCGGCCCCAAGGACGTGGTGAAGGCCGCGACGAACCTGCAGTCGCACGCCACGTCGAACGTGTCGAACGTCGCGCAGGCCGCCGCGCTCGCCGCGGTCTCCGGCAGCCTGGACGCGGTGGCGGAGATGCGCACCGCGTTCGACCGGCGCCGCAGGACGATCGTGCGGATGCTCAACGAGATCGACGGCGTCCTCTGCCCGACGCCGGAGGGCGCCTTCTACGCGTACCCGTCGGTGAAGGGGCTGCTCGGCAAGGAGATCCGCGGCAAGCGCCCGCAGACCTCCGTGGAGCTGGCGGCGCTCATCCTGGACGAGGCCGAGGTCGCGGTCGTCCCCGGCGAGGCGTTCGGCACGCCGGGCTACCTGCGCCTGTCGTACGCGCTGGGCGACGAGGACCTGATCGAGGGCGTCTCGCGGATGCAGAAGCTGCTGGCGGAAGCGCGCGACTGACGTACTCGGCGTGAGCGGGCGAGCGGGCCTCCGGCACTGTGCCGGGGGCCCGCTCCTTCGTTCCGGCAAGCACCCGTTCGGTGAAAGGGGCCGAAAGGGGCTGCCGCGCGGACGGGGCATTTGGCAAGATCCCCGGATGGAGCACGTACGAGACCTCCGACAGCTGCCCAAGGCCCATCTGCACCTGCACTTCACCGGGTCGATGCGGCCCGCCACCCTGCTGGAGCTCGCCGACAAGTACGGCGTCCACCTGCCCGATGCGCTGACCGGGGGCGAGCCCCCGAGCCTGCGGGCGACCGACGAGCGGGGCTGGTTCCGTTTCCAGCGGCTGTACGACATCGCCCGTTCCTGCCTGCGCTCCCCCGAGGACATCCGGCGACTGGTGCGGGAGGCGGCCGAGGAGGACGTGCGCGACGGGTCGGGGTGGCTGGAGATCCAGGTCGACCCCACGTCGTACGCGCCGCGGCTGGGCGGGCTCATCCCGGCCCTGGAGATCATCCTGGACGCGGTCGGCGCGGCATCGCGCGAGACCGGTCTGGGGATGCGGGTGGTCGTCGCGGCCAACCGGATGAAGCACCCTCTGGACGCCCGCACCCTGGCCCGGCTCGCCGTCCGGTACGCGGACCGGGGGGTGGTCGGTTTCGGGCTGTCGAACGACGAGCGCCGCGGCATGGCCCGCGACTTCGACCGGGCCTTCGCGATCGCGCGGGAGGGCGGCCTGCTGGCGGCGCCGCACGGCGGCGAGCTGACCGGGCCGGCCTCCGTACGGGACTGCCTGGACGACCTGGGGGCACGGCGCATCGGGCACGGCGTGCGGGCCGCGGAGGACCCGCGGCTGCTGCGGCGGCTGGCCGAGAAGGGCGTGACCTGCGAGGTGTGCCCGGCGTCCAACGTGGCGCTCGGGGTCTACGAGAAGCCGGATCAGGTGCCGTTGCGGACGCTGTACGACGCCGGTGTGCCGATGGCGCTGGGCGCGGACGACCCGCTGCTGTTCGGCTCACGGCTGGCGGAGCAGTACGAGATGGCGCGCGTGCACCACGGTTTCTCGGACGAGGAGCTCGCGGAGCTCGCCCGCCAGTCGGTCCGGGCGTCCGCGGCACCGGAGGACGTCAGGGAGAAGCTGCTGGCGGGTGTCGACGACTGGCTGGCGGCCGGCCCGGGGGCCTGAAGTGCCGGTGGGGCGGCCGTGCCCGGAAGCCGATGTCGAGCTCGGTGCGGCTCCGGGAGCCGTCCGGTGCGAGAAGCGGTGTGAGCGACGCCACCAGGGCGTCCAGGCCCTCGGCCGCCCGCGTGTGGTGCGGCCCGAAGCCCGCGGCGTGCTCCAGCTCGCCGCCTGCGGCGGCGAAGACGTCGCGGGAGCCGAAGAGGAACAGGGTGTGCGCGTGGACGGCCGGGCGCAGCCGGTCGGGTGCGTCGCGGTGCCCGCAGCGCTCCCGCCAGGCGGCCGCGTGGGCGGCCGTGCGCCGCTCGTCGGTGCGGACGGTGAGCGGGGTGCCGTGGACAGACCTGCGGCGCAGTTCCGGCCAGGCGGAGGGGCCCAGGCCCAGGGAGTGGTGCGCCAGGACCAGGTCGACCGGCACGCCGGGGGCGTACGGCCGGGGGACGCTCCGCCGGAGCGGTACGTGGACGACGGTGTGCCGGGAGAACGCGGCGAAGGCGAACAGCGCCGCGAGGCGGGAGAGCCCGTCGTGGTCGCCCACCAGGTATCCCCAGCCCTCCAGGGGGTCGCTGAGGGTGGTGTGCCGCAGGGGCGGCCGCGGGACCACGATCCGGTGCTCGTGGGGACCGGTGCGCGGCCGGTACCGGATCAGCGTCAGTCGTATGGGCGGAGCCTGGCCGCCGGACCGGTGTGCCCGCAACGCAGTTCCGCCGCCGGGCTCGGGGCGGCCCCGGTCAGAGGGAGACGCCGACCGTCACCGGCTCGTTGACGAGGGTGACGCCGAAGGCGTCCCGGACCCCCGCGACGACCTCGCGGGCCAGGGCCAGGAGGTCCTCGGTGGTGGCCTGGCCGCGGTTGGTGAGCGCCAGGGTGTGCTTGGTGGAGATACGGGCGGGTCCGGAGCCGTACCCCTTGGTGAAGCCCGCCTTGTCGATCAGCCAGGCCGCCGAGGTCTTGACCCGCCCGTCGTCGGTGGGCCAGGCGGGCGGGGTGACGTCGGGGCCGAGGCGGTCGTGGACGCGGGCGAGGAAGGTCTCGTACGCGGCCTCGGGGAGGATCGGGTTGGTGAAGAAGGAGCCGGCGGACCAGGTGTCGTGGTCGTCGGGGTCCAGGACCATGCCCTTGCCCGCGCGCAGCCGGAGCACCGTCTCGCGCGCGGTGGCGGCCGGGACGCGGTCGCCGGGCTCGACGCCCAGGGTGCGGGCCGTCTCGGCGTACCGGATCGGGGCGCTCATGCCCTGCGCGTCCTCCAGCCGGAAGCGGACGCGGAGCACCACGAAGCGGTCGGGGTGCGCCTTGAAGCGGCTGTGGCGGTAGGAGAAGTCGCAGGCGGCGTTGGGGAGGGTCACCGTCTCGCCCGCGCGGCGGTCGTACGCGACGACCTCCGTGATGGTCGCCGAGACCTCCTGGCCGTACGCCCCCACGTTCTGGATCGGCGTGGCACCCGCCGAGCCGGGGATGCCGGCGAGGCACTCGATGCCCGCGAGACCCGCTTCGACGGTGCGCGCGACCGCGTCCGACCAGACTTCGCCGGCCGCCAGTTCCAGCCGGGTGCCGTCCAGGGTGAAGCCGCGGGTGGCGATGCGCAGGGCCGTTCCGTCGAAGCCCTTGTCGCCGATGACCAGGTTGGAGCCGCCGCCGATGATCAGCAGCGGGGTCCCGGTGGCGTCGGCCTCGCGCACGGCGGCGACGACCTCGTCGTCGGTCGTGGCCGTGAGCAGCCGGGTGGCGGGACCGCCGAGCCGGAAGGTGGTCAGCGGGGCGAGGGGAGCGTCGTGGAGTTCCTGCACGGGCTCAAGACTACGGGGCGGGTACGACAGCGCCCGCGCCTCGGCCCCGGGTACGGACGGCGGGCCGGTCCCCGGCGGCGGCCGGCCGGCTGTGCGGGGGCGGGGTGCGCCCCGTCCCCGCACAGGTGCCGTGGGGCCGGTCCGTCACGCGAGGCGGACGACGGCCCGGGACATCCCGAGCACCTTCTGTCCGGCGCTCATCGCGGTCAGGTCGACCCGGACCCGGTTGTCGTCCAGCTTGGCGCCCACCTTGGCGCTGACCTCGATCAGCGCGCCCGTGTCGTCGTTCGGGACGACGACCGGCTTGGTGAAGCGCACGCCGTACTCGACGACCGCGCCGGGGTCGCCGGTCCAGTCGGTCACCACCCGGATCGCCTCGGCCATGGTGAACATGCCGTGGGCGATGACGTCCGGCAGGCCGACCCCGACGGCGAACTTCTCGTTCCAGTGGATCGGGTTGAAGTCCCCGGAGGCGCCCGCGTACCGCACCAGCGTCTCGCGGGTGACGGGGAAGCTCTGCGCCGGCAGTTCGGTGCCGACCTCGACGTCGTCGTACGCGATCTTCGCGGTCATCGCCTCACACCTCCTCGGCGGCGCGCGCCACCAGCTTCGTCCAGGCGGTCACGACGTGTTCGCCCGCCGCGTCGTACACCTCGCCCCGGATGTCCAGGATGTCGTTGCCGGCGAGCGACTTGATCGACTCGATGGTCGAGGTGACCGTGAGCCGGTCACCGGCCCGCACGGGACGGCTGTACGCGAACTTCTGGTCCCCGTGCACCACCCGGCTGTAGTCCAGCCCCAGCTGGGGGTCCTCGATGACCCGCTCCGACGCCCTGAACGTGACCGCGAACACGAACGTGGGCGGGGCGATCACATCGGGGTGACCGAGCGCCTCGGCGGCCTCCGTGTCGGTGTACGCGGGATTCGCGTCACCGACCGCCGCGGCGAATTCGCGGATCTTTTCCCGGCCCACCTCGTACGGCGCGGTGGGCGGATAGGTCCGCCCCACGAAGGACTGGTCGAGCGCCATGGACTCGCTACCTCCTGCTGGTTTTTCCTTGTACAACGACGCGAGGCCGCCCCCGGAGTGGGGACGGCCTCGTGTACGAGCCTGATTCAGCGCGTCTCGCGGTGCGCGGTGTGCGCGTTGCAGCGCGGGCAGTGCTTCTTCATCTCAAGACGGTCCGGGTTGTTACGCCGGTTCTTCTTGGTGATGTAGTTCCGCTCCTTGCACTCCACGCAGGCCAGCGTGATCTTCGGGCGGACGTCGGTGGCAGCCACGTGAGTGCTCCTATGACGGACGGATGGACGGGTGAACGCAAAAAGAGTAGCCGATCGAAGGACCGACCCTGCAATCGGCTACTTTCAGTGAGTAGCGGTGACCGGACTTGAACCGGTGACACAGCGATTATGAGCCGCTTGCTCTACCGACTGAGCTACACCGCTGCGATGCCTGGATCACCTCGCCCGGAGGCGAGGATCACCGAACATCAGAGCCCCAATACGGAATCGAACCGTAGACCTTCTCCTTACCATGGAGACGCTCTGCCGACTGAGCTATTGGGGCGAGCGATGAAGACATTACACGGTCGGCCGCCGTTCGCCCAAATCCGATTCCGGATGACGGGGCGCCCCCTGACTCCCCCGTCCCGTACGCCACTCGCGCCCCACGCCGGTACGACTATTGCGCTCCTCCTCGAAGCCCCGTCGCACGGCCCCTAGGCTCGCCTCACGCTGCGTGATCTTGCGCCTCCGCGCCCGAGCCCCCGCCAGGAGCCAGATGTCCTCCGACAGCAAGCAGCCGCACCCACCCGAGGGCACCGCCGCCGACACGACCACGCTGCTGCTGTGCGGCGGGCGCCTCACGGACGGCCGGACCGTCGACGTACGCCTCGGCGGCGGGCGCATCGAGGCCGTCGGCACGGCCGGCAGCCTGCCCGCGCCCGGCGCCCGCGTCGACCTGAGCGGCTACCTCCTGCTCCCCGCGCCCGCCGAGCCCCACGCCCACGCCGACACCGCCCTGAGCGCCGACTGCCCCGGCCCCGTCTCGTACGCCACCGAGGACGTGCAGCGCCGGGCCACCGAGGCCGCGCTGCTCCAGCTCGGCCACGGGGCGACCGCGCTGCGCGCCCATGTGCGCATCGGTGACGTCCAGGGCCTCGGGCCGCTGGAGGCGGTGCTCCAGGCACGCCGCTCGCTGCGCGGACTGGCCGACCTGACCGCGGTGGCCGTGCCGCGGCTGCTGACGGGCGTGGCGGGCGCGGACGGCCTCGCGATGCTGCGCGACGCGGTCAAGATGGGCGCGTGCGTGGTGGGCGGGCGCCCCGACCTGGACCCGGACCCGATCGGGTACGCGGAGGCGGTGCTGGAGGTGGCGGCCGAGCACGGCTGCCCCGTGGACCTGCACACGGACGGGGACGACCCGGCCCGTCTGGCGCGGCTGGCGGCGATGGCGGGCGGACTGCGGCCCGGTGTGGCCATCGGGCCCTGCGGGGCCCTGGGGCGGCTGCCGGCGGACGCGGCGGCCCGGGTGGCGGACCAGCTGGCGGCGGCGGGCGTGACGGTCGTGTGCCTGCCGCAGGGCGGCTGCGCCGGTACCGAGGTGCGCGGCGTCCCTCCCGTACGGCTGCTGCGCGCGGCGGGGGTGCGGATCGCGGCCGGGAGCGGGGCGCTGCGGGACGTGGCCAACCCGGTGGGCCGGGGCGATCCGCTGGAGGCGGCGTACCTGCTGGCCTCGCAGGGCGGGATGGGCGCGGAGGACGCGTACGCGGCGGTGAGCGGGGCCGCGCGGGAGGCGATGGGGCTGCCGGCCGTGCGGGTGGAGGCGGGGTTCCCGGCCGAGTTGCTGGCGGTGCGCGGGGACCGGCTGCCGGGCGTGCTGTCACTGGCGTACAGCCGGATCGTGGTGCACCGGGGGCGGGTGGTGGCGAGGACGAGCGCGGTGCGGGAGTACTGCGACTCGGCGGCGGCGCTCGAACTGCCGCGCCAGGGGCGGCCCGACGCCCGCCCCTGAGCGGCACATGACGCGTTACCCGGGCGGTGCGTGCGCGATTTCGCCGCCGGGGTCGTACGGTCGGGAGCATGCGCATTGTCATCGCTGGAGGACACGGTCAGATCGCCCAGCGGCTGGAGCGGCTGCTCTCGGCCGGCGGGCACGAGGTCGCGGGCGTCATCCGCGACCCGGAACAGGCGGACGCGCTGCGCGCGGCCGGTGCCGAACCGGTCGTCCTGGACCTGGAGTCGGCGACCGTGGAGATGACCGCGGCCGTGCTGCAGGGCGCGGACGTGGCGGTCTTCGCGGCGGGTGCGGGCCCGGGCAGCGGCGTCGAGCGGAAGGACACGGTGGACCGCGGCGCGGCGGTGCTCTTCGCGGACGCGGCGGAGCGGGCGGGGGTACGGCGCTACATCGTCGTCTCGTCGATGGGCGCGGACGCGGACCACCCCGGTGACGAGGTCTTCGACGCGTACCTGCGGGCCAAGGGCGCGGCGGACGACGACGTACGGGCCAGGTCCGGGCTGGACTGGACGATCCTGAAGCCGGGCATGCTGACGAACGACGCCGGGACCGGGCTCGTCCGGCTGGAGGCGTCGACCGGGCGCGGGCCGGTGCCGCGCGACGACGTGGCGGCGGTCCTGGCCGAGCTGGCGGAGACCCCGGCGACCGCGGGCCTGACGCTGGAGCTGGTGAGCGGGTCCGTGCCGGTCTCGGTGGCCGTCAAGGCCGTGGCGGGCGAGTGACGGCCGCCGGGCCCGTGGTGGAGGAGCGGGCGGAGGAGCCGTACGTCTTCATGCGCCGCACCGTGAGGATGGACGGCTTCGCCGAGGTCGCCGACCGGCTGCCCGAGCTGGTGGGATGGCTGGCGGCGCGGGAGATCTCCCTGGCGGGCGCGCCGTTCTTCCGTTACAACTCCCTCGACGCGGCAGGCGAGTCGGAGGTGGAGGCGGGCATTCCGGTGGCCTCGCCGCTGCCGGAGCCGGAGGGCGACATCGGCGTGGCGCTCCTCCCGGCCGGCCGCTACGCGACGCTGCTCCACCGCGGCCACCCGGACGGGCTGGGGGACGCGGCCGGGACCCTGCTGGAGTGGGCGCGCGGGCGCGGTCTGGCATGGGACATGCGGGAGGTGGACGGCGTGGAGCGGTGGGGCTGCCGCATCGAGTCGTACCGCACGGACCCGCGCGTCCAGCCCGACCCGTCGCAGTGGGAGACCCAGCTGGCCTTCCGGCTGGCCGACTGACGCGGGGCGGGCGCGGGGCGGGCGGTCACGAGGGGGCCGGCGCCCGGTGCGGGCGGGGCGCCACGGACGACGAGACCCCTGCCGTCCCGCGTTCCCGCGGGGCGGCAGGGGTCCTGCAGCGCGTGGCGGCGCCAGGACGGTCAGGACGCCGCTCCGTTGTCCATGCGCTCGGTCTGTCCCGACCGCACGGTGACGTCGCCGTCCACCGGGGCGCCGCGTCACCGCGCCAAGTGACGACGCGCCGTCGCGATGGGGCGAACGCCCTCGTCAGTCGCGCGGCGGCGCCGGCGATCGCGGTGGCGCCCCGTCGTGAACCCCGCTCCGGTGACGGATCAGCCCCATGCGGGCGCGGCGAACATGCTGGCCGCGTTGAAACCCGAGTGGGGGTAGGCGGCGCCCCAGCCGGCAGCCTCGGGCTGGGTGCGCGGGAAGTCCGCGGCCACCAGCGTCGCCAGATCGAAGTAGGCCTGGCGGGTCCGCGGCTTCATCTGCTCCAGATCGACCTCCGAGCCGGTGGCGAGGTGCTCGTCGAACGGAATCATCACCACGCCCCGGCAGCGGGCGCGGAAGTGGTCCACGACATCGTTCACCTTCACCATCTTGCTCTTCTTGCGGGCCTCGGAGATCACGGTGATGCTCCGCTGGACGAGGTCGTCGTAGTTGTGTGCCCTGAGCCAGTCCAGGGTTGTGCTGGCGCTGGTGGCACCGTCCACACTGGGCGTGGCGACCACGATCAGCTGGTCCGCGAAATCCAGAATGCCCCGCATCGCGCTGTGCAGCAGACCGGTTCCGGAGTCGGTCAGGACGATCGGATAGTGCTGTCCGAGGCAGCTGACCACCTTTCGGTAATCCTCGTCATTGAACGCCGTGGAGAGCGCGGGGTCTGCTTCGTTGGCGAGGATCTCCAGCCCGCTCGGGGACTGCGAGGTGAAGCGCCGCACGGCCATGTAATTGTCGATCCTCGGGAGCTCGGCCACGAGGTCCCTGATGGTGGCGTTGGTCTCGCAGCGCACCCGCCGGCTGAGCGTCCCTGCGTCCGGGTTGGCGTCGATCGCGACGACCCGGTCCTGGCGCTCGGTAGCGAGAGTCGCGCCCAAGGCGGTCGTAGTGGTCGTCTTTCCGACTCCGCCCTTGAGGCTGATGACGGCGATCTTGTGGCACTGCATCACCGGACTGCGCAGGATGGCCAGCTTCTGTGCGCGCTCCCGTTCCGCGCCCCTGCCGCCGATGCGCAACCGGCTGATACCACGACGACCGCCGGGCTGGGTGCGGAGCAGACGGTCGGACGAAAGCTCGACCGCAGCACTGCGGCCCAGAAACCCGGCACGGTCATCCCGGCCCGGTCCCGGCCAGTGCACCGGAGCGCGGTGAGCCGGTGGACCGTAGTACGGCGGCATTCCGGGAGCACCGTGCGGCAGGTACCCCCGGTTGACGTAGGAATGGGGCAATGGCTGCTCTGCGCCGAGGCCGGGCGAGGCGGGCACCGAAGGGTAGTGCTTCACCGCTGCATGCTGCGGCAGCGCCTCGTTGGCGCCCCGCGTGCCGGTCCCGGGTTCCGTCGGCACGGCGTCCCGGGGTCCGCCGGGGGCGCCCGAGGCGGGCGGCGCGATGTCGGCCCCGTCGGAGACCTCTCGTCTGGTGTCGGATGCGGGACCGTCGACGGAGGTGTCGCGATCGTTGGTCACGGTGAGTCCTTTCGACTGAATGAGAGTTCCGTCGGGAACTGGGGCGGCGGGGCGACCGCCGTGCTCCCCGGTCGGCGGTTGCGTCTTCCTGCCGGACCGATGACGTGGGGCTTCCGCACCGAGCAGAACGCCGATGGGCGCCGACGTGACGGGTGGCATCCCCACGGCCACGGTCCTGATCCGGGGCTCGGGGCCGGTGATCCGCCTGCGGCCGGTATCGCGCCCGGGGTGAGGCGCCTGGCCCTCTGCGGGGCCAAGTGCGGGACGAACGCCATGCGCGGCGCGAAGGGCACGTTGTTCGTGATCCGACCGGGAAGGAACAGCCACCCCCACGGACCCCTTCACGGGTTCCAGGAGGCCCGGTGGCCCGGGGGACGCGGCGGGAGGGCTCGACGGGTCGGCACGGACGAGCGTGCCGTCCCGGGCGAACGTCAGGCCGAGGGCTACGAACTGCTCGACCGTCAGGACCTGTTTGTCCTCACGCGGGGCGTGCGGGCGCACACGCCAGGACGGGGTTCTGCCGCTGTCGAGCCCGGCCGACGGCGCATCCAGAGCGCGATAGCCCTGATCGGCCTGGAGAGCGTGCTGGACCTCGGGGGGGACCTCGAGCCGGCTGCGCACACGGAACTGTCCGGCCCTTATGTCCTCCGCCCGCTGCAACTGCACCTTCAGCGGCCCGACGAACGAATAGCGCTGTTGCTCGGCGTACTCGCGCAGCTTCACGACCAGCTCCTCGCCGAGCATGACGAGGCACGCACTCAGCATTTCGTGATCACCCGGGCTGAGTTCGACTATGAAGCTGTTGGGCGCGATGGTGCAGTCCCGATTCCAGATCCTGGCGTTGATGTCGCACTCGCGCCGGAGAGCGCCGATGAATTCCATGGGCTGGACGGCAGATTTGAACACCTTGGCGAAGGTTGCGTTGACCAAGTTCTCGAAACTCTGTTCGATTTTGTTCAGCGTCCCCATTGCAGCCTCCGGGGTGCGGCCCTGCCGCGGCATGGTCAGATGATATGAAGATTGCTGATAGGAGCTGTATTGCCACATTTGGCGATCAAGCGCGGTGTGTCGCCGGAATTCACCGGATCGGTGGCCGCGGCGGCCCCAGACGGAGTCCCCGGCCAGACGGGCGCAATCGCCGCAACCTTGTCTTCGCGCCCGGAAGTACCCTCGCTGCCGCCAGCAGCCCGACGGTCCGTCCGGCGCAACGGGTGAGGCGGGCCCCCGGCCTGGCACTCGCGGTCCACAGCGCCGCCTGGGCCCGGAGGCCCGTCGGGGCAAGGCCCTGCGGCAACGCGGGAGGGGCTGCGGCGCCGGGGCGGTCAGCACGTACCTGCCGCCCGCCGAGCCCGCGACCGAAAGGTCGCGCCGGCGCTCACCGGTGAGTCGCCCCCGGGGTCGTGCCCGGCCCGGAGCGGGAGGCCGTCCCCTGGCCGGCGCCCGGAAGCAGGGAGTCCGCGGGCGCCGCCCGGGGTGCCTCGGGGTACGCGGGCGGCCGCGGCGAACTGCTGAGCCGGTGAGGCTTCGGCAGTGTGCCCTGCCCCGCACGGCCGGGGGCTGATTCCGGCTACGGGAGAACCGGCGCGCCCGGGGCTCCCGGAGGAAGCCCTGAACGGACGAGCCCGCGCCCGGCACGGACTCAAGCACCGCATCCGGGAAGACGGTTCGGCATCTGCGGGTCCCGCCCGCGCAGGAGGGGTGCTCCGGTGACACGTCACCCTGTCCTGCACGCCGACGGCCGGCTGTCGCGGTCCGCAGGCGGAGACATGGTCCGGGCGAGCGGGTGCGGGGACTCCAGGCGCACGCACGCGGCGACGCGCTCCCGCCGTCCGGCAGGGATCGAGGCCGGCCAACCCCCTACGACCTCGGCCGCGCCGCCGTCTCCACAGGCCCGATGGACCGGGAGTCCCGTCCACACGCCGTCCGGACACACGGGCGGGTATCGAGCGGACACGGCGAGACGGTGCGCCGTTCCGGTCCCACTGCACAGAACGGCCCCTGATCGCGTTTCCGCAGATCAGGGGCCGTTTCTATCGCGTGGCGGCGCCAGGATTCGAACCTGGGTAGGCTAAGCCGACGGATTTACAGTCCGCTCCCATTGGCCACTCGGGCACACCGCCATGGGACGTCGCCGTGGAGGCGGCCGCTTTTGCGCGGAGCTCCCTGGCAACGACGTAAACAATACCTGATGCCGGGGGGTGCTCCGCCACCGGTTTGATCAGCGCTCGGGGTGTGTACGGGTGGCTAGGCTTTGTCGCACCGATTCGCACCGACCCAAGGAGCCACAGGACATGGCCGACTCCAGTTTCGACATCGTCTCGAAGGTCGAGCGGCAGGAGGTCGACAACGCCCTCAACCAGGCCGCCAAGGAGATCTCGCAGCGCTACGACTTCAAGAACGTCGGGGCCTCCATCGCCTGGTCCGGCGAGAAGATCCTGATGCAGGCGAACTCCGAGGAGCGGGTCAACGCCATCCTCGACGTCTTCCAGTCCAAGCTGATCAAGCGCGGCATCTCGCTGAAGGCCCTGGAAGCCGGTGAGCCGCAGCTGTCCGGCAAGGAGTACAAGATCTTCGCGTCGATCCAGGAGGGCATCTCCCAGGAGAACGCCAAGAAGGTGGCGAAGATCATCCGCGACGAGGGCCCCAAGGGCGTCAAGGCGCAGGTGCAGGGCGACGAGCTGCGGGTCAGCTCGAAGAGCCGGGACGACCTGCAGGCCGTGATCGCGCTGCTGAAGCAGCAGGACTTCGACTTCGCCCTGCAGTTCGTGAACTACCGGTGACCCCCGCTCCTCGGCGCCGGTGACGCGGGTGAGGCGCGGCCGCGCGTGACCCGCCGACGGGCGGATCGGGGGCGGACGCGGCCGCCGGCGGCCGGTCCGCCCCCGCCCGTTCCCGCGCCGGGCACTCCTCAGGCTTCATGTCCGGATCCCGCCAGCCCTCGGTGGCCGGGCAGCGGAGACTGGTGGGGCGGGGCAGGGACGATGGAGCGTGAGGGAAGGCAGGACCAGCCATGACGGTGTACGCGTACGTCGGGGGTCCGCTCGGCGAGATGCTGCTGGCCGGCGAGGCCACGTCCGACGGGACGCTGCTGGCCTCGCTCTCGCTGCCGGGGCAGAAGGGCGGCGCGGTCGTCCGGGAGGGGTGGCGGCACGCCCCGGAGGCGTTCGAGGAGATCGCCGGACAGCTCGCCGCGTACTTCGCCGGCCGGCTGACGCGTTTCGACATTCCGTGTGCCGACCGGGCCGGTACGGAGTTCCAGCGGCGGGTGTGGCGGGCGCTGGAGGACATCCCGTACGGCGAGACCGTGACGTACGGGGAGATCGCCGCGCGCGTGGGAGCGCCGGGCGCGGGGGTGCGGGCCGTCGGCACCGCGATCGGGCGCAATCCGCTGCTGGTCGTGCGGCCGTGCCATCGGGTCATCGGGGCCGACGGGGCGCTGCGCGGTTACGCGGGAGGACTGGAGCGCAAGGAGCGGCTGCTGGGGCTGGAGGGGGCCCTGGGACTGCCGGGGGCCCCGGGGATGCAGGGGGTCCTCGCCCCATGACCGAAGGGCCGTTCGCGGCCGGGCTGTTCCCGGCGGAGCCGTTCCGGGCCGCGCGTGAGCGGAGCGAGGTCGCCCCGGGAGCGGTGCACGTACCGGGGTGGCTGTCCGTGGAGCGGCAGCGTGCCCTGGTCGAGGCGTGCCGGGAGTGGGCGCGCGGGCCGGTGCCGATGCGGCGGACGGTGCTGCCGGGCGGCGGCGTGATGTCCGTTCGCACGGTGTGCGTGGGCTGGCACTGGCAGCCGTACCGCTACAGCCGCACCGCCGACGACGTGAACGGCGCGCGCGTGGCGGCGTTTCCCGACTGGCTGGGGGACCTCGGCAGGGCGGCGCTGCGGGAGGCGTACGGGGACGGCGGCGGCCATGACGGCTACGCCCCGGACACCGCCCTGGTCAACTTCTACGAGGGCGGCGCCAGGATGGGCATGCACCAGGACAAGGAGGAGCGGTCCGGTGCTCCGGTGGTGTCGCTGAGCGTCGGCGACCGCTGCGTCTTCCGGTTCGGCAACCCGGGGACGCGGGGGCGGCCGTACACGGACGTGGAGCTGGCGTCCGGGGACCTGTTCGTCTTCGGCGGGCCGTCGCGCTTCGCCTACCACGGTGTGCCGAAGGTGTATCCGGGCACGGCCGACCCGGCGGTGGGACTGGTGTCGGGCCGGCTGAACGTCACCCTGCGGGAGACGGGCCTGACCCCGGCGCGTCAGCGCGAGCGGGAGTGGCCGAACAGGATCCGGTAGACGATCAGCAGGACCAGCGAGCCGCCGATGGCCGCGGCCCAGGTGGCGCCGTCGTAGAACTCGTTGGTGATGGGGCGGTCCAGGTAGCGCGCCGACAGCCACCCGCCGACGAAGGCGCCCGCGATGCCGATGAGGGTCGTGCCGATCAGGCCGCCCGGGTCCCGGCCCGGGAGCAGGATCTTGGCGATGACCCCGGCCAGCAGCCCGAGGACGATCCAGCTGATGATGCTCATGCCGTGAACCTGCCTTTCGTACGGTGTTGTCCTGGAGGACGCCCGCGGTGCGATCAGTGGTTGCGGGCCTCAGTAGGGTGCCGCGCATGGCAAGGGAGTTGCGGCGGTCGCTCGGGGTCTTCGACGCGGTGGTCATCGGGCTGGGCTCGATGGTGGGAGCCGGTGTCTTCGTCGCGCCGGGCCCGGCCGCCGGGGCGGCCGGCAGCGGGCTGCTGCTCGGGCTCGCGCTCGCCGCGGCGGTGGCGTACTGCAACGCCATGGCGTCGGCCCGGCTGGCCGCCCGCTACCCGGCTTCGGGCGGCACCTATGTGTACGGCCGCGAACGGCTGGGGCCTTTCTGGGGCTTTCTGGCGGGGTGGGGCTTCGTCGTCGGGAAGACCGCCTCCTGTGCGGCGATGGCCCTGACGGTCGGTGCCTACGTCTGGCCGGAGCAGGCGCACGCGGTGGCCGTCGCGGCGGTGGTGGCGCTGACCGCCGTGAACTACGCCGGTGTGCAGAAGTCGGCGTGGCTGACCCGCGCCGTCGTGGCGGTGGTCCTGGCGGTCCTGGCGGCGCTGGTCGTCTCCTCCCTGGGGTCGGGCACGGCGGACTTCGGGCGGCTGGAGCCGGCGGGGGACGTGACGGCGGGCGGGGTGCTCCAGGCGGCGGGGCTGCTGTTCTTCGCCTTCGCGGGGTACGCGCGGATCGCCACGCTGGGCGAGGAGGTGCGGGACCCGGCGCGGACGATCCCGCGGGCGGTTCCCCTGGCGCTGGGCATCGCGCTCGTGGTGTACCTGTCCGTGGCGGTCTCCGTCCTGTCGGTGCTGGGCGCGCGGGACATGGCCGCGGCTGCGGCGCCGCTCGCCGAGGCGGCGCGGGCGGCGGGCGCCGGCTGGCTGGTGCCGGTGGTGCGGGCGGGCGCGGCGGTGGCGGCGCTGGGCTCGCTGCTGGCGCTGATCCTCGGGGTGTCCCGTACGACGCTGGCGATGGCCCGTGACGGCCATCTGCCGAAGGCCCTCGCCGCCGTCCATCCCCGCTACCAGGTGCCGCACCACGCGGAACTGGCGGTCGGGGCCGTCGTCGCGGTGGTGGCGGCGACGGCGGACGTGCGCGGGGCGATCGGCTTCTCGTCCTTCGCGGTGCTCGCCTACTACGCGATCGCCAACGCCTCGGCGTGGACGCTGGGCACCGCCCGGGTCCTGGCGGCGGCGGGCCTGGCGGGGTGCCTGCTGCTCGCCTTCGCCCTGCCCGTCTCGTCCGTCCTGGCGGGCGCGGCGGTGCTGACTGCGGGGGCTGTGCTGTACGCGGTCCGGCGTGGCTAGCCGGCGAGGGACGCGCGGCGCGGCCGTATCGGCGGGATCGGCCGTATCGGCCGTGCGCGCGCCGGACGGGCGGGCGGCGTGACCGGCCGCCCGGGCTCGTGTGCGTGCACCTGATCCGTCATGCCTTCATGGTGGACCACGGCACTGACAATCGCCGGTGCCGGCCGGACGCCGCAGCTCAACGGCTGGCGAACGGCCGGTCCGTGGGAACGATCTCCTTGCCCAGCGGCAGCAGCGAGACGGGGATCAGCTTGAAGTTCGCGATGCCGAGCGGGATGCCGATGATCGTGACGCACAGGAGGATCCCGGTGACGATGTGGCCGAGCGCGAGCCACCAGCCCGCGAGGACCAGCCACAGGACGTTCCCGACGCAGGACGCGGCCCCCGCGTCACGGCGGTCCACCACCGTCTGGCCGAAGGGCCACAGGGCGTACAGGCCGACGCGGAACGCGGCGATGCCGAAGGGGATGCCGATGACGGTGATGCAGAGCAGCAGACCGGCCGCGAGGTAGCCGAGGAAGAGCCAGAAGCCGCTCAGCACCAGCCATATGAGGTTCAGGATCGTTTTCAAGGGCGGCGACCTGCCATTTCTTCGAGCCGGGCGATACGTTCCGCCATCGGCGGGTGGGTGGAGAACATCCTGGTGAACCCCCGGCCGGGACGGAACGGGTTGGCGATCATCATGTGGCTCGCGGTCTCGATCCTCGGCTCCGGGGGCAGCGGCAGCCGCTTGGTGCCCGCCTCCAGCTTGCGCAGCGCGGTGGCCAGGGCGAGCGGGTCACCGGTGAGCTGGGCACCCGCGGCGTCCGCCTCGTACTCGCGGGAGCGGCTGATGGCGAGCTGGATGAGGGACGCGGCGAGCGGGCCGAGGATCATGATCAGGAGCATGCCCAGCAGCCCGGGACCCTCGTCGTCGTCCGAGCGGCCCACCGGGATCAGCCAGGCGAAGTTCACCAGGAACATGATCACGGAGGCGAGGGCGCCGGCGACCGAGGAGATCAGGATGTCCCGGTTGTAGACGTGGCTGAGCTCGTGGCCGATCACACCGCGCAGCTCGCGCTCGTCGAGCATCTGCAGGATGCCCTCGGTGCAGCAGACGGCGGCGTTGCGCGGGTTGCGGCCGGTCGCGAAGGCGTTGGGGGCCTGCGTCGGCGAGATGTACAGCCGCGGCATGGGCTGGCGCGCCTGGGTCGACAGCTCACGCACCATCCGGTACAGCTGCGGCGCCTGGAACTCGCTCACCGGGCGGGCCCGCATGGCGCGCAGCGCGAGCTTGTCGCTGTTCCAGTACGCGTACGCGTTGGTGCCGAGCGCCACGACAAGCGCGACGATCAGGCCCGTACGCCCGAAGAGACTGCCGATGAGGATGATGAGTGCGGACAGTCCCCCGAGGAGTACGGCGGTCCTCAGCCCATTGTGCCGGCGGTGCACGGTACGCCCTCCAAGTGGTGCGGCAGGGGAACCCTTGCTGGTACTGGTCCCAGTCCACCGTCCAGTGGACCCTCCCCTCCTGGTCAACGCCAGGCGGGAGTGGCGGGTTCCCTCGCACCGGTGGGGCGGGGCGCCGTCGGCGCCGGTCCGTCCGGGTGAGACGAGACTCAGCGCGGGCGCGGCAGCCCGGCCTTCTCCAGCGCCTCCGGCAGCGGCTCCACCTCGCTGGTGCAGTGGCGGCAGCGGGTGGCGACGGCCGGGATCTCCCCGTAGCAGCGGGGGCAGTCGCGCAGCGCCGCCTTGATGTCGAAGGGCTCGTCCCGCTTGAAGCGGCTCTGGATCTTCATCATGGGCACGACGACGCAGAAGTAGAGCACGGCCGCCGTGATCACGAAGGCCAGGGCGGCGCTGATGAACAGGCCGTAGGGGAACCTCGCCCCTTCGACCGTGAAGTACGCCTTGCTGAAGTCGCCCACGGAACCGGTGGCGAGGCCGATGAGCGGCGCGATGAACGCGTTGCTGAAGGCGGTGACGACCGCCGTGAAGGCGGCGCCGACGGCCAGACCGATGGCCATGGAGATGACGTTGCCGCGCAGGATGAAGTCCTTGAAACCGCTCAGCACGGTCGTACTCCTCGAAGGGGGGGATCAGAACAGGGTGGCCGCGGTGAACCGCAGCACCAGCTGGGGGTAGCCGGACAGCGCCACGCCCGCGACGGTCGCCAGCCCGATGGCGAGGACCAGCGGCGCGGGCCCGGCGGCACGGCGCGCCACGTCGGCCTCGGCCGGGGCCTCGGGGGCACGGAAGAGGACCGCCGTCCACTGCAGGTAGTAGTACAGGGCGATCACGACGTTGAGGCCCATGACGACCGCCAGCCAGCCCAGGCCCGCGTCGACCGCGGTCTGGAAGACGGTGACCTTGGCGAACAGACCGATGATGCCGGGCGGCAGGCCGGCCAGGCACAGCAGGAAGAAGCCCATGGCCAGGGCGGTGCCCGGCCGGGCCGCGTACAGGCCCCGGTAGTCGGAGACGCGGTTGAGCGGGTGCGTCCGGGCGACCAGCGCGGCGACGGCGAAGGCGCCGAGGTTCACGACGGCGTACATCAGGGCGTACGAGACGGTGGCGCCGATCTGGTCGTCGCTGGAGTACGCGGCGGCCGCGATCGGCACCAGGAGGTACCCGGCCTGCGCCACGGAGGACCAGGCCAGCAGCCGGACCGCGCTCCACGCGCGCGTGGAGACCTGCCGCAGCGCGGCGACGTTGCCGACGGTCATGGTCAGCGCGGCCAGCACCGACAGGGCCGGGCCCCAGACGTCGGCGTACGACGGGAAGGCGATGACGGTCACCAGGATCAGGCCGGTGAAGCCGACCGCCTTGCCGACGACGGAGAGGTACGCGGCGACCGGCAGCGGAGCGCCCACGTAGGTGTCGGGCACCCAGAAGTGGAACGGGACGGCGGCGGTCTTGAAGGCGAAGCCGACCAGGGTGAGCACGACGCCGGCCTTGGCCAGGGTCGCGAGCTGGGCCGGGGTGTCGTCCAGGCTCTGGGCGATCTCGGTCAGGTGCAGCGTGCCGGTCGAGGCGTACACGAAGCTGACGCCGAGCAGCGACACGGCGGTCGCGGTGACGGAGGAGAGGAAGAACTTCAGCGCGGCTTCGCCGGACATGCGGTCGCCGCGCTTGAGGCCGACAAGCGCGAACGCCGGCAGGGAGGCGACCTCCAGGGCGACGACGAGGGTCGCCAGGTCCCGTGACGCGGGCAGCAGGGCAGCACCGGCGGCGGAGGAGAGCAGCAGGAACCAGAACTCTCCGGCGGGGAGCTTCTCCTCGGTGTCCGTCAGCGACAGCAGGGCGGTGAGCAGGGCTCCGCCGAGCACCAGGAGCTGGATGACGAGGGTGAAGTGGTCGGCGGTGTAGCTGCACGCGCCGGGGTCGGTGGTGAGGCAGAAGGTGGACCGGTCGCCCTTGCGCAGCGGGGCCAGGGCGGCGAGCGCGGCGGCGAGGCCGGCGATCGAGATCCACCCGAGGACCCGGCGGCGCTCCTTCGGTACGAACAGGTCGGCGACGAGCACGACCAGGCCGACGACGGCGGCGATGGTCGGCGGCGCGACGGCGGCCCAGTCGACGGACTGGACGAGGTCGGCTGCGGTGTCCGTGGTGGCGGTGCTCGCGGCTGCGGCGGTCACGACTTGCCTCCTGCGAGGAGCTTCTGCACGGCCGGGTCGGTGAGGCCGAGGAGGACCGCGGGCCAGAGGCCGGCGAGGACGGTGAGGACGGCCAGCGGGGTCCAGGCGGCGAACTCGTACGTCTGGATGTCGGCGAGCGGCGGCCCGTCGTCGGCGGGGCGGGCGCCCATGCAGACGCGGCGGACGACGACGAGGAGGTACGCGGCGGTCAGCAGCGTGCCGAAGGCGCCGATGGCCATGAAGGTGAGGAACGCCGGGCGGCTGAGGCCCTCGGCCGGGTCGAACGCCCCGAACAGGGCGAGCATCTCGCCCCAGAAGCCGGCGAGGCCGGGCAGGCCGAGGGAGGCGACGGCGGCGAAGGCGAGCAGACCGCCGAGGCGCGGCGCGCGGCCGTAGAGCGCGGCGCCGGTGGCTCCGGCGAGGGTGTCGAGGTCGGCGGTGCCGTACCGGTCCTTGATCGCGCCGACCAGGAAGAAGAGCAGGCCCGTGATCAGGCCGTGGGCGATGTTGGCGAAGAGCGCGCCGTTGACCCCGGTGGGCGTCATGGTCGCGATGCCCAGCAGCACGAAGCCCATGTGGCCGACGGAGGAGTACGCGATCAGGCGCTTGAGGTCGCCCTTGGCCCCGGTCCTGGCGAGGGCGAGGCAGGCGAGGGAGCCGTAGATGATGCCGGCGACCGCGAAGGCGGCGAGGTACGGCGCGAAGGTGTGCATGCCGTCGGGGGTGATCGGAAGGACGATCCGGACGAATCCGTACGTACCCATCTTCAGCAGCACACCGGCGAGGAGGACGGAGCCGACGGTGGGGGCGGCGGTGTGGGCGTCCGGCAGCCAGCTGTGCAGCGGCCACATCGGGGTCTTCACCGCGAGCCCGATGCCGATCGCGAGAACGGCGATGACCTGCACGGACGTGCTGATGTCCCGGCCGTTGTCAGTGGCGAGTGCCACCATGTCGAAGGTGCCGGCCTTCAGTCCGACGAGGAGCAGGCCGAGCAGCATGACGACCGAGCCGAGCAGCGTGTAGAGGATGAACCGCCAGGCGGCCTGGCGCCGCCCCTCGCCGCCCCAGCGGGCGATGAGGAAGTACATCGGGATGAGCACCATCTCGAAGGCCAGGAAGAACAGCAGCAGGTCGAGGACGGCGAAGGTCGCCAGCGTGCCGGACTCGAGGACGAGCAGCAGCGCGACGAACGCCTTCGGGGAGGGGCCCGCGGGCAGCTTGAAGTAGCTGTACAGCGCGCACAGGAAGGTCAGCAGCGCGGTCAGGACCAGGAGGGGGAGGGAGATGCCGTCGACACCGAGGTGGATCCGCACGTCCAGTGCCGGGATCCAGCTGATGTCCGTCGTGGCCTGCATCCTCGACGGCTGGTCGTGGTCGAAGCCCAGTGTGAGGACAACCGCGGCGACGAGGACGGCGCCCGTCACGGTCACGCCGTGGCGCAGCACGGCCTGGTCGGGCGACTTCCCCTTCAGCCCGGGCGGGGCGGGCAGGAGGGCCGCGACGGCGCCGGCGAGCGGGGCGACGACGATGAACGCGAGGAGGAACTGCATCACGGATGCGCTGATATCGATCACGGTTCACGACCCGGCGTTGACGTTGGCAATGACGACGGCGGCGATCGCCAGGACGACGGAGCCGGCCAGCAGGACGCTCAGGTAGGTCTGCACGTTGCCCGTCTGGGCGCGGCGCACGGCCCGCCCGAGCAGGTTCGTGCCGCTGCCCGCGCCGCGCACGTACGTCTCGACGACCTCGCGGTCGAGGAAGCTCACCAGGGAGGCGGCAGCTCGTACGGGGCGGACGAAGAGGGCGGAGTAGACGGCGTCGAGGCGGAAGCCGGCGGCGGCGGGGCCGTGCAGCGGGCCGAGGAGCAGTCGACCGGGGTCGGCGGGGTCGGGGGCCGCCGCGATGTCGCCGTAGGCGGGGGTGTGCGTGGCGATCGCCTCCGCCTCGGACACGGCGGGCTCGCTCTCCGGGTGGGCGGCGACCGCGCCGAGTTCGGTGCGCGCGGCCCTCGCCCTGGTGTGGTGCCAGGCGGCGTAGGTGACCAGCCCGCCGACGAGGGCGATGCCCGTGCCGAGCACGGCGGTGGTGACGGTGGGGGTCAGCGCGTGGCCGTCGAACCAGTCGTCCAGCCGGACGACGGCCACGCCGAAGGCGAGGGAGGGGACGGCGAGCACCCACAGGACGGCGTTCATGGCGACCGGCTGCCTGCCGTGGTCGGGGGCGTCGGCGCCACGGCCGCGGAAGGCCAGCAGCCACAGGCGCGTCGCGTACGCGGCGGTGAGGAGGGCGGTCAGCAGTCCGGAGACGAGGACGATCCAGCCCGCGCCGGCCGGGGCGACGGACCGGTCGCCGAGGGCCGTGTGCTCGGCCGCCACCAGCACGGCTTCCTTGGAGAAGAAGCCGGCGAACGGCGGGATCGCGGCGAGCGCGAGCAGGGCGACGGTCATCGTCCAGTACGCGTCGGGGATCCGGGCGGCCAGGCCCCGCATGCGGGACATGGCGGCCAGGGAGTTGGTGCCCGCTGCGTGGATGATCACGCCGGCGGCGAGGAACAGCAGCGCTTTGAAGGCGCCGTGCGACAGGAGGTGGAAGACGGCCGCGCCACGGTCGCCGACGGCCAGGGCACCCGACATGTAGCCGAGCTGGCCGATGGTGGAGTACGCGAGGACGCGCTTGATGTCGTCCTGCGCGAGGGCGGCGAGCCCCGATCCGACCATCGTCACCGCGGCCATCACGGCGAGCACGGTCAGGGCGGCGGCGGAGGCGGCGAAGACGGGGAGGAGACGGGCCACGAAGTAGACACCGGCGGCGACCATCGTGGCGGCGTGGATCAGCGCGGAGACCGGCGTCGGGCCGGCCATCGCGTCGGGCAGCCAGGTGTGCAGCGGGAACTGCGCCGACTTGCCCGCCACACCGGCGAGGAGGAGCAGCGCCACCAGCGTCGGGTGGTCGATGCCCCCGGCGGCGACGGCGCCGAGGATCCCGGTGATCCGGAACGTGCCGGCGTCGGCGGCCAGCGCGAACAGGCCGATGAGGAACGGCACGTCGCCGAGCTTGGTGACCAGGAACGCCTTCAGGGAGGCGGCACGCGCCTCGGGGGTCTCCCAGTAGTGGCCGACCAGGAAGTACGAGCAGATGCCCATGATCTCCCAGCCGACCAGCAGCACCATGAGGTCGCCGGAGTAGACGACCAGCAGCATCGCCGCGGTGAAGAGGGAGACCAGCGCGGCGTAGGAGGGGTAGCGCGGGTCGTCGCGGAGGTAGCCCGTCGAGTAGATCTGCACGCAGGAGGCGACCAGGCCGACGAGGACGGCGGTGAGGGCCGCGAAGCCGTCGATGTGCAGGGCGAGGTCGATGGGGACCGAGCCGGTCGGGGTGAGCTGGGTGGCGGCGTCGATCGCGCGGCCGCCGCCCTGGCGTACGGCGACGAGGACGGCGAGCACGAAGGCGGCGAGGGTCGGCAGGACGGCCAGCGGCCGGACGAAGCCGGGGGCGGTCCGGCCGAGCAGCAGTCCGCCGGCGGCGCCGAGGAACGGAAGGAGGGGGACGAGAACGGCGAGGGTCGTCGTGGTCACGCGGTGGCCTCGGCCTTCTCGTCGGGGCCCGGGGCGTCGTCGGCGCCCGCGGTCTCGGCGTTGTCGCGGAGCTTGTCGATGTCCGAGGTGCCGCGGTTGCGGTAGACCATCAGGACGATCGCCAGGCCGATGCCGATCTCGGCGGCCGCGATGGCGATGGTGAAGAGGGTGAGCGCCTGGCCGGCGTGCAGGGTGTCGCGGAGCCAGACGTCGAAGGCGACCAGGTTCAGGTTGACGGCGTTGAGCATCAGCTCGACGGACATCAGGACCAGGATCGCGTTGCGGCGGGCGAGCACCCCGTACAGCCCCGTGCAGAAGAGCAGGACGGCGAGCACCGCGGGATAGGCGAGATGCATCAGCGCTGTCCCTTCCGGACGTTGCCGTCGGCGTGGTCGGCCGCCCGGTCCTTGCGGGACAGGACGATCGCGCCGACCAGGGCCGCGAGCAGGAGCACCGACAGTGCCTCGAAGGGCAGCACCCAGTGCCGGAAGAGGATCGTGCCGGACACCTTGGTGGACCCCTGGGCGGGACCGTCGAGATCGATCCAGGTGGTGCGGAACGCGTCGACGACCACCCACACGAGCGCGGCGGCGGAGGCGACGGCCACCACGAGGGCGGCCGGGCGGTTGCCCGAGTCCGCGTCCGGGGACCGGCCGATCGGCGCCCTGGTGAGCATGAGGCCGAAGAGGAGCAGAACGACGACGGAACCGACGTAGATCAGGACCTGGACCCAGGCGACGAACTCCGCCGTCAGCAGCAGGTACTCGACGGCGAGGCCGCCGAGCGCGACCACCAGCCACAGGGCGGCGTGCACCAGCTGCTTG
This sequence comes from Streptomyces sp. NPDC051310, assembly GCF_044455245.1. Taxonomy (NCBI): domain Bacteria; kingdom Bacillati; phylum Actinomycetota; class Actinomycetes; order Kitasatosporales; family Streptomycetaceae; genus Streptomyces; species Streptomyces sp. NPDC051310. The sequence goes on from NZ_JBITEO010000018.1 coordinate 144,387, forward strand.
GTGGTGACCGTGACGACGGCCGCGCCGAGGGTGACGATGCCGACGAGGAGAAAGGCGATCTCCACGCCGGTGGGCGACAGGAAGCCGTGGGATGCGGCGAGGCTCACTCGCTGCCTCCCTCGGCCGGTCGCCGCGCCTGGCCGGCGCCGGGGGCGTCAGGGGTGTCGGGGGTTTCGGGGGCTTCAGGGGCAGCGGATCCATCGGCCTGGGCGGTCGCGGCCGGCCCGGCGGGCGGGGCGGGCTCCGAGGCCGGGGCGGGCTCCGCAGCGGCGGCGGGCTCCGTGGCCCGGGCCGCGGCGAGCTTCTCCGCGGCCTTGCGGGCGGCGGCGATCTCCTTGGGCTCCTCGGCGCCGGGGTCGAGCGCGGGCGGCTCCGGGACCGTCCACATCCACTCGCGGAGCTTGTCGCGCTCGTGGGTGAGCTCGTGGATGTCCGTCTCCGCGTACTCGAACTCCGGGGACCAGAACAGCGCGTCGAAAGGACACACCTCGATGCAGATGCCGCAGTACATGCACAGCGCGAAGTCGATGGCGAACCGGTCGAGCACGTTGCGGCTGCGCTCGCGGCCGCCGGGCGTGGCGGCGGGGATCGTCTCCTTGTGGGAGTCGATGTAGATGCACCAGTCGGGGCACTCACGCGCGCAGAGCATGCAGACCGTGCAGTTCTCCTCGAACAGCCCGATCACGCCGCGGGTGCGCGGCGGCAGCTCGGGCTGGGCGTCCGGGTACTGCGCGGTGTGGCTCTTCTTCGTCATCGTGCGGAGGGTGACGGCCAGGCCCTTGGCGAGGCCGGATCCCGGGATCGGGGCCATGGTTACGGGTTCACCACCTTGACGATGCCGGTGAGGGCGATCTGGGCGAGGGCGAGCGGGACGAGCGTGGTCCAGGCGAGCTTCTGCAGCTGGTCCTCGCGCAGCCGCGGGTAGCTCACGCGCAGCCAGATCACGATGAAGGCCAGGACGGCCGTCTTCAGCAGGGTCCAGACCCAGCCGAGGCCCTCGGCGCCGAACGGGCCGTGCCACCCGCCGAGGAAGAGGACGGTGGTCAGACCGCACAGCACCACGATGCCCGCGTACTCGGCGAGCAGGAAGAGCGCGAAGCGCAGGCCGGTGTACTCCGTGTACGCGCCGAAGATGATCTCGGAGTCGGCGACCGGCATGTCGAACGGGGGCCGCTGCAGCTCGGCGAGGCCCGCGACGAAGAAGACCAGCGCGCCGACGATCTGCCACGGCAGCCACCACCACTCGAAGGCGTTGACGATGCCGGGGAGCGACACGGTGCCCGCCGCCATGGCGACGGACGCGGCGGCGAGCAGCATGGGCAGCTCGTACGCGAGCAGCTGGGCGGCGGTGCGCAGTCCGCCGAGGAGGGAGAACTTGTTCGCGGACGCCCAGCCCGCCATGAGCGAGCCGAGCACGCCGATCCCCATGACGGCGAGCACGAAGAAGATGCCCGCGTCGACGAGTACGCCCACCGCCCCCTCGCTGGGGCCGACCGGGATGGCGACCAGCACGAGCAGGTACGGGAGCAGGGCGACGGCCGGGGCGAGCTGGAAGATGCGGCGGTCGGCGTTCGCCGGGACCACGTCCTCCTTCTGCGCGAACTTCACGCCGTCCGCGACGAGCTGCGCCCAGCCGTGGAAGCCGCCGGCGTACATCGGGCCGAGGCGGCCCTGCATGTGCGCCATGACCTTGTGCTCGGTCTGCCCCACCACCAGCGGCAGGACGAGGAACACGCCGAAGACGACGAGCAGCCGGAGGGCGACGTCGAGTGCGTCGTTCACGCGTCTCCTTCAGGTCGTCGCTGTGCGTCGGTGCCGGGGCCGTCGGCCGGTGAGCCGTCCGTGCCGCTCGGGGCGTCGGGGCTGCTCGGGCTGTCCGTGGTGCTGGTGCCGCCCGGGGCGTCGGGGCTGCTCGGGCTGTCCGTGGTGCTGGTGCCGCCCGGGGCGTCGGGGCTGCTCGGGCTGTCCGTGGTGCTGGTGCCGCCCGTGTCGTTCCGGTCTTCCGTGCCGGAGGCGGGGGGCTCGGAAGCCGGGGACTCGGGAGCGGGGGGCTCGGTAGCGGGGGGCTCCGGGGCCGGCCTCGGCGGCTCCGGGGTGTCCTCGAAGGCGGGGCGCGGGTTGTTCCAGGGAGCGTCCGTGCTGCGAGTGCGCCGCGGGGGTGCCGTGGTCGCCTCGGCCGGGGCCTGCGGGGCCTGGCTCGCCGAACCCTCGCTCGCGGAACGCGCCCGGCGCGCGGGTGCCTGGCTCGCCGAGCCCTCGGCGGCCGTACGGGCGCGGCGGGCCGGTGCCGCCGGAGCGTCCGGTGCCTGGCTCGCCGAGCCCTCGGCGGCCGTACGGGCACGGCGTACCGGGCGGTCTCCGGCCGCGGCCCGAGCGGGGCGTTCCCGGGCCGGGCGGGCCGGGGCGGGCGGGAGCTGGCCCTTGAGGGGGCCCCACTCGTTCGGGTCGGGGACGCCGGGGGGCAGCATCTGGCGGCGCTTGGGGCCGCCGTGCTCCGACTCGCCCGGCTCCTTCGCGCCCGGCCACGCCTTCGCGACGCGGGCGGCCAGCACGAAGTCCTTGCGGAGGGGATTGCCCTCGAAGTTCTCCGGGAGGAGGAGATGGACCAGGTTCGGGTGGCCCTCGAAGCGGACGCCGAACATCTCGAACGTCTCGCGCTCGTGCCAGGCCGCTCCCGCGTACACCCCGATGGCGGTCGGCAGCACCGGGGCGTCGTGCGGAACGGTCGTGCGCAGCATCAGCCGTCGCACCTGCCGGCCCTCCAGGGCGACCAGGTGCGCGCAGACACGGAAGCCCGTCGCCGGTTCGTCGACCGCGCTCAGCCAGTCGAAGTAGGTGCAGCCGAGCTCGTCCCGGGCGGTTTCCAGCGCGGTGATCCACGAGGCGGCCGGGACGTCGACCGTCAGCAGGTCGTACGCGTGCTCGGCGGTGGCCTGCTCACCGAACAGCTCGGCGACACCTTCGGGGAGACGGTCGTAGGCGGTCACGCCGTACCTCCCGGCGAGGACGACGGCGAGGTGGAAGGGGAGGGAGCGGACGACGGAGGGGCGGACGACGGGGAGGGCGGGGGCACCAGGCCGCTGCGCAGCTCCGCGACGGAGGAACGTCCGTGGCCGTACCGCTCACCCAGCGACTCGCGGGCGATCTTCTCCTGGAGCTTGAGGATGCCCTGGAGGAGCGCCTCGGGCCGCGGCGGGCAGCCCGGGACGTACACGTCGACCGGAATGATCTGGTCCACGCCCTTGGTGACGGAGTAGGAGTCCCAGTAGGGCCCACCGCAGTTGGAGCAGGCGCCGAAGGAGATGACGTACTTCGGCTCCGGCATCTGCTCGTAGAGCCGCTTCACGGCCGGGGCCATCTTGTCGGTCACCGTGCCCGAGACGACCATGAGGTCGGCCTGGCGCGGTCCGGGCGCGAACGGGATCACGCCGAGGCGGATGAAGTCGTGCCGCGCCATGGAGGCCGCGATGAACTCGATGGCGCAGCAGGCGAGCCCGAAGTTGAAGACCCACAGGCTGTAGCGGCGGCCCCAGTTCAGGACCACCTTCATCGGCTCGGGCGCGAGCCGGGAGAGAGCTCCGAGCCTCTTCGGCTCCGGGAGGTCGACAGGGGTTACGTCCATGTCAGGACGCCCTTCTTGTACGCGTAGAGCAGTCCTACGGCGAGGAAGCCGAGGAAGATGAACATCTCGACCAGCGTCGTGGCGCCGTACCCCGGCGCTGCGAAGACCGTCGCCCACGGGAACAGGAAGATGGAGTCGACGGCGAAGATGACGTACAGAAAAGAGTAGACGTAGTAGCGGACCTGGGTGTGGGCCCAGCCCTCGCCCACCGGATCGACGCCGCACTCGTAGGTGAGCATCTTCTCCTGCGTCGGCACCACCGGCCGCAGCAGCCGTCCGGCCGCGAAGGCGACGGCCACGAACAGCACGCCGATCAGCGCGAGCAGGCCTACGACCGAGTAACTCTCGAAATAGTCGACGGCGAGTACGGTCGATGCGGTCGTCTCCGGCATATCCGTGTCCCTCGCTCCCTGCCGCGCGGCGTGATGCTTATGCGTTCCGTACGCACGGGAGTCTAGGCCCTGGCCTCGGACACCGATCAGCCGTGCCGCACTTCAGGTGGGGATAGCCCTACTTCATCCCACCTACGAACCCCATGGCGCCGCGCCGGTGGCCGCAGGCAGGCTGTGTCACATGACCGCACGCATGGCTTTCGGCCGACAGGCCTGGAAAGAGGTCGCGCACCTCCTGACCGACTTCCCGATGGCGCTGATCGGCTTCATCTACGTGGTACTCACGGTGAGCGTCGGCGTGGGTCTGTCGGTCACCGTCGTGGGCCTGCCGCTGCTCGCGGCCGGCCTCGCGGGCGCGCGGCAGCTCGGCCGCTTGGAGCGGGCGAGGGCGAGGGCACTGCTGGGCGTGCGGATCGAGGAGCCCAGCCCGCTGCCGCACCGGCTGGGTGCGGGCTTCTTCCCCTGGTTGTGGACGGGGCTGAAGGACCCGGTGGCCTGGCGGACGATGCTGTACGGCTTCATCCGGCTGCCCTGGGGCATCCTGACGTTCGCCGTGACGCTGGTGGCGGTGGTGGTGCTGTGGCCGGTGCTCGGTTACATCACGCGGGGGCTGACCACCGTGGACCGGGCGTTGGTACGCAGCCTGCTGGCGCCCTCCGACGAGCTGGAGCGGCGGGTCACCGAGCTGGAGTCGGACCGCAGCGTGGTCATCGACACGGCCGCAGCCGATCTGCGGCGCATCGAGCGCGACCTGCACGACGGCGCCCAGGCGCGGCTCGTGGCGCTCGCGATGAGCCTGGGCCTGGCCAAGGAGAAGCTTCTGGAGGACCCGGAGGCGGCCGCCGCGATGGTCGACGAGGCGCACGGGGAGGTGAAGCTGGCCCTCCAGGAGCTGCGCGACCTGGCGCGGGGCATCCACCCCGCCGTACTGACCGACCGGGGGCTGGACGCCGCGCTGTCCGCGGTGGCCTCGCGCTGCACGGTTCCCGTCCGCGTCACCGTCGACCTGCCCGAGCGGCCCGCCGAGGCGATGGAAGGCATCGCCTACTTCACCGTCTCGGAGCTCCTCCAGAACGTCTCCAAACACTCCCGGGCCCGTGCGGCCGCCGTCGACGTGTGGCGGTCGGACGACCGGCTGCTGATACAGGTGACGGACGACGGGCAGGGCGGTGCCCGGCTCGACGGCGGAACCGGCATGGCGGGCCTTGCGGAACGGCTGGGAGCGGTCGACGGGCTGTTCGTGCTGGACTCCCCGGCCGGCGGACCGACGACGGTCACCGCCGAGCTCCCCTGGCGCCGCCGGGAGGCCGCCCACCCGGCGGCGCGCTAGCTCCGCCTGTCGTCCGGCCGTCCGGCCAATCGGCGCGGGCAGCCGGACGGTCCGCGCACCACACCTTTGTCGGCAGTCGGCAGTCGGCAGACGGCAGTCGGCAGTCGGCAGACGGTGAACGGCGGACGGCAACCCGGCCGCCTGTCGCCTGTCGCCCCGGCCTGCCTGCGGCCCGGCGGTAGGGAAAACCCCCGGTCGAGACGGCAACGGTCCTCATGGTGGGGCTGGGTGCGGAACCGGCAGCCTGGAGACACGACGCCACCACCCCAGCCGATCCCAGCTCAGCTCACCCGGCAGAAACGGACGGACCAAGCAATGGCCATGGCTTATGGACCGGGTACCACCCGGCACCGCCGCCTCCCCGCCGCGCTCCGCGCGCCGCTCGAGGCCCGCACCTGGCGTGAGTTCGCCTACCTGCTGCTCGGCCTTCCGCTCAGCGTCTTCTACTTCTCCGTCGCCGTCACCATGGCGTCGCTCGGCGCCGGGCTGCTGGTGACCTTCCTGGGCATACCGGTGCTCGCCGGCGCACTGGCGATGTGCCGCGGGTTCGGCGCGCTGGAGCGGACCCGGGCGCGGAACCTCCTGGGAGCGGAGATCGCCGACCCCGCCCCCGTGCGGAGCCGGCCGGGAAAGGGTTCCGGTGGCGGCGGAATGATGGCGTGGGTCGGCGGAGTGCTCAGGAGCGGTGTGTCCTGGCGGCACTTCCTCTACGCGGTCGTACACCTCCCCTGGGCTGTCTTCGCCTTCGCGGTGTCGCTGACCTTCTGGACCTACGGGTGGGCGCTGCTGACCTATCCGCTGTGGCAGTGGACCATCCCGATGCACGTGGGTGTGGACGGGCTCCAGCTGTACAGCGACGGGACACACAGCATCTACCTCGACTCGCCCTTCGAGCTGGTGCTGACGAGCCTGCTCGGGCTGACGTTCTGGCTGATCACACCGTGGGTCATCCGGGGGCTGGCGACCGTCGACCGGCTCATGGTCATAGGGCTGCTGGGCCCGTCCCGGCTGGCCTCGCGGGTCTCGGAGCTGGAGTCGGACCGTGGCGTGGTCATCGACACGGCCGCCGCCGATCTGCGCCGCATCGAGCGGGATCTGCACGACGGTGCCCAGGCGCGGCTCGTGGCACTCGCCATGGACTTGGGGCTCGCCAAGGAGAAGCTGACCGAGGACCCGCAGGCCGCGGCCCGCATGGTCGAGGAGGCGCACGGCGAGGTGAAGACGGCGCTGCAGGAGCTGCGCGACCTGGCACGGGGCATCCACCCCGCCGTACTGACCGATCGCGGCCTGGACGCCGCGCTGTCCGCGGTGGCATCCCGCTGCACCGTCCCTGTGACGGTCGACGTGGACCTGCCGTCCCGCCCGGCACCGGCGATCGAGGGCATCGCCTACTTCACCGTCTCCGAGCTGCTGCAGAACGTCTCCAAGCATGCGGGCGCCACCCGGGCCGGGGTGGACGTGTGGCGGGTGGAGGACCGGCTGATGCTCCAGGTGACGGACAACGGCCGGGGCGGCGCGCGGGTCGACGCGGGCACCGGTCTGGCCGGGCTGGCCGAGCGGCTGGACGCGGTGGACGGCATCCTCGCCGTGAGCTCGCCGGAGGGCGGACCGACGGCGATCACCGCCGAGCTGCCCTGGCGCGGCCGCTCCTGACACCCGGCTGCGCTCAGCCCACGCTCGCCGTGCCGCCACTCCGCCCCTGTTGCCCCACTCCGCCGGTCCACCGGTCCACCGCGCCGCCAGGCCGCCACTCCGCGCTGCCGGCACCCCCGCCCTACCGGCACCCGGCCCGGCTGCCGCCCCACCACCCCGCCACTGCGCCGGTCCGCCACTCCACCGGTCCACCGGTCCGCCGGTCCACCGGTCCGCCGGTCCACCGGTCCGCCGGTCCGCCGGCGTCGTCGCACCGGTTGTCCACAGGCCGCCCACGGCGGTCCGGATGCTGGAATGCTGTAGCAGGCCGCGATGATCGCGGCGAGCAGACCGGCTGACAGGGGTACGAGGGGCGTGGGGGACGTGGTGAACGTGGCGGAGGACAGGGTCCGGGTGGTCATCGCCGAGGATTCCGTACTGCTGAGGGACGGACTGACCCGGCTGCTGACCGACCGGGGGCACGACGTCGTCGCGGGCGTGGGGGACGGTGAGGCGCTGATCAAGACGATCGGTGACCTCGCGGCACAGGGGACCCTCCCGGATGTGGTGGTCGCGGACGTGCGCATGCCGCCGACGCACACCGACGAGGGCGTGCGGGCGGCCGTCCGGCTGCGCAAGGAGCACCCGGGCATCGGGGTGCTGGTGCTGTCGCAGTACGTGGAGGAGCGGTACGCCACGGAGCTGCTGGCCGGCACCAGCCGCGGGGTGGGATACCTGTTGAAGGACCGGGTCGCCGAGGTCCGCGAGTTCGTGGACGCGGTGGTCCGGGTGGCCCGGGGCGGCACGGCGCTGGACCCCGAGGTGGTGGCGCAGCTGCTCGGGCGGAGCCGCAAGCAGGACGTCCTGGCGGGTCTGACCCCGCGCGAGCGGGAGGTGCTCGGGCTGATGGCGGAGGGGCGGACGAACTCGGCGATCGCGCGGCAGCTCGTGGTGAGCGACGGTGCGGTGGAGAAGCACGTGAGCAACATCTTCCTGAAGCTCGGACTGTCGCCCAGTGACGGGGACCACCGGCGGGTGCTGGCGGTGCTGACCTACCTGAACACCTGACATGCCCGGTGCTCCGTCCCTCGAAATCACCTGAAAAGAGGTATCGCCTGCGGCAGGCTTGACAGTGGCGGCCCGGGACGAACGGGCGAGCCGGGAGCGTCGTTCACGTCGGAGTCTGGGGGAGACGAAGCATGATGAGTCCGGGCAAACGGACGTCCCACGATCACGTCCACCATATGAGCGGTCCAGGGAAGGCGACCCTTACGGACGTAGGGTGGGCCTTGGGAGCACCGGTCGGCAGGCCGTCTCCCGAGCGTTCCCCCGCTGACGGCGGGGAGGCCCCTTGTCTCGAGGGAGGTCCAGTTCAGTGACCAGCCAGGTCAGTAGCGAGGCCGAGCGCGCCGACGACGCCGGCGAGGCCGACGAGGCCGTCGTCGGGGAGCAGCGCGGCACTACGGCGCAGCGCGGTGGCGAGAAGGAAGTACGCCGTCTGGATCGGGTGATCATCCGTTTTGCGGGTGATTCCGGTGATGGTATGCAGCTGACGGGTGACCGTTTCACGTCGGAG